>NZ_DAOLAJ010000023.1:0-48341 GCF_035325185.1 Enterovirga sp. | reverse complement strand
TGTGCTAACCTCGTCAGGCGTTGAGCTTCCCGGCCGGTGATCCGTGCAGTCCGATGACAACAGGGAGGAACAGCGCGTCCTGCTCTGGTCGATCGCCGTCACCGTCGTCGACGCCGCCATCGGGATCACGGTCGGCCTCCTGATCAATTCCGGCGCGATCGTGTTCGACGGCGTCTATTCCGTGGTCGACGCGGTGATGACGGCCATGGCGCTCGGGGTCTCGGCGCTCCTGGCCAGGGGCAGCACCCGGCATTTCCAGTTCGGCTTCTGGCATCTCGAGCCGATGCTGGTGCTCCTCAACAGCGTCGCCCTGTCGCTCTCCTGCGGTTACGCCTTCCTCGGCGCCCTGAACGACCTCTTCAGCACGGGGCGGCAGGTCTCGTTCGGACCGGGCGCGCTCTATGCCCTGGGCGCCGGGCTCCTGGCCCTCGCCGCCGCCGTCCTGGTGGGGCGGGAGGGCCGCCGGCTCGGCTCCGAGCTGATCGCGGTCGATGCCCGGAACTGGCTCGTCTCCGGCCTCCTCAGCGTCTCCCTCGGCATCGGCTTCCTGATGGCGGGGGTGATGCGCGGCACGCGCTACGATCATCTCGTGCCCTATCTCGACCCGACGGTCCTGGCGGCGCTCAGCCTCGCCATGCTGCCCCTGCCGCTCGCGGCTTCCTGGCGGGCGGCGAAGGACGTCTTCCTCGTGGCCCCGGGCGATCTCGACGAGGAGGTGCGCCTTCTCGCCCGGGACATCCAGCAGCGCTACGGCTTTCAGGATTTCAGCAGCTACGTCTCGAAAACGGGCCGGGCGCGCTTCGTGGACCTGACCTTCCTCGCCCCGCCGGGATTCGGCCCCCATCCGGTCGGCTTCTTCGACGCCATCCGCGACGAAATCGCCGCGAGCCTCGAAGCCGCCCCGCCCAGCCATTGGCTGAACATCGAATTCACCAGCGATCCGCGCTGGCTGTAGATCCTCCCGGCGCTCACGCCGGCTTCAGCACCATCCGCCGCACGGTGGCGTCCTCGACCGCTGCGCGGGAATAGACGAGCGGATGATAGCCGCCCTTCGACCAGATGGCGGCGAGATCGTCGTAATGGGGAGAGCGGGGATCGCCCGACTGGCCCGGAGCGTTGATGAACCGGCTTGCATCCCAGTTGCCGACATCGATCACGGTGCGGAAGGAGGCGCCGGTGATCGCCCGGTAGTCGTCCGGCCGATAGCGGGACATCATCACGGTCGAAACCGAGCCGCCCTTCGGCAAGGGCCCGACATCGCGCAATCCGGCCTTCGGAAAAGCCCGGTTCAGCGGATGCTCGAAATAGCCGTGGTGCAGGCGCCCCCAGCGCCAGCTCGCCGGATCCTCGCCGAGCAATGCTCCGCAATGCGCGAAGGCCGCCGCGAGCGTCTCGGCGAGGCAGGCATCGCGCGCGCGCTCCGTCGCGAGCCAGGGCGCCGATCCGGGCTTCTCCAGCGCACCGATCAGGGTCTCGTGGTCGCCCGGCGCCAGGAGAGCGGCGAGGGCGGCATCTCCCCCGGCCGCCTTCATCAGCAGGGCGGGCTTCAGATGATGCGTCCACCAGACCTCGAACAAAGCCGCCGCCGCGCTGTCCTCCAGGAGCCGGAAATCCCAATTCTGGAGGAGCGCCGAAGCCCGGCCGCCATCCTCCTTCAGGAGCGCCACGATGCGCCGCGCCGGGAGCGAGAGGGCGTCCGTCTGAAGGGCCGTCGCGGCCTCGACCGAATGGGCCGCATCGGCACCCAGCACCTCCGCGATGCGGTCGGCGCGCGAAGGCTCGAGGAATTCGAAGCCGAGCCTGCGCTCCTCGTAGGGATAGCCGGCGGGGATGTTGTTCTGGTTGGAGGTGGCGACCCATCCGCGCGCCGGGTCGAGCGAACGCGGCAATTCGCCGGGACCGAAGAACCCGTCCCATTCGTGGCGTCCGTCGCCGGGAACCGGCAGCAGGCCGTCCCAGCTCCCGCGCCTCGGCACCTTGGCGGCGACGAACCAGGCGATGCGCCCCGCCGCATCGGCATAGACGTGGTTCGCCCCCGGCGCCCCCCAGCCGCGAAGCGCCTCGCCATAGGCTTCGGGCGTCCTCGCCTCCATGGCCGCAAGGCTCGCGAGATAAGCCGCCGTGCCCGGCTCGAGCCAGACGGTGCGGACCGCGACCGCACGGCGGCGCGCCGCGTCCCGGGCGATCACCGGCCCGTGTCGCGTGAAGGCGAGCGCAACCTGCTGGTCGGGCGCGCCCTTGACCCTGATCGTTTCGGTGACGATCCGCATCGCCTCCCATCCCTCGCTGTAGCGATAGCGCATCGGATCGGCGGGATCGGTCTCGTAGACGTAGAGATCCTCCTGGTCGGCCGGGAAAATGGTCATGGCGAAAGCGGCATGGCCGTTATGGCCGAAGGAAATGCCGGGGAGCGCCGGCTCGCCGGTCCCTACGACGTCGAGGCCGGGGCAGGAGAGATGGACGACGTAGCGCAGCGAGGGCATGGCGTAGGCGCGATGGGGATCGCTCGCGAGCAGGGCGCGGCCGGTCGCCGTCCGGGCGGGGGCGACGGCCCAGTTGTTGGAGCCATCGGTGATCCGCGCCTCGTAGACCTCGCCCAGGGCGTTCACGCGCCGCCAGTTCCCCGCCTCGGCAAGGGTCGCGGCCAGGCGCTCCGGCGGAAAATCGACCGGCGCGGTCGCGAGCTGGAGCAGGTCGAGGGTGCCGGCGGGCAGGTCGGCCGGATCGAAGCCCTCGGGCACCTGCAATTCGTGCGGCGGATCGATCGAGCGCCGGACGAGGTCCGTGTCGGGCCCGGCCTTGGCCAGGACCTGCGCCCGCAATCCCTCCGACAGTACGTTGTGGACGAGCGCGTGGCTGCGAATGCGCAGGACGTCCTCGGGCGCCCATCTGGCGGGGCGCGTCCCCGTCGCGGCGAATTCCGGCGGCAGCGCCTCGGGATCGCGCAGCGCAAGGTCGATATGGGCGTTCAGGCCGCCCACGAAGGCGGTCACGATCTCTTCCAGGCCCTCGACGCCGTAGGCCGCCCATTCGGCCGCCATCTCGCCCCGGTAGAGAAAGAGACGCGCGGCCCGATCCTGCTCCAGGTAGCCGGGCCCGAAATCCTCGGCCAGAAGGCCCAGGCCGCGCTTGCGCCAGATGTCGAGCTGCCAGAGGCGGTCGCGGGCGGCGTTGAATCCCTGCACGAAGAACAGGTCGCGCCGGCTTCCCGCCCGGATATGCGGCACGCCCCAGCGATCGACGCGGATCTCCGCCTCCCCGGCGAGGCCCGGCACGGCGATCTCGATCGTCTCAACCCCTTCTGACGTCACGCGAAACCTTCCTCGATACAGTGAAACGATCTGGCGGTCCCATGCAGACCATGTGCTCTTTGCGTCAGAATAGCATCTGAACATCACCGCAGACGGAAATCGCCTGCCCGGAGATCGTCCTCCCGCGTGGCGAGCACAGGAACAGGATCGCATCGGCAATCTGCTGGGACGTGACGGTCGTCTTCATCGACACATAGGAGACGAACTCCGCTTCCGCTTCGGCGAAGGTGACGCCGCGACTTCTGGCATTCGCGTCGATCACGCGCCGCAGGCGGTCGCCCTCCACGAGACCGGGCAATACAGAGTTGACCCTGATGCCTTCGGGGCCGAGTTCGACCGAGAGCGATTTGGTGAATCCGATCACTGCCCATTTCGACGCGCAATAGGGGCTGCGGCGCGCCATTCCCAATCGGCCTGCGATCGAGGACAGATTGACAATCGACGGGTTCTTGCTCCCGCGCAGATGCGGGACGGCCAGCCGCGCGCAATTGAACTGCCCCGTGATGTTGATCGCGATAGTTCGATCCCAATCATCGGGCTCGATTGAATCGACCCTGCCGGTGGGGCCGGCTATCCCTGCGTTATTGATCAGCGCATCCAGCCCTCCAAGCCGACTGAGGGCGGTTTCAAAGAGCCTGCCGACCTGCTGGCGATCGGACACGTCCGCTCTGCTCGACGTGATCCCAGGACGCGCGACGGCGAGGTCGGCGAGAGCCTTGTCGTCGACATCGCAGACGTGAACCTTCGCGCCTTCACTCTCGAACGCCCTGGCGATGCTGAGCCCGATGCCATTGGCCCCGGCGGTGACGAGGACTCTCAGCCCTTCGATTCCCAGATCCATGGCATCCTCCTTCCCCGTCGTTCCCCGGCGAGTATAGGAAGCCTTTCGGGCTTTAAGAAACATCGCACCATGCGGAGTTCCGAAACCTGTCCTGGCTGCATCGGGAGGGGATCATGGCAGATTCAGCAGAGCTTCTCGGCACATGGAAAATGCTTTCCTGGACACGCACGTCCATCGCCACCGGAGAGGTCCAGGACGCGCTCGGCCCCGATCCTGTCGGCTACATTGCGTATCATGCCGACGGCCGGATGATGGCATTCGTCCAGCGACGGGACAGGCCAATCCCGGACGGCCCGCTTACCCAAAAGCAAAAGGCGGATTTGTTCGATTCGATGCTGGCATATACTGCTTCTTATACCATCGAAGACGAGACGGTGATTCATACCGTCGATGGAAGCTGGAACCCGGTCTGGGGCCGTGAGCCACTGGTCAGGCCGTTCAAGCTCGCCGGCAATAAGCTTGTGATCAGCGGAGCCCCCGGCCGGGACCCGGTGACCGGGGACGACGTGATTTACCGGATGATTTTCGAGCGCGTGCGAGGCGCGCCATCATCTTGACCACAGTGGAACATTTGCGATCCCTCCCAAGGAAACATGACCACCGGGATCATGCTCTAGAAAAAGCTCATCGGATCGACATCCACCGCGACGCGGACCGAGCCGCGCGGCTTGCCGGCGCGGGCGAGCCAGGCGCGCAGATAAGCCTGGATGTTCACCTCCCGCTCCGTCTTCACCAGCAGGCGGAAGCGGTAGCGCCCGCGGATCAGCGCGAGCGGCGCCTCCGCCGGGCCGAGCACCATGATGCCGGACGGCGGCTCGGCGCAGCGGGCGAGCATCCGGCCATGGGCCTCGGCGGCGGCCCTGTCCTCGCCCGAGACGACGAGGGCCGCAAGGCGCCCGAAGGGGGGCAGGCCCGCCGCCTCGCGGGCGGCGGTCTCCTCCGCGTAGAACCGCTCCGCCTCGCCCGAGACGAGGGCGGCGATGACGGGATGGTCCGGCTGGTAGGTCTGGACGAAGGCCCGGCCGGGCTTCGCGCCCCGCCCCGCCCGGCCCGTGACCTGCTGGAGAAGCTGGAAGGTGCGCTCGGACGCTCGTGGATCTCCCGAGGTCAGGCCGATATCGGCGTCGAGCACGCCGACCAGCGTCATGGCGGGGAAATTGTGGCCCTTGGCCACGAGCTGGGTGCCGATGACGATGTCGACCTCCCCTGCCGCCACCGATTCCAGCTCCGTCCGCAGCCTCTCCGTGCCGCCGGGAAAATCGCTCGACAGGACGATCCGCCGCGCCTGCGGCAGGAGCCGCGCCACCTCCTCGGCGATGCGCTCGACCCCCGGCCCGCAGGGCACGAGCGATCCGACCGTGCCGCAGGCCACGCAGGCTTCCGGCACCCGCTCCGTGTGGCCGCAATGATGGCAGACGAGCGCGCGCCGGAACCTGTGCTCGACGAGCCAGGCCGAGCAGTTCGGGCAGGAGGAGCGGTAGCCGCAGGCCCGGCACAGCGTCAGGGGCGCGAAGCCCCGCCGGTTGAGGAAGAGCAGGGCCTGCTCGCCCGCCGCGAGGGCCTGCTCGATCTCCCGGACCAGCCGCGGCGACAAGAAGCGGCCGGGCGGCGGGGGATCGCGCCGCATGTCGAGCGGCGTGATAGAGGGGAGCGTCCGGCCGCCGAAGCGCTCGGGCAGGACGAGGCGGGCATAGCGCCCCCGGCTCGCATTGACCCGCGTCTCGATCGAGGGCGTCGCCGAGGCGAGGATCACGGGCGCGCCTTCCAGGCGCCCGCGCATGATCGCCATGTCGCGGCTGTGATAGGCGACACCGTCCTCCTGCTTGTAGGCCTGCTCGTGCTCCTCGTCGACGACGAGGAGGCCGAGATCCCGGAAGGGCAGGAACAGGGCCGAGCGGGCGCCTGCCACCACCGCGACCTCCCCTTCCTCGACGCCCGCGAGGATGCGCTCGCGCCGCCGCGCCCCCACGGCCGAATGCCAGGCCGCCGGCCTCGTCCCGAAGCGCGCGGCGAAGCGCTCCAGGAAGGCGCCGGTGAGCGCGATCTCCGGCATCAGGATCAGCGCCTGGCGCCCGCGCCGGATGCATTCGGCAACCGCCTCGAAATAGACCTCCGTCTTGCCCGATCCCGTGACGCCGTCGAGGAGGATCACGGGGGGCGGTCCGCCCTCCCCTTCGGCGGCCGTCGCGACGGCTGCGGCCAGAACCTCCGCCGCCGCGCGCTGGCGCTGGGAGAGATCGGGCGCGGCGAAGGCGGGATCGGGCGGCTCGGCGACGGGTGCCGCCGCCAGCGCCAGGGTCTCCAGCGTGCCGGCATCGACGAGGCCGTCGATGACGCCCATGCTCACATCGGCGAGCTTGGCGAGATCGCCCTTGCCATGGACGAGCCCCCCCGCGGCAGCCTCGACGACGCGGCGGCGGGCCGGCGTCATGCGCTCCGGCAGGGGGCCGGCGAGGCGCACCCCGAGACGTACGGTTTCGGGCGCCCCGCCCGGAAGGCGCAGGGCGAGGGCGAGCGCCGATCCCCTCGGCGCGAGGGTGTAGCGGGCGATGAAATCGACGAGCTTGCGCAAAGCGGGCCGCATCGGGGGCGCCTCGATCCGCCCCTCGACCGCCTTGAGATTGCCGCTGCCCCCCGCGCGCGTCTCCCAGACCACGCCGACGCGGCTGCGCGGCCCGAGCGGCACCGCGACGACATCGCCGGGCGCGAGCGCCATCTCGGCAGGAATCGCGTAGCTGTAGGTCTGGTCGAGGGCGAGCGGAATCAGCACCTCGGCGACGCGCGCCGTCATTGTCGAAACACTAACCTCGAAGGCCCAGATTGGGGCAAGGTTCGATCATGATTCCCCCGGGCGGCGCCACCTCGCGGATCGGAGCATGCGAGCCCGGCCCCGGGCAGCGTCCGAAAGGTCCGGGGCGGATCGCAAAGGCGGGGACGAGGCCGGAAAATGGTGAGTTCGCGATGAGCGCGCAAGCGGGGAGATCCCCCGCCCCGCCCCGCCCGGGCCGTGCCGCGGCGCGCCTGTCCGGGACCGGGCCGGCGCCGGTTGCCGGCGGGGAAGCCCCCGCCGGGCTCTTCGGCACGGCCTCGCTGCGCGAGGCGACCTCCTCCTGGCTCACGGTGCTCGCCTCCGAGCGGCGCCTCTCGCCGAAGACCGTGGAAGCCTATGGGCGCGACCTGCGCCAGTTCGTGACGTTCCTCGCCGGCCATCTGGGCGAGGCGCCCTCCCCTGCCCTGGTCGTCGGTCTGAAGCCGCTCGACATCCGCGCCTTCCTGTCCGCCCGGCGGCGCGAGGGAATCGAAAGCCGGTCGCTGATGCGCCAGCTCGCGGCCTTGCGCTCCTTCGCGCGCCATCTCGAGCGCGAGGGCCACGGCACGCCGGCCGCCTTCTCGGCCGTCCGGGGCCCGCGCCTGTCGAAATCCCTGCCGAAGCCGGTGGCGGCGAGCGCCGCCCTCGCCATGACGGAGGAAACGACGCGGGCGGGCGAGGAGCGCGAGCGCTGGGTGCTCGCGCGCGACGCGGCCGTCCTCTCGCTTCTCTATGGCTGCGGGCTGCGCATTTCCGAGGCTTTGGGCCTCCTGCGCCGCGACGCCCCGACCGGAGAGACGGACAGCGTGCGGGTGCTCGGCAAAGGCGGGAAGACGCGCGCCGTGCCGGTGATCCGGCCCGTCCGGGACGCCGTCGAGGCGTATCTCGCAGCCTGCCCCTACCCCCTGCCGCCGGAGGGGCCGCTTTTCGTCGGCCAGAGGGGAGGACCGCTCTCGCCGCGAATCATCCAGCTCGCGGTGGCGCGGCTGCGCGGCGCGCTCGGCCTGCCCGACAGCGCGACCCCGCATGCGCTCCGCCATTCCTTCGCGACCCATCTCCTTGCGCGCGGGGGCGAGTTGCGGGCGATCCAGGAACTCCTCGGCCACGCCTCGCTCTCGACGACCCAGATCTACACGCAGGTCGATTCCTCCCGCCTCCTCGCCGCCTACCAATCGGCGCATCCGCGGGCACGAATGGCCGGCTAGCGACATCCGCGCCCGCTTGACCTCGCCGGCCGGAGCGGGAATGTCGACCTTCCCGGATCTCGCGACGACCCCGCCATGCCCGTCACCATCCTCCGCCTCGCCGTCGCCTGGGCGAGCGTCGCCGCCTTCATCTTCGCGGGCAAGCCCCTTCTCGCGCAGATGGAGGTCCCGTTCTCCTCGTTCCTGATCTTCGACTGGCTCCTCGTCGTGATCGTGTGGTCCGCCTTCGGCGTCGTGCACGAGGCGGAGGAACTCGCCCACCGGCTCGGCGAGCCCTACGGCACCCTGATCCTGACCCTCGCCATCGTGATCATCGAGGTCGCGCTGATCTCGGCGGTGATGCTGGGCGCGCACGGCTCGCCGACGCTCGGGCGGGACACGATGTTCGCCGTGCTGATGATCGTGCTGAACGGCGTCGTCGGGTTCGGGCTCATGCTGGGCGGGATCAAGCATTTCTCCCAGCGCTACAACCTGAAGGGCGCCTCGTCCTATCTCGCGGTGATCATTCCGCTCTCGGTCATCCCCCTGATCCTTCCCAATTTCACGACCTCGACCGCCGGCGGCACGCTGACCCAGACGCAATCGATCAGCTTCTCGCTCTTCACCGTCCTGCTCTACGGGGCCTTCCTCGCTCTCCAGACGGGGCGGCACAGCGAGTTCTACCGCGAGCCGCCGGACGAGGGACAGGCCGGGCCGGGCGCGGCGGCCGCCCATTCTCCCGAGGGGACGGAGGCGGAGAAGCAGAAGGCGTCCATCCTGCCGCATGTCATCCTGCTCCTGGCGAACATCCTGCCGATCGTCATCCTGTCGAAGAGCCTCGCCAAGGTGCTGGATTACGGCATCACCCGCCTGGGCGCGCCGCCGGCCCTCGGCGGCATCCTGATCGCGATGGTGGTCTTCACGCCCGAATGCATCACCGCGCTGCGGGCGATCACGGCGAACCAGCTCCAGCGCGCCATCAACCTGTGCCTCGGCGCCGCCGCCTCGACGCTGGGGCTCACGGTGCCGGCCGTGATCGGCATCGGGCTTCTCACCGGGCAGCAGGTCGTGCTCGGCCTGTCGCCGACCAACATGGTCCTGCTCGCCATGACCCTGATGCTCTCGACGCTCACGTTCACCGGCACGCGCACCACCATGCTCGAAGGCGCGGTGCATCTGGGCGTGTTCTTCGTCTTCCTGACCCTGGTCTTCAGTCCCTGACGCCCCTCCTTCGGTCGCGCTGGACTCGCGGCCCGGAACGCGCTGAAAAAGACGCGGCAGGGAAAGGAAATTCATGTTTCTCGAGCTGCGTCACCTCGATTTCGAGGACCTGTCGATCGGACTCGTCGAGACCCTCGAGAAGAAGATCGAATCTTCCGACGTCGTCGGCTTCGCCGAGGTGACGGGCGACCGCAACCCCATCCATCTCTCGGAGCATTTCGCGGCGAGGACGCCTTTCGGCGGCCGCATCGCGCACGGCCTCTACACGGCGAGCCTGATCTCGGCCGTCCTCGGGACGCGCCTGCCGGGCCCCGGCGCGATCTATATCTCGCAGACGCTGAACTTCCGCGCGCCCGTCCGCATCGGCGACACCGTCAAGGTCGAGGTCGCGGTGGCCGAGCTGATCCCGGAGAAGCACCGGGCACGCCTCCACTGCACCTGCACGGTGGACGGCGAAACGGTGCTCGAAGGCGAAGCCTGGGTGAAGGTGCCGAGCCGGGTTCCCAGGGCTCGCACCGTCGTCGAATCGGCAAGCGCCAAGCCGGGCTAGGCCCGCTTCCCGCCCGTCATCCGATCGGGGCTCTGTTCCAGCGAACCGGAACCGGAGGCCGAGGCCCCTCAGGCCGCCTGGAGATCGGCGATCTCTTTCTTCAGGCGGCGGGCCTTGAGCGACAGCTCGCCGTCGGCCGCCTTGGCGAGATAGGCGTCGAGCCCGCCGCGATGCTCGACCGAGCGCAGGGCGTGGGCGGTGATGCGCAGGCGCACCGAGCGGCCGAGCTTCTCCGACTGCAAGGTGACGTTGACGAGGTTCGGCAGGAAGCGCGTCTTCGTCTTGCGGTTGGAGTGGCTGACGAGGTTGCCGACGAGCACGGCCTTACCGGACAGTTCGCAGCGGCGGGACATGATGGTGTTCCTGATCTCGCGGCCGGGAGCGCGGGCGGTCAAGCCGCCGCGTCCGTCCGGCCGGGGCGCGTTCGTGAAGGGCTTGCCTATAGGGGAAGGAAGAGGCGCGCGTCAACCTCGGGCGGGAACGATCCCCGCCTGTTCAAGACCCTCCCAGCAGCGAGGCGCCGATATTGATGGCGAGCGCGAGGACAGCCGTGTTGAACAGGAACGAGACGATCGTATGGGCGAGCACGAAGCGCCGCATGCGCGGCGATTCCACCTGCACGTCTGAGGTCTGGGCGGCGGCGCCCAGGTTGAAGGAGAAATAGAGGAAGTCCCAGTAATCGGGCGGAGCCCTGCCCGGAAATTTCAGCCCCTTCCGATCCTGCTTCCCGGCATAATAGTCGTGGGCGTAATGGATCGCGAACATCGTATGCGCGAACAGCCACGAGAGCAGGATCGTGGCGCCGGCGAGAACACCGTTGCCGAGGGCGAGAGCGCCGGCATCGGCCCGGACGTTCCGAAGCTCGACCGCGATCGCCCCGAGGCTCGCCAGCGCCGCCAGGGCGAAGAAGGCGAGGACCAGAGCGGCGCCCGCCTCCTCGCGGGCCGCCCGGCTTTGGAGGTCGTCCTCGTCCGCCCGCACCATCATCGCCGCGACGAGGAGGAGATGGACGAGGATTCCGCAATCCCAGCCGACCAGGAGCCGCGTCGTCGCGCCACCCGGAAAGAGGATGCCGGCCACGAGGCCCGCCGCGACCCCGGCGAGCAGGCGCGGCCGGCTCGCGAGCGCGCGAAGGGGCAGGACCACGGATCGCTCAGGCCGGGAAGGCGCCCTCGAAGGCGGTCTCCGCGAGCGGCCTGCGATCGTTCGGCGCCTCGCGGGCCCGCAGGGGCTCGGAGAGCTTGGCCGGATCGTCGCGCCGCCCGATGGCGAAGGCCATGTCCAGGTGGAAATTCTCCGGCACCCCCAGCACCTCGGCGGCGGTCTCGAAATCGACCCCGATCATGCCGTGCGTATGCCAGCCCAGGGCGTGGGCCTGCATCGACACGGCCATCCAGGCCGCCCCCGCATCGAAGGAATGGGTGCGGGAGGGCACGGGCTCGTCCTTGCCCGCGACCGTCATCGTCTTCGAGGAGGCCACGAAGACGAGGGCCGAGGCATCCTTGCACCAGGCCTGGTTGCCCGGCAGCAGCAGCTTCATGAAGACGTCGAAGGCCGGCGTGCCGCGCCGCGCCCAGATGAAGCGCCAGGGCTGCGAATTGTAGGAGGAGGGGGCCCAGCGTCCCGCCTCCAGGATGCTCATGAGGGTTCCGACCGGGATGTCCTCCCCGGTGAAGGAGCGCGGAGACCAGCGCTCGGTGAAGATCGGCTCGATCGGATGAGCGGCCTTGCGGGGATTGGCGATCGGCTGGGCCATGCATTCCTCTGTCAGATGGTGAGCGTGCCGGCCTTCGCGGCCGCGTAGCGCTCGGCGATCCTGGACCAATCCACCACGTTCCACCACGCCGCAAGATAGTCGGGGCGCCGGTTCTGGTATTTCAGGTAATAGGCGTGCTCCCAGACGTCGTTGCCGAAGAGGACGCGCTTGCCCTCCATGAGCGGCGTGTCCTGGTTGGGCCGCGCCGTCAGCGCGAGCTTGCCGTCCCTGTCGACGGTGACGAAGACCCAGCCCGATCCGAAGACCCGCGCCCCGGCGCCGTTGAAATCCGTCTTGAGCTTCGCGAAGCCGCCGAGGTCGCGCTCGATCGCGGCCGCCACCTCGCCCGCAGGCTCGCCGCCCTTGCCGCCCATCACCTGCCAGAACATCGAATGGTTGGCATGGCCGCCGCCATTGTTCCGAATCGCGGTGCGGACCGATTCGGGAACCTTGTCGAGCCCCGCCAGGAGCTGCTCGAGCGGCAATTTGGCCAGCTCTCCCTGGTCCTTCAGCGCCGCGTTCAGGTTGGTCACATAGGCTTGGTGGTGCTTGCCGTGATGGATCTCCATCGTGCGCGCGTCGATATGCGGCTCGTTGGCATCGGCCGCATAGGGGAGCGGCGGCAGGGAATAGGGCCCCGCCTGCGCGGCCGCGCCCCGCGCGGAGCCCGCGAGGGCAAGGGCCGCGAAGCCCGTGAGGACGGAACGGCGATGAAGACGGGCATGCATGGCTTTTCTCCGGTGGATGCCTGCGCTAACGCGCAAGGCCCCTCCGGGGTCGGCGGAAATTGCGACGAAGGAAAGTCATGACCGGGCCGGACAAGGAGCGCGAAGGGAAGACGGAGCGCAGGCAGGCGGGCCGCCGGGGTCGCATTGCACTTGCTCTCGGCGCCTTCGCGCTCGGGGCGGCCGGTTTCGGGCTGGGCTGGGCGCTGCGGCCGGCGCCGCATATCAGCGCCGTCGTCTATGGCAACGAGCGCCTCTTCGCGATCAACGCCCATCTTGCGGATGCGCCCCCCGGCTATGTCTTCCTCGCCGGCGATTCCTATATGGAACTCTATTCGCCCGAGCCCCTTCCCTGCGGCCGCGAGATCGTCAATGGCGGCGTCGGCGGGGCAAAGGCGGGCGACTACCTGCGCTTCCTCGATTCGATCAGGTTCCGGTCGCCGCCCTCCGCGGTGCTGCTCTCGGTCGGGCTCAACAACCTCCTGAAGAAGCCGAATCCCGGCGGCCCCGCCTCGCTCGCCGCCCTCCGCGCCTCCGCCGTGGCGCTCATCCCCCGCCCCGGCGAGACCGGGGCGCCGGTCGTGGTCGTCGCCGTGCCGCCCGTGCCGCTTCAGACGGCCAAGTATTTCGACGTCGATTCGATCGAGACCTATACGCAGGTCCTGCGCGACATCTGCGCCGCGCAAGGCTGCACGGTGAAGGACGTCTTCGCCGAGGCTCGCGACGGGGCGTTCTGGCAGGCCAAGGCCGGCCTCTCGGCGGACGGCCTGCACCTCTCGAACCTGCGCCGGTACTATCGGGGTGCCTATGAGGAGCTGTGCCGGTAGGGCTGCGGGAGTTCAGCGCGACCTGCGCTTCTCCCCCGGCTCCTCGTCGATGAGGATCCGCTCGGCGGCGCCGTCCATGTCCTCGTACTGGCCGCTCCTCAGCGCCCAGAGGAAAGCGCCGAGACCGCCGAAGCCGAGGAGCAGGGCGGCCGGCAGGAGATAGACGAGAACGCTCATGCCTCGACCTCTCGCGATGCGGGGCCCATGGCCGGGGCGGTGTCGGCCGCGCCGGAAGCCCCCTCCCGCATTCCGAGCAGCCGCAAGGCATTGCCGATGACCAGAAGCGACGAAGTCGACATCGCGATCGCGGCGATCAGGGGCGTGACATAGCCCAGAATGGCGATGGGAACCGCTATCACATTATAGAGAATGGCGAGAGCGATATTCTGGCGGATCAGCCCCGCGGCCCGCCTGGAGATCCCGGCGGCGAAGGGAACCACGTCGAGGCTGTCGCGCAGGAACACGAAATCGGCGGCGTTGCGGCCGATATCGGCGGCGGTCGCGGGCGCCATCGAGACATGGGCGGCGCCGAGCGCGGGCGCGTCGTTCAGCCCGTCCCCGACCATGAGCGCCTTGCGGCCGCCTTCCGCGATCTCGGCGATGCGCGCCACCTTCCCGGACGGAACCAGGGCGGCGGCGTAGCGGGGAATGCCGAGGCTTTCGGCGACCTGGCGGCAATTCGCCTCGATATCCCCGGACAGCATCTCGACCGACTTGCCCGCCTGCCGCAGCGCCTGGACGGCGAAGGCCGCGCCCGGCCTCGGCGCGTCCTCGAATCGGAACCGCGCGCAAAGCCGGCCGTCGCGCGCGAGCACCGTGCCGGACAGATCCGAGGCCGCGGGATCGCCGTCCGGACCCAGCGCCCAATCGGCCCGGCCGAGCCGCCAGAGCGAGCCCTCCGCCCGGCCTTCCATGCCGAAGCCGGGAACTTCGCGGATCTCGTCGAAATCGCGGATACCGGCCCGCCCGCCTGCGGCCTGCGCGATCGCCTGCGAGAGCGGATGACGCGAATGGGCGCCGAGGCTCGCGGCAAAGGACAGCATGTCGGGCGCGATCTCCGCCCCGTTGACCAGCCAGGGGCGCCCCATCGTCAGGGTGCCGGTCTTGTCGAAGGCGACCGTGTCGATGTCCGACAGCCGCTCCATGGCCGAGCCGTCCCGCACCATCACGCCGCGCTCGAACAGGCGGCGGGCGGCCACCACCTGGACGATCGGCACCGCGAGCCCGAGAGCGCAGGGGCAGGTGATGATCAGCACCGCGATGGCGATGGTCAGCGCCTTGTGCCAGTCGCCGTCGACCGCCATCCAGCCGAGGAAGGTCAGGAGCGCCGTCAGGTGGACCACCGGCGCGTAATAGGCCGAGACCCGGTCGGCGATGCGCCTGTAGCGCGAGCGCCCGCCTTCGGCCGCCTCCATCAGGCGCACCATCTCCGCGAGGAAGGAATCCTCGGCGCGGGCCGCAGCCTCCAGCAGCAGCGGGCCAGTGAGGTTGAGCGTCCCGGCCCGCACGAGCCCGCCCGGCTCGATGCGCTGGGGCCGGCTTTCGCCGCTGATCAGCGAGCAGTCGAGGTCGGAGATGCCGCTCTCCACCCGGGCATCGACCGGAATGCGCTCGCCGGCGGCCACCAGGAGGCGCATGCCCGGCGCGATCTCGCGAACCTCCCGGTATTCGCGGCTGCCATCGGCGGCCATCACCACCGCCCCGCGCGGGGCGAGGCGGGCCAGCCCCTGCACGGCCGAGCGCGCCCTGTCGCGCATCATGTGGTCGAGCGTGCGGCCGATCAGGAGGAAGAACAGGAGCGAGACGGCCGCGTCGAAATAGGCGTGCTCGCCGTGGTGGACGGTCTCGTAGAGGCTCATCGCATAGGCGAGCGTCACGCCGATGGCGATGGGCACGTCCATGTTCATGCGCCCGTGGCGCAGCGCGCTCCAGGCCGAGCGGTAGAAGACGCCGCCCGCATAGGCCAGGGCCGGCAGGGCGATCAGCGCGGAGATCCAATGGAACAGGTCCCGCGTCGCCGCCTCCGCCCCGGACCAGACCGAGACCGACAGGAGCATGATGTTGCCGGCGGCGAAGCCGGCCACGGCCACGGCCCGCACCAGCTCCTTCAGCGTCCGGTCGCTTTCGAGGGCGCTGTCGTCGAAGAGGTGAGGCGGATAGCCGAGCCGGGTCAGCGTCTCGGACAAGGGCGGCGGCGCCTCCTCCTCGAAACGGACCGAAACCCGCCGGGTCGACAGGTTCACGCGGGCGCTGACCACGCCGTGGAGCCGTGACAGCTCCTGTTCCACGGCATGGATGCAGGCGCCGCAATGCACGGCCGGCACCGACAGCTCGACCTGGGCGGTTCCGTCCCCGAGGCTGCGCGCGGCGTGGCGCAGCTCCTCGGAGGACAGAATGCCGGCGCCCGGATCGGCCGCCGGCGCGCAGCAGCTCATGAGGCGGCACCGTTGCGCAGGACGAGCCGCCGCCGGTCGCGATAGGGCTTGGCGAGGCCGGCATCGGCATGGATCTCGATGATCCACACGCCGTCGTGCAACTCGACGGGCGCGGATAGCGATCCGTCCGGCTGGCGGGCCAGGAACGCGTCCCGGTCGTCCACCACGGTCGCCGGCCGGCGCAGGCTCGCGGTCGCGCGCGCCACCTTCACCATGGCGCCCCGTCGGTCCCTCAGCCGATAGGTGATCTTGCCGTCGGCGATGGCCAGCTCCGATGTCCAGCCGAGCGCCGCCTGGGTGCGGTCCTCCTCCGCCCGGTCGTTGAACTCCCGGCTCGCCACATAGACGTTCTCGACGACGAAACCCGTCCAGCTCGCGCGGGCCAGATAGGCCATCGTCAGGTTGACGGCGATGACGACCGAAAAGAAGGCGACCAGGATCGCCAGCACATGCCGGCCGGTCAGTTCCCGGCCTCCGTCCGCGGCTCTCATTTGCTGATCTCCGGTGCCTCGAATGTGGCGTCGTAGCGGTCGCTTTCGGACCCGGCCTTGTCCTCGACCACGAAGCGGAAATGCTGCGCCCGGCCGGCGACGTTCTCGCGCGGCTGGCGCACGAAGACCTTCAGCGTCTTCAGCCTGTCCGGCTCCACCTCGACCGAGAAGGAGCGGCCCGGCGGATGGTCCATGCCCAGAACGCTCATTTCCGCGCCTTCCAGGCCCTGGAGGCTCACCTCGAGCGTGCGCAATTCCGGGATCATGTTGAGCAGCTTGACCGTGAAGCCGTTGCGGATCGAGCCGTCCGAGAGGACCACGTATTGCGGATTGCGGTCGGCCAGGACGTTCACCTGGAGCCGCTCGCGCGTCATCAGCGCGACGAGCAGGCCGAGCCCCACCGCCAACCACGCCCCGAGATAGGCGAGCGCGCGCGGCCTCAGCAGCTTGCGCAAATGGAAGGTGCTGATCTTCTCCGACAGCTTGCCGTCCGCGTCGTGCACCCTCCTCGGATCGACGGGAGAGGTTCCGCCCGCGGTCGCCAGCGCCATGTTGGAATCGTATTCCGCGAGCGTCGCGTAGGCGATGAGCCCCCGGCTTCGGCCGAGCTTGTCCATCACGCCGTCGCAGGCATCGATGCAGAGCGCGCAGGTGATGCATTCGAGCTGCTGCCCGTCCCGGATGTCGATGCCCATGGGACAGACCGCGACGCAGGCGTTGCAATCGACGCAGTCGCCCACCGCCTGCCCCGCCGCGGCGGCCTTCTTCGCATGGCGCGAGCGCGGCTCGCCCCGCCAGTCGTTATAGGTGACGGTCAGCGAATTCTCGTCGAGCATCGCCGCCTGGATGCGCGGCCAGGGGCACATATAGGTGCAGACCTGCTCGCGCATCAGGCCGCCGAACACGTAGGTGGTCCCGGTCAGGATCATCACCGTGATATAGGCCACGGCGGCGGCCTGCCCGGTCACGAGCTGGCGCAGCAAGGTCGGCGCATCGGCGAAATAGAAGATCCAGGCGCCGCCCGTCGCCACCGCGATGGCGAGCCAGATCGCATGCTTGGACACCCGCTTGACCACCTTGTCGCGCGTCCAGGGACCGTGATCGAGCTTGATGCGCGCATTGCGGTCGCCCTCGATGGCGCGCTCGACTACGAGGAAGAGATCGACCCAAACGGTTTGCGGGCACGTATAGCCGCACCATGCCCGCCCGATCGTCGATGTCAGGAGGAAAAGCCCGAAGCCGGCCATGATCAGGAGGCCGGCCACGTAGTACAATTCCTGCGGCCAGATCTCGATCGGGAAGAAATAGAAGCGCCGGTTCGCGAGGTCGACCAGGACGGCCTGGTTGGGGGCATAGGGGCCGCGGTCCCAGCGGATCCAGGGCACCAGATAATAGATGCCCAGGGTCACCGCCATCACGATCCACTTGAAGCGCCGGAAGCGGCCTTCGGCGCGCTTCGGAAAGATCTTCTTTCGCGGAGCATAGAGCGGCTGGCGCACTTTCGCGGCATTCACCGCCGTCGCATCAAACGTCTCGACTTCCGACGTTTTGAGCATGTCATGGTCTCCTAACCGCGCCCCGGTGAGGCGCCGGCTATTCTTCCATGCGTCTCCCGCCATCCCTGATCGTCACGAGCCTCGCCCGTGGCGCCGTCGAACCCGCCTTCTTCCGGCGGACCGAAATCCCGGCGCCGCAGGACCTATGCCTTCAGTCCCACAACCGGCCTATTGACCTCCTCCGAGCGAATGAACATAGGCTGCCAGTTCCTTGACGGTGGTCGGGCCGAGGCGCGCGCCCCAGGCCGGCATAACGCCGTGCCTCGGCGACCTCACTTGTGCGGCGATGGCGTCCACCGTCGAGCCGTAGAACCAGATCGCATCCGTCAGGTTGGGAGCGCCGAATTCGTGGTTGCCCTTGCCCTCGGGGCCGTGGCAGGCGGCGCAGTTCTCCGCGAAAATCGTCTTGCCCGCGGCAAGATCCTCGGGCTTCACGCTGTCGGCCTTGTTCGACAGCGAATGCACGAAGGCGGCGACCTGCTTGACCTGCTGCGGCTGGAGAATGCTGCCGAAGGCCGGCATGTCCACCGCCCTGGTTTCGGGATCCTCCGCGTAGCGGATGCCGTGCGTGATGGTCTGAAGGATGTCCTGCGGACGGCCGCCCCACAGCCAATCGTCGTCGTTGAGGTTCGGATAGCCGGGAGACCCCTGCGCGCCGGAGCCGTGGCACTGCACGCAATTGACCTTGAAGGCGGCGGCGCCCGCCGCGACGGCGAAGGTCCGCAGCTTCTCGTCGGCGAGGATCTCGTCGATCGACTTGGAGGCGATCGCCGCGGTGTAGCCCGCCTTGGCCGCCTTCGCCGCCTCCAGCTCCGTCGAGATCTCCTTGCGGCTGGAATAGCCGAGCAGGCCCGTAGTCGCCGTGCGGATGAGCGGCCAGGCCGGATAGGCGAACATGTAGAGGACGGCCCAGACGACGGTCGCGTAGTAGACGATGAGCCACCAGCGCGGCATCGGATTGTCGAGTTCCCTGATGCCGTCCCACACGTGGCCTGTCGTGGAGACCCCGGAAAGCTCGTCGACGTCCTTCTCGCTCATGTCAGTCGTCCTTGAAAGGAATGCGGGCGGCCTCGTCGGCGAGGGAGCGGCTGCCGGGACGGAACGCGAAGATCACGGCACCGACGAAGAACAGGGTCATGCAGAGCAGGCCCCAGACATCCGCGAAATGCCGCATGGCGGTGTAGGCTTCCATCGGCGCCTCCTCAGCGGTAGCCGGAGGTTTCGTTATAGGTCGAGAAATCGACCAGCGTGCCGAGCATCTGGAGATAGGCGACCAGCGCGTCCATTTCCGTCAGGACCTGCTTCTTCCCGTCGAAATTGGCCGCCTTGGCCTTGGGATAGCGCGATTCCAGCCCGGAGAGGTCCCCGTCGGGATCGGCCTGCGCCCTCATATCCGCCTCGGCATTGGCGATCATCTCGTCCGTATAGGGAACGCCGACCCGCCGGTTGGCGACGAGATGGGCCTTGATCCCGTCCACGACGAGCGGCGTCTCCTGGAGGAAGGCATAGCTCGGCATCACCGATTCCGGCACGACCGCGCGCGGCTCGATCAGATGCTGGACATGCCACTCGTTCGAGTAGCGCTGGCCGACGCGGGCGAGATCGGGGCCCGTGCGCTTGGAGCCCCATTGGAAGGAGTGATCGTACATCGACTCCGCCGCGAGGCTGTAGTGCCCGTAGCGCTCGACCTCGTCGCGGAACGGCCGGATCATCTGCGAATGGCAGGCATAGCAGCCCTCGCGGACATAAATGTTGCGCCCGGCGAGTTCGAGCGGGGTGTAGGGGCGCATGCCCTCCACCTTCTCGATCGTGTTCTGCAGATAGAAGAGCGGCGCGATCTCCACCATGCCGCCCACGGTGACCACCGCGAGCGAGGCGATCAGCAGCAGGGTCGCGTTCTTCTCGAGCGCCGTGTGTTTTTTCAGGATGGACATGTGGCGTTCCTCACTCCGCAGGCTGCACGGCCATGCCGTCCGGCGTCGGCTGCGCCTTGCCCATGGGCGTCTCGTCGCGCACCCGGCCCGCGATCGTCTGGAAGACGTTCCACGCCATCAGGATGCCTCCGGACAGGTAGAACAGCCCGCCCGTCACGCGCATCACGTAATAGGGATGCATGGCGGCGACGGTTTCGGCGAAGGAATAGACCAGGAAGCCCTGCGAATCGTATTCCCGCCACATCAGGCCCTGCATGATGCCGGACACCCACATGGCCGACGCGTAGAGGACGATCCCGAGCGTCGCCAGCCAGAAATGCCAGTTGACCATGCGCACGGAATACATGCGCTCGCGGCCCCAGAGCTTCGGCGTCAGGAAATAGACCGCGGCGAAGGTGATCATGCCGTTCCAGCCGAGCGCGCCGGCATGGACGTGGGCGATGGTCCAGTCGGTATAATGCGAGAGCGCATTGACCGACTTGATCGACAGCATCGGGCCCTCGAAGGTCGCCATGCCGTAGAAGGCCATGGCTCCCACCATCAGGCGCACGATCGGGTCGGTCCGGATCAGGTCCCAGCGGCCCGACAGCGTCATCAGGCCGTTGATCATGCCGCCCCAGGAAGGCATCCACAGCATGATGGAGAACACCATGCCGAGCGTCTGAGCCCAGTCGGGAACCGCCGTGTAGTGCAGGTGATGCGGGCCCGCCCAGATGTAGAGGAAGATGATCGACCAGAAATGTACGATGGACAGCCGGTAGGAATAGATCGGCCGGTTCACCTGCTTCGGCACGAAGTAATACATCATGGCGAGGAACGGGATCGTCAGGAAGAACGCCACCGCGTTATGGCCGTACCACCATTGCGTGACGGCGTCCGGCACGCCCGCGAAGGCGGAATAGCTCTTCGAGCCGACGAACGACACCGGCATCGCCAGGTTGTTGATCACGTGCAACATGGCGATCGTGATGATGAAGGACATATAGAACCAGTTCGCCACATAGATATGCGGCTCTTTCCGGCGAAAGACGGTTCCCATGAACACGACGAGATAGGCGACCCAGACGATCGTGAGCCACAGGTCGACATACCATTCGGGCTCGGCATATTCGCGCGACTGGGTGATGCCGAGCAGATAGCCCGTCGCGGCCATGACGATGAAGAACTGGTAGCCCCAGAAGACGAACCAGGCGAGATCTCCGCCGAAGAGCCTTGCGCGGCACGTCCGCTGGACCACGTAGAACGAGGTTGCGATCAGCGCATTGCCGCCGAAGGCGAAGATGACGGCCGAGGTATGCAGCGGGCGGACCCGGCCGAAATTCAGGAACGGCTCGAGATTGAGGCTGGGAAAGGCGAGCTGCGCGGCAACCACCACGCCCACCAGAAAACCGACGACGCCCCAGAAGACCGTGGCGATCACGCCGTAGCGGATCGGCGCGTCCATGTAAGTGCCTTCATCATCCGAGGCAGACGAAGCGGCATGCGGCATGCGGATCAGGAGGATGGCGAAGGCCAGGAGCACGAAAACCGCGATCCCCATATGCTGCCGGAACGCCTCGTCGACTGCGAATGCAGCGGCTAAAAGAGCGATGAAAGCCAGCGCTACGGTGAGGACGACCCCTGTCCCGTGCTGCATCGAAGTAATCTCCCCTCTTCGACCCGGCGTATAGTCGCTCTGCGCCTATACGGAATCGCCGCTTCGAGCGTTACGTTCACTTATTCCAAAGAACAAACACCGGACGGCCGTCAAGCTCGTTCCGAACGACGTCCGGCTTCGCCGGCAGCCAATGCCGCCGGCGGCGAATCGCGGGCGGGAGCGCGGCAATCGGTGCAGCCGCATGAACTTGCCGGGACGGCGCATCGGAACGCACGACAGTCGCGAGCTTCATGTTCGGCCTTTTCCGCGGCGTGCAAAATCGCATCCGGCAGGGCCTTGTTAGAGTGGCCCCCGGGGGATTGCTTTGCGCTGGCGCAATCTGGCTGTTCGCGGTTCCAAAACGGCGGGACGGCCGCGGGAAAAGCGGGAGCGCGGCAGAGGCACCCGGGACCCCATCGCCGCTCTGCGCCTCTATCTCATTGCTTGCGCAGGATCTTTCCGAAGGGAGCCCGCTTCGGCGAAAGCCGCCTCTCCTCTTTCTGGATCATGCCCTAATCGAGCGCGGACACGGTGTAGCCCGCCTTCTGGAGCCGGGCGATGAGCCCGTCCGATCCGGGCAAGTGGGCGATCCCGATCGCGACGACCGCATTGCCGCGCTCGAGATAGGGCTGAAGACGTTCGGCCATGCGCGCCGTCCGCACGTCGAGCAGGCGTTCGAGAAATTCGGGCGGCGTGCGCGAGTCGGGCGTCTCGGGATTCGGGCCGATCCGCATGAGCGCGACGATGCCTCCGGCATCCCGCGCGAGGAAGCGCCCGATCTGGCTCTCGACGACGCTCGCGCCGAAGGAGGCCTGCCGCAGCACCGAGACGAGGAGCGCGCGCTCGCTCTCCGGCGACAGGCCGTCGAAGACGCCGAATTGCTCGGCGAGCGTTTCCAGTCCCACGATCTCGACTCCGTGGCGGCGGGCGAGCTGCACGACCAGGGAATCGAGATAAGGTTGCTTCCCGGCCGTCGCGCAGGGGGGAAGATCGAGCAGGAGCGCGAGCACCGGAGCCTTCCAGAACCGCGCCGCGGCGGGCGGCAATCCGCGTTCCTCGGCAAGCTGCTCCAGTGCCTCGTAGTCGGAAGGGTCGAGCAGGGTGCCGGCGCGCCGGCCGTTCGGGGCCCGGATCGAAGCCTGAAGCTCCCTGCGGGCCTGCTGGCCCAGGCGTCCGGCGCCGAGCGAGGACACCTCGGTGGTTTCCACGGCAAGGATGGAGGCGTCCCGAATGCGCTCGGCGACGTCCGGGGGAATCGAGGCCAAGCGCGGATCCGAGAGGTGGAGCGTGCCGAACACGTAGGACGGCGCCCCCGTTCCCCCGGAGATCTTCCAGAACCGGCCCTCGCGATGAGGCAGGGAGGCGGCGCTGCGGCGCAACTCCTCTCCCCAGTTCCAGCCCTTTTCGCGCACCGCGAAGAGGTCGTCGCCGAGGCATCCGGGCCAGGCAGCCTCACGCCCGGCGATCCAGAAGCACAACGACAGGCAAAGGCAGGCTGCGAGCTTGAACGAACCGGGCATCGTACGCTCCGATGCCGCCGGAGCCGCGTTCCGGCCGGGAGAAGTCCCGGCCGGAAGCCCGGGACGCGGCAGGCCGCCGACGGCGGGAGGAGCCCGGACTCAACCGGCCGCGCCTCCCGCCTTCATCCCATATAGTGTCTTACCACTGGTAGCGGATCCCCCCCTTGCCGCCGGCACCGAAGAGGTCCTTGCCGCCCCGGACGTCGCCCTGGACGAAGGCCGTCCAGCCGCTGCCGAGATCGGCAACCACCGTCAGGATGCCCTGGCCGCGCAGCAGGCCCTGCTGGCGGATGTTGATCACCGAGGAGCCGGCCACGCCGATCTGGGAGGTCGTCGCTCCGAAAGCCCCGTTCGGCGCGAAATCGACGAAGCCGCCCGTCACCGTCACGTCGCTATAGGCGAGGCCCGTGAGGATCGGCGTGATCCGCATGCCGGCATATTCGAATTCCCAGCCGAGGCGCGCGCCGCCCTGGACGCGGAGGAGATGGCCGTTGGCGAGGCCCAGAGCCGAGGCGCTGGAGGAGTAGTCGGTCCAGCGGGCCTGGATGCCGGCCGTCGGCTCGATCCAGAAGCTGTCCCACAGCGGCACCCGATAGTTGATGTTCGCGACGAGGCTGTGGTTCACCAGCGACGTCTTGCCCTGGCCGGCGACGAGCGCATTCTGCGGGGCATTCTGCGTCAGCGCGCCGTTATAGTCGAAGGTCGCGCTATAGGCCTGATTGTCGGTGAAGCGTTCCGTGAGGTTGAGGAAATCCGCCTTGTACAGGACGTCGAGCGACACAGGCCCGTTGAAATAGGTCGCGAAGCCGCCAACCGAGCCGCCCGACGCGTGGGCGCTCAAGGAGCTCGAGCCGCCATTGGCCAGCGACGCGTCGAAAGACAGGATCTGCGACGAGATCTTGACATTGCTCTGGAGGAAGCCGCCGAGCACGCCGACGATCAGGCCGTCGTCCTGGCTGAAGATGCCGCGGGTGGTATGGTCGATCCCGCCGATCGCGCCGAAGGATGTCGCGTTGCTCTTGCTCACGATCTGCAGCGGCACGACGAGGGTGGGGCCTTGGCCCGGATCTCCGAGCGGGCCAGGCATGACGTACCGCAGCGAGGATCCGGAGGTACCGTTGCGCTCCTCGTAGTCACCGAAACCCTGTCCGAAAACGCCGAAGCTCGGCGCCAGCTCGGCCTGGACGAAAGCGGGAACGGCGACAAGACCGCTATCGACCGGCTCCTCGGCGACGGGCGTCCGCACGCGAACCATCCTATTGCCGCGCTTGACGACGCGGGTCTCCATCCGCTTCCGGGCGCGGGCCGGGCCGGCCTCGCTGCGGGCGCGCACGGAGTCCGGGATCCGGGTGCGGGCCGGAAGCTGGGAATCCCCGCGGGACTGCGCTCTCGGGGGCGCCTGGCACTGCCCTCCGATTCGCACCGTTCCAGCCGGGCAGGCGAACTGCGCCCCCTGGCGGCGCTCGGTGACCATCCCGCTCGCGGCGCGATTCGTGGATTCGGTGCTGCCCGAGGCGAGGTCGCTGAGGCTCTGGCTCCCGAGCGCTGCTCCCGAAAAGGCGCCCGTGCCGTTGTCGCCGTTGGTGCAGCGGCCGGTGGCCATGGCGAAGGCGGCCCCGCTGCCCCCAGGCGGCACGCCGGGATTCGCCGGGCAGAACAGGGATTGGGCATGCGCCTCGCCCCCGGCGAATGACCCGGCCAAGAGCCCCGCCGCCACGAGCAAGGCCTGCCCGCTTCCTCGCCCCAACTTCGCCATCTCGCCGCCCCCGCGTTCCTTGAGTCGCCACCTCCATAGCCGAGTTCCGCCACATTTGGCGTCATCCGCATGCAACACTGCCGAAGCAATCGTGCGGTATAGGGCAGACGGGAACGTTGGAGGCGCGGAAGCCGGACGCGATCGACCAGTTGTCGTCTGCCCATTCCAGACACCTCGTGAGGCAGCCGCCAGGATCGCCCCGACCGGCCCGACGGGCCGCCGCCACGGGGGCCGACCGGTGATCTGCCGCGCCGGGTCGGATACGGGAACTAAACTGGCGCCGGCGGGTTGACGCGGCGGAATTCGCCCGCAGAAGGTTCATCACAGCCTCTAAGGCGGAAGGCCATGATACCCTGGTTTTCGATCGGCGCCCTCCGGTCTGTGTGCGGATGGCCTTCCCGGTGCGGCTCGGCCCTTCGCGGGATCGCCGCCGCGGCGACGCTT
This sequence comes from Enterovirga sp., assembly GCF_035325185.1. Classification (GTDB taxonomy): domain Bacteria; phylum Pseudomonadota; class Alphaproteobacteria; order Rhizobiales; family Beijerinckiaceae; genus Enterovirga. The sequence goes on along the minus strand of NZ_DAOLAJ010000023.1, from coordinate 23,345 downwards.
GCGGGACTCGTGGCGTTGCCGGAAATTGTCGTGCCGCCGGCCCTTGCGGCAAGCCCGGCGAGCGACGAGGCGGCCCTTTGCGCGCGAGCCGTCGCCGACCCGGATGTGGGAATCCCGGCCTGCACCCACCTGATCGACAATCCACCTCCGGGCACGCCCCTCGCCGACCTCTATCTGCGGCGTGGAGGCGGATGGTTCGCCAAGGGTGATTTCGCCGCGGCGATCCGCGACTACGACCAGGTCGTCCAGCGCGCGCCGAATTCCTATATCGGCTACCAGAACCGGGGCCTGGCCCGCCACCGGCTCCGGCAGTTCGACGGCGCCCTGGAGGATTTCAACCGGGCGCTGCGGCTCGCGACCGTCAAGGCACCGCTCTACAACGCCCGCGGCGCCGTCCTCAACGACCAGAGCGAGTTCGACCAGGCGATCCTCGACTTCAACCGGGCCATCGCGGCCGATCCGAAATTCGTCCGCGCCTATCTGAACCGGGGCTGGGCCTATCACCGCAAGCGCCAGCTCGACCGCGCGCTCGACGATTACGGGAGAGCCGTCGAACTCGCCCCGAAGGAGACGCGCGGCTACATCAACCGCGCGGGCGTGCGCATCGACAAGGGGCAATTCGAGGAGGCCGTGGCGGATTGCAGCACGGCGCTCGAGATCGATCCGTCCTCGGCCGAGGCGCTCACCTGCCGGGGCGAAGCCTACCGCCTCATGGGCTCCTACGACCGCGCGCTGGCCGATCACACCAAGGCCATCGAACTCGATCCCGACGGATCGAGCGCCTACAACAATCGCGGCCTCGTCTATCGCGACAAGGGAGACCTCGAGCACGCGTCGGAGGATTTCGGCGCGGCGCTCCTGCGGGACCCGCGCGACGACCGCGCCTATGCCAATCGCGGCGAGATCTGGCGGCTCCGGGGCGATCTCAACCGCTCGCTCGCCGATCTCGTCAAGGCGGTCGGCATCAACGGCGCCTCGCCCGTCTCGCTGACCTTGCGCGGCGACACCTATCGCGAGCGCGGCGAGTTCGACCGCGCCTTCGCCGACTACAACGCCGCCATCCAGCTCGTCGGCGACTATGTGGCCGCCTATACGGGGCGCGGGCTCACCTACGAGGCGAAGGGCGATCTCGCCAAGGCACGGGCCGATTTCCAGAAGGCTCTCTCCTTCCCCTCCAATATCGATGCCGAAAAGGCGAAGCCGGCCCAGACGGTCGCCCGCGCCCGCCTCGAGGCCATCGCCAAGGCCGAGGCCGAGCAGGCCGAGGCCGCCAAGCTCGAGGCGGCGAACCGGGAGGCCGCGCGCGCCCAGGAGGCCCGCAAGGCCGCCGAGGCGAAGGCCGCGCAGGCCCGCGAGCGGGAGGCGAGCCTCTCCCGCCGCAAGGCCACCAAGTCGGAGATCGAGGCCGCGCGCCGTCAGGCGAAGGAGGAAGCGGAGCGGGCGATCGCGGCCGCCAAGGAGGAGGCCAAGAAGGCCAGCGAGGCCCAGATCGCCGCCTACCGGGCGGAGGCCGCCAAGCGCGAGGCCGAGCTGAAGGCGGAATACGCCCGCATCCTGGCCGCCCAGGCCGGGGCCGGCGCCAAGAGGCGGGCCGCTCCGCGCGACCCGGGCCGGCGCGTGGCGCTCGTCATCGGCAACTCGAACTATGCGCAGTTCAACCCGCTGCCCAATCCCGGACGCGACGCCCGAGCCATCGCGGCGGCCCTCAAGAAGGTCGGCTTCCAGAGCGTGAAGCTGGTCGAGAACGTGGGCCGCGAGGCCATGCTGAACGCGCTCAAGGATTTCGAGGACGAGGCCGAGAAGGCGGATTGGGCCGTCATCTACTTCGCCGGCCACGGCATCCAGATCGGCGGCGACAACTACCTCATTCCCATCGACGCCAAGCTGAAGGCCGATCGCGACGTGCAGGACGAGGCCGTCTCCCTCGACCGCATGCTCTCGACGGTGGCGCAGGCCCGCAAGCTGCGCATCGTCATGCTCGACGCCTGCCGGGACAATCCCTTCGCCACCCAGATGCGCCGGACCCTCGCCTCGCGCTCGATCACGCGCGGGCTCGCCATGATCAACGAGCCGCCGGGCGGCACGCTGATCGCCTATTCGGCCAAGGCCGGGCAGACGGCCCTCGACGGAACGGGGGCGAACAGCCCCTTCGCCGAAGCGCTCCTGCGGCGCATGGCGGAGCCCGACCTCGAGATCAACATGCTGTTCCGGCAGGTGCGCGACGACGTCATGCGGGCCACCGACATGCGCCAGGAGCCCTTCGTCTACGGCTCGCTTCCGGGAGAGGATTTCTACTTCCGGGTCAATTGAGCCGGAGCCGTCCCTACCGGCTCTCGACCGACCGGATCGGGGCGGGGATCGGCGCGACGCGATCGCCCTCGCGCAGGAAAGGCCCGGCCCGCTGGACGACCTGGTCGGAGGCCGTGAGCCCCGACCGGATCTCGACCTCGTTGGCCGAGGACGAGCCGGTCACCACTTGGCGCGCCTCGATGACGTCGTTCACCGCGACATAGACCACCGTCGCCTCGCCGTCATGCATCACCGCGGCGGTCGGGACCGCGAGGCCGCAGCTCTCTCCCACCTGCACGGTGCCGCGTCCGAACAGGCCCCATTGCAGGTCCGGGTTGCGGCCGACGCCGATGGTCGCGCGGCCGAGCTGGCTCGCGATCTCGACCGATCTCGAAATGAGCGCCACCTTGCCGGAGACCGCCGTGCCGCCCAGGGGCTTGATCTCGGCCGGCTGGCCCACTTTCAGCCTGTCGAGCCCCTCGGCCGGGATATCGGCGGCGAAGTCCATCTTTCCGTCGGCGATGATCGTGAAAAGGGGCGGCGCCGAGATGCCGGCCGGCATGCCGACCATCGCCGTGCTCTTGCCGACGACCCCCGCCACCGGCGCGCGGATCGCCGTCGCGGCGCCCTCGCCCAGTCCGATCGGAGCCACCTTGGCCAGCGTGTCGCCGGCCCGAACCTCGGCCATCGGCTTCACGTCCACCTGCAGGACCTGCACGCCGTCCGCCTCGGGCCGGACCTCGACCTCGCGATGGGGAACGAAGCGCCCGGTGACGCGGACGACGTCGTTGAAGCAGCGCTGGGTCGGACGCGCGACCGTGATCGCGAGCGCGACCCGAGGCGGCGCCGGCACGGCATCCGCCTTCCGCTCCCGTTTCAGGAACGGGGCGATCTCGGGGAGCTTGTCGCGGTAATAGAAGGCGGCGCCCCCTCCCCCGAGCAGGAGAAGGAGGACCGCGAGGGCGAGAAGGGGCCCGCCCACGCCCCCCTCCTCGGGATCGGTGGGCAGGCGCACGCGATACACTTCCACGGGCTTGGCGATGTTCTTCAGCCGCTGGCGGCCCATGAACCGCATCCGGGAGGGAACCTTGTTCCCGACGGCATCGTGCACGGAGCGCGAGATGGAGATGCCGCCCGGCTCGGCGATGCCTTCGAGCCGCGCGGCGATATTGACGCCGTCGCCGAGGAGATCGCCGGCGCTCTGGACGACGTCTCCGACATTGATCCCCATGCGGAACTGAAGCCGCTCGGTCGGCGCCAGGCTCTCGTTGAGGGCGCGATGCGCCGTCTGCACCTCGAGCCCTGCGCGGAGCGCCGCGACGGCGCTCGGAAACTCCGCCAGGATCGCGTCCCCGGCGGTGTTGAACACCCGCCCCCTGTGCCGCTCGATCGTATCCCTGAAGATGCGGCTGTACTCGCCCATGCGACGAAGAGTGCCCTCCTCGTCATTGGCCACCATGCGCGAGAACCCGGCTATGTCCGCAGCGAGAATCGCAGTGATGGTGCGCGGCAGCGATTCGTCTTCGAGGAGGCCGGGCTGCGCGGGACCGCTCGCAGGATCAGGATCGTCATTCACGTCGGACGACACACCTTCGATAGGGCCGCAAGGCTCGAAGCCGAAGTTGAAAAGAGTTACGTCTCACGAGAGCGGCGAAGTCAATCTTCGATTGGTCTTTCCGTCTCCGTCGGGTCTCAGGGACAAAATGACACGGATCGGAGGCGCACGGTCCCCTTGCCCCCGGGGAGCACGGCTGCAAAGCTGTTGCGACCGGCGCGGTCGGAGAGCGGCTGTGAGATTTTTTGCCGTTGGCTTGGCTCTCGTTCTCTCGGCCACGACTTCTGCCGAGAGTCCGGCGCAGCCGACCGTGGAACAGCAGCGGAGGGCCTGCACGCCCGACGCGCTGCGGCTCTGTGCGCACGAGATTCCCAATCTTGCGCGCATCATTCAGTGCTTGCGCGACAACAAGCCGAACCTCAGCGCGGAATGCCGCTACATGTTCGATGTCGCGGAAAAACGTCAGCCCGCCGCGCGGCGCTCGCTGTCGAGAGCCGAGGACGGCCGGGTGTGGTGCACCCCTGCGATCCCCGGCGAGCCTCCGTCCGATGTCTGGTCCGCATGGTGCGCGGAAGCGGGCGCTGCGCGCTAGCAATCCGCGACCGAAGCTCGGAGGGGGCAAATCATTCCGCCGCGGCGGAGCCATTTCATCTCGGCCGAAAGGCGCAGCGCTCCCGGCCGCGGGCGGCGCCGCTTTCTCTCGCAAGTCGCCACTCGCGCCAAAAAAGCTTCTGGCCCTCTTCTGAGATTTCTTCTCCAAAGCTGTATAGCAGAATCCAGTGTGCGTCCCTGAAAATGGGAAACCTGCCTTCGGAAAAGACCATGATCAACTGAAAACCAGCGCCATAGTGACGATGCAACGACACGCCATCATGGCCAGAAACCCATCACGACTCTTGGGCAGAGCCCAAGAGCAGGGAGGCGATCGAGAGAAACACCGCTCCCGCGGTCTGCGTGGCCGGGCGCGCGAAGGGTTTCTTGTGGCTCGAAATCCGCTAGAGAACGTCTCGGGGCGAGAGCGCCCGCCTCGGCGGAGCGTTCCGAAACACCACCTGCCCGCACAGCGAGGCGGGATTTCGGGAGGACGAGATGACATTCACCCGGCGGCACATCCTGGCGGGCGGCCTGGCGGCTCCCGCGCTGGTCGGCGCCGCGGGCCGCGCGCAGGCGGCACGCACGCTGAAGATCTCTCACCAGTTTCCGGGCGGCACGATCGACGAGGGCGATTTCCGCGACCGCGCCTGCCGCATCTTCGCGCGCGACATCGCCAAGCGGACCGGCGGCTCCCTGACCGCGGAGGTCTTTCCGAATTCCTCGCTGATGAAGACGAACGCGCAGTTCTCCGCCATGCGCAAGGGGGCGCTCGACATGAGCCTCTACCCGATGCCCTATGCGGGCGGCGAGGTGCCGGAGCTGAATATCGGGCTCATGCCCGCGCTCGTGACCTCCTACGAGCAGGCGGCGGCCTGGAAGAAGGCGCCGGTCGGGCGGATGCTGACGAAGATCCTCGAGGACAAGGGCATCGTCATGCTGTCCTGGATCTGGCAGGCGGGGGGCGTGGCGGCACGCGAAAGGGCCATCGTCGTGCCCGACGACGCCAAGGGCCAGAAGGTCCGCGGCGGCTCGCGGGAGATGGACCTGATGTTCCAGCGCGCGGGGGCGGCGGTGCTCTCCCTGCCCTCGAACGAATCCTACGCCGCCATGCAGACCGGGGCGGCCGACGCCATCCTGACCTCCTCGACGAGCCTCATCTCCTTCCGCCTGGAGGAACTGGCGAAGCACCTGACGACGGGGCGCGGCAAGTCCTATTGGTTCATGTGCGAGCCGCTGATGATGTCGAAGGCGGTCTTCGACAGCCTGACCCCGGCCGAGAAGGAGGCCGCCATGGCGGTCGGCGAGGAGATCGAGGCGTTCGGCTTCAAGGGCGCGAAGGAGGATGACGAGCGCGTCGCGCAGGTCTTCGCCAAGGCGGGAGCCAAGACGCACGACCTCGACGCCGCCACGATCGAGAAATGGCGCGTCATCGCCCGCGAGACCGCCTGGAAGGACTACGCGGCCAGGAATGCGAGAAGCGCGGAGCTGCTCAAGCTCGCCGAAGCCATGATCTGAGGTTCCGCGCAGATGAAGGAAGCGGCCGCAGCCCCGCCCGCGGGCGAGGGGGAAGCTCTCGCCCATGTCCCGGTTCTCGCCGGCTTCGCGCGCGCCTTCGCGATCTTCGAGCGGCTGCTCGTGATCCTGTGCTCGCTCGCGCTGGTCGGGGCGAGCTGCATCCTGTCCTACAGCGTCATCGCGCGGCACTTCTTCCAGGCGGCGACCTATTGGCAGGACGAGGCGTCGGTCTTCCTCATCGTCGGCGCGACCTTCCTGTCCGCGGCCCATGTCCAGGCGCGGCGCGGGCATGTCGGGATCGAGGCGCTGGCGGAGATCCTGCCGCCGGCCGCGAACCGCATCCGCTCGTTCCTCGTCGATCTCGCGAGCTTCGCCTTCTGCGCCTTCTTCGCCTGGAAATCCTGGACCCTGTTCCACGAGGCGTGGGTGGACGGGCAGACCTCGTCCTCGACCTGGGGTCCGCCGCTCTGGGTCCCCTACAGCCTGATGGCGCTGGGCATGACGCTTCTGTCGATCCAGATCCTGCTGCAACTCGTCGCCGCTCTGCCGGGGGGAGAGAAGCGATGAGCACGCTCGCCGTCAGCCTCCTCTACGGAGGGGCGACCTTCGCCGTCATGTTCTCAGGGATGCCGATCGCCTTCGCGCTGGGCGCGGTCGCGGTCCTGTTCATGCTGTTCTTCATGCCGGGCGCCTCGCTCGATACGGTGACGCAGAACGTCTACGAGGAACTGGCTTCCATCACGCTGCTCTCGATCCCGCTCTTCATCCTGAAGGGCGCGGCGATCGGCAAGTCGCGGGCCGGGCAGGATCTCTATTCGGCCATCCATGCCTGGATGTACCGCATCCCGGGCGGACTCGGCATCGCCAATGTCTTCGCCTGCGCGCTCTTCGCCGCGATGGCAGGCTCCTCGCCCGCCACCTGCTCGGCCATCGGCTCGGCCGGCATCCCGGAAATGCGCAAGCGCGGCTATTCGGGCAGCTTCGCGGCGGGGCTGATCGCGGCGGGCGGGACGCTCGGCATCCTCCTGCCGCCCTCGATCACGATGATCCTCTACGCGGTCGCGGCGGAGCAGTCGCTGGGCCGGCTGTTCCTGGCAGGGATCGGGCCGGGCCTGCTCCTCGTCAGCCTCTTCGCGGGCTATGCGATGATCCGCTACCGCCGCGAATACGCCGCCGCGCAGGCCGTCGCCGAGGCCGGGGGAGAGCGTTCCGAAATCCTGCGCGACGAGAACCTGACCTTCCGCGAGCGGCTGGGCGCGCTGCCGCGCGTCCTGCCCTTCGTGATCCTCCTGACGGGCGTCATGGTCGCGCTCTACGGCGGCTTCGCGACCCCTTCCGAAACCGCAGGGCTCGGGGCCATCATGGCGCTCGCCCTGATCGCCATGATCTACGGCGTCTGGACACCGCGCGACCTCGCCCCGATCCTGACCTCGACCTTGCGCGAATCCACCATGCTGATGCTGATCATCGGCATGTCGCTCCTCTATTCCTATGTGATGAGCTACTTGCAGATCAGCCAGTCGGCGGCGGCCTATATCGTCTCGCTCCAGCTGTCTCCCTGGCTGCTTCTGGCGACAATCCTCGTTCTCGTCGTCGTGCTCGGCTTCTTCCTGCCGCCGGTCTCCATCATCCTGATGACGGCCCCGATCATCCTGCCGCCGCTCAAGGCGGCAGGGTTCGACCTCATCTGGTTCGGCATCGTCATGACCATCGTGATGGAGATGGGGCTGATCCATCCGCCGGTCGGACTCAACATCTTCGTCATCCGCAACATCGCGCCCGACATCCCGCTCGGCTCGGTGATGCGCGGGACGCTCCCCTTCGTCGGGCTGATGATCCTCGCCGTCCTGATCCTGTGCTTCGTGCCCGCGATCTCGACCGGCTTTCCGGACCTCGTGATGGGCCGGCCGGGACGCTGAGGGCGAGGCGGAAGCCGCCGGATGCGATAGAGCGTGACGACGATTCGACGAAGCGTCGTCACGCTCCAGAGGCAGACCATGTCGCAGCTTGCAGCCGCCACCGGGCCGGAGGCCCCGGACCGCGCGGGGACCGCAAACGTCGTCAGGCTCGCCGTGGCCCAGGCGCTCGCGGGCGCCAATTCCGTGGTCGCCTATGCGACCGGGGCGATCATCGGCAGCATGCTGGCGCCGAGCCCGGTCCTCGCGACGCTGCCCCTCTCCGTCTTCGTGGTGGGCATGGCCGCCTGCACGCTGCCGGCCGGGGCCATCGCCCGGCGCCACGGCCGCCGGGCCGCGTTCCTCGCGGGGACCGCCTGCGGCGTGATCGTCGGCCTCTTCTCCGCCCTGGCCGTTTTCATCGGCTCGTTCTGGCTGTTTTGCCTCGGCGCCTTCTTCGGCGGGGCCTATGCCGCGGTGGTCCTGTCCTTCCGCTTCGCCGCCGCCGATTGCGTCCCGCCGGAGCGGCGCCCCCGCGCGCTCTCCGCCGTCATGGCCGGAGGCGTCTTCGCCGGCGTGCTCGGCCCGCAGCTCGTCACGCACACGATGAACCTCTCGCCGCCCTACCTCTTCGCGGCCACCTTCCTGGCGCAGGCCGCCGTGGCTGCCGTCTCGGCCCTGGTCCTGCTCGGCGTCCGGCTGCCGAAGCCGACCGCCCATGAACTGGCGGGCGGGCGTCCCCTTTCGATCATCGCCCGCCAGCCCCGCTTCGTCACGGCGGTGATCTGCGGCGTCGTCTCCTACCTGCTGATGAACTTCCTGATGACGGCGGCGCCCCTCGCCATGCACCTGTGCGGCCTGTCGCAGGAGGATGCCAATCTCGGCCTCCAATGGCACGTCATCGCCATGTACGCGCCGAGCTTCTTCACGGGCCGGCTGATCACGCGGTTCGGCGCGCCGCGCGTGGTGGCGAGCGGCCTGGCCCTGACCGCCGCTTCCGCGGCCGTGGGCCTCACCGGCATCGACGTCGCGCATTTCTGGCTGACCCTGACCCTGCTCGGCCTCGGCTGGAATTTCGGCTTCGTGGGCGCCTCCGCCCTCGTCCTGGAATGCCACCGCCCCGAGGAGCGCACGCGCGTGCAGTCGCTCAACGATTTCCTGGTCTTCGGGACCATGGCGCTCGGCTCCTTCTCCTCAGGCGGCCTGCTGGCCCGCTACGGCTGGGACGCAGTGCTCTGGATCTCGTTCCTGCCGCTCCTGCTCGCCGTCGCCGCACTCGCCTGGGCGAGGACGGGACGCATATCCGAGGCCGACCCGCCGTGAAGGCCCGGCCGCGCCGGACCGTCGCGCCCGGGCCGGCAATGCATTAACGTCCCGTTCGAACCACCAGGGAGCGGACGGCCAAGCAACATGACCCACTGGCTCGATACACCGACCCGCTACGGACGCATCAGCCGCGGATTCCACTGGCTCATGGCGGTGCTTTTTGCGTGGCAATTCGCAGGCGCCCTTCTCTACGTGAGCCTCGGCGATACCCCGCTCACCCGTTTCGTCGGGGGAAGCCATTTCACGATGGGCTTTGTCCTTTTCGTCCTCGTGCTGCTCCGCGGGAGCTGGGGGCTGATGAACCTGAAGCGGCGCCCGGGGCATGAAGGTCCGCTCGGGCGGGCCGCGGCCGCCGGACATGCGGCGCTCTATGCGCTGATGATTTTCGTGCCGGGCCTCGCGCTGCTGCGCCAATATGGCTCGGGAAAGGGATTTTCACCCTTCGGCATCACGCTCATGTCCCCCCGTCCCGAGAAGATCGAGTGGCTGATGGCGCCCGCCAACCTGCTCCATTACTGGCTCGGCTTCAGCCTCATGGCGCTCATTGCCGGTCACATCGTCATGGGTTTCGTCCATCATGCGCTTCTGAAGGACGGCGTCCTGAAGCGCATGGCGTGATTGCCACTGCCGCGGCGGCGACAACCCGCGCGGGAAGGAGCGGAGAAAATATGCCGATTGCGTCCACGGGACCGATGGAATCGGAACCGATGCCGCGTGCGGGTGACCATTCGACCGACGCGGTCGCCGGCCGGAAGGAGTTCGAGCGCTTCTTCGGCAGCCTCGAGCAGAGCCTGGGCGGCCTCGCGGACGAGGTTCCAGACCTCCACGGGTCTTTTCCGTCCGCCGCGATCGACAGGCTTCGCGCGGCGGGAATTCTCAGCGCCACCCTTCCCGAGGCCGCAGGCGGCCTCGGGCTCGGAGAACCCCGCAGATCGGATCTTCTGAAACGCCTCCTCGTCCGCATCGGACGCTGCGACCAGATCCTGGGGCGTCTCTACGAGGGCCATGTGAACGCCCATCTCCTCGCGTTCCGCTTCGGCGACGAGGAGACGCGCGGGCGCGTCGCGGCGGATACGAGGGAGGGACACCTCTTCGGCGTCTGGAATACCGAACCCTCTCCGGGAGGCGTCGAAATCGATTCCGGGTCCGGGGTTCTGCGGGGACGGAAGATCTACGCCTCGGGCGCGGGCTTCGTCACGCGGCCCCTGGTGACGGCCTCGGCGAAGGGACGAGGCCAGATGCTGATCACGCCCCTCGAAGAGGGCGAGAGGGCGGATCTGAGCGGCTGGCGCGCCAGGGGCATGCGGGCGAGCGCCACAGGACAGGTCTCGTTCGACGGCTACCCGCTCGATCGGGCGATCCGGGTCGGAAAGCCCGACGATTACGTCGAGCAGCCGTTCTTTTCCGCCGGCGCCTGGCGCTTCCTGGCCGTGCATCTGGGAGGGATCGAGGCGGTTCATCTGGCGCACAAGGCTCATCTCGTCCGGCTGAGCCGTCATGAGGATCCGCATCAGCTGGTCCGGCTGGGCCAGTCGGCCATCGCGGTCGAAACCGCACGCGCCTTCGTCGGCCATGCCTGCTCCCTCGCCAACGGAACGGGATCGGCCGATGCCCGCTCGACCATCGCCTATGTCAACCTCGCCCGCGCGGCGGTAGAGCGCGCAGGACTCGACGCGATCGAGCTTGCCCAGCGCTCGGTCGGCCTCGCTTCGATGATCGAGAACCATCCGCTCGAACGCGTCACGCGCGATCTCGCGACCTATCTGAGGCAGCCGGGCCCGGATCACGCCCTCACCGAAGCGGCGCGCCACCTCTTCGAGATCGAAGGCTGCTATCTGCCGCCCGAGCGGCGGTGATCGGGCGAAATCAGATAGATCAGCCCGGCCCGTTCTCTCTCCCGGTCGTCATCAGGGCTATCGCATCTGGCGGTTTCCGCCAGATGCGATAGCCCTACGATCGTCATGGCCCGAAGCGGGATCAGGCGGAGGCGCGCACGACGTCGATGACCGTGCCGTCGCGGTATTCGACCACGGCGACGATCCGCCCCCCGCCGGCTCGCGGCGGAGACGGATCGCCTCCGGCCCGCCGCTGCGACTTGCTCCTCAATTCCTCGATCGTGCAGAGCGGCAAGCCCGCCGACGCGAGGCGGTCCCGCAGGTCGGCGCGGCGGGGATTCACCGCCACGCCCTCTTCGGTCACGACCGCGTCGATGGTCTCTCCGGGCGTCGTGACCGAGGCCACGCAATCGACGATCTTGGGATGGTGGCGCGCCGCGAGCTGCGTCGTCACGAGCGCGAGCTTCGCTCCGGCCGCCGTGTCACTATGGCCGCCGGACCCGCCGATGATGACGCCGCTGGAGCCGAGCGTCACGTTCACGTTGAAGTCGAGATCGACCTCCGCGGCGCCGAGGATCATGACGTCGAGAAGATTGACGACTGCGCCCCGGTTGTGCGGGTTGGCGTACATTGAGGCCGACATGGCCTGGTGCGCGGCGTCGCGCCGGTAGGATTCGACGGCCTTCAGGTCGAAGCACTGGACGTTGAAAAGGGAGCGGAACAGGCCGGCCTCGAACATCTCGACCAGGGTTCCGGTGATGCCCCCCGCCGCGAAGCTGCCGGTGATCCTCTTCGCCGCCATGCGCTCCCTGAGGCAGGCCGCGACCGCCAGCGACACCCCGCCGGCGCCGGTCTGGAACGAGAAGCCGTCCACGAGGAGCCCCGACGCCTCCACGACATCCGCCGCGGTCGCGGCGATCTTCAGCCCTTCCGGCTTGTCGGTGACGCGGGTCGTCCCGGAGACGATCTGGCGCGGATCGCCGATCGAGGGCACCTCGACGACGAAATCGACATCGTCCTGGGTGATGTCGATCGGGCAGGCCGGATAGGGAACGAGGCAATCCGTGATCGCGACGACGCGGTCGGCGTATTTCACGTCCACCATGGGATAGCCGAGCGTCCCGCAGGCTGATTTCCCGCCGACGCCGTTGAGGTTCCCGTAGATGTCCGCTGTCGGCGCCGCGACGAAGGCGACGTCGATATGAATGTCGCCCGCCTCGATGGCCCGGGCGCGGCCGCCATGGGTCTGCATGACGAGGGGCCTTTGCAAGAATCCCCGCGCGACGGCCTCGGCGACCGGGCCGGACAGATAGGCGGTGGCGAGGCCCGTCACGACGCCGCTCTCGATATGGCCCGCCAGCGGCGCGTGGACGGGGAAGACCGAGCTGGCCGCGACCCGGATGTCGCGAAGCCCGAGCGAGGCGATCTCGGCCATGACGGCCCGCAGGACGTCGTCGCCGTTCCTGAGGTGATGATGGAAGGAGATCGTCGCGCCGTCCCTGAGCCCGCATGCCCGGATCGCCGCGCGGATGCTCGGCAGGACCTTGCCGATTCCGGGCCGGGCGCTGCACACCTTGACCGCCGCACGCGTCGCGAGGCCGATATGGGCGAAAGCGCCCGTGAAATGCTTCACGGGTCCATAGCCTTCGATGAAATCGGGAACCGGCGGCTGGGTCACAAGGAGGTCTCCGGCATCGGCATGTCCAGGCTGGCCAAGCTCTCACAATGCGCCCCGGCCGCATAGACGTTCGGCAGTTTGCGGCTCAGCCGGGTTGCGCCCGGGAGACCGGATCCGCTTCCTTCATCCTCAGGAGGATCTGGTCGTGGCGCCAGAGCTGCTCGACGAAATCCCGGATCGAACTCTGCGGCCGGAGATGGACGGCGAGGCTCCGCGCCGTCCGCCGCCCGTCGATCGCCTCGACGAAGCGCTTCTGCCCGGCATCGATCGGCAGGTAGATATCCGTATCCGTATGGCTGCGGTTCAGCAGCACGCCCGCCTTTCCCGGCGGCAATTTCTCCTCGATGCAGACCGAATCCACGACCCGTAAGGGGACGGCGTCGAGCCAATCGTCGCCCGCGAAATCAATCTTCCGCCCACCCGAGTGATCGTCGTCCCGGCAGAGGACCGCGCTGTGCCGGAGCATCGTGCCGCGATACAGCTCCATGGCCGCATATTGCGTCTCCGGGCCGAGTTGCGCGAGCCGGGCATAATGCGGCGTGCCGCGCGGGGCGCCGCAATGGGGCAGATAGGGCGCCTGCCGTCTCCATCGGCTGAAAAGCAGGCGGTTCCGCGCCGCGAAGGCGAGGAATTGCGGCACGGAATACGGACGGTCCCGCGGGTGCAGCAGCGCATCCGCGAGGCCCGCATCGTAGCGAAAATCCGGCGAGTTCCTGAGGAGCGGCCAAAGCGGATGCCCGGCGGGCAGCAGCCTCAGGGCCGAGGCCAGGTCCCGGATGCCGGCGGTCGTCGCCTCGATCCCGATGAGCCTGCCGTATTCCTGAAGCAGGTAGATGCCCGCACGTCCGTAGGGCGCATAGACCATCAGGAGCATCCGGCCCTGCGGCGCGAGCGCCTCGCGCAAGGCGCGAAGGCCGGCATCGGGATCGGGCAGATGGTGCAGCACGCCGGTGCAGACGATCTGGTCGAAAGTCTCGCCGAGCCGCCCCGCCTCCTCGACGGGAAGGCGTCTCAGCTCCAGGTTCGCGAGCCCGTGCTTCTCCTTGAGGGCCCGCGCATGGGCGATGCTCGCCTCGCTGACGTCGATTCCGACGACGCGCGCCCTCGGCCAGCGCAGCGCGTGCCTCGCCGCCTGGGCCGTCCCGCAGCCCGCGACCAGGATGGAGCGCTCTTCCCGAAAGGCGCGGGACGGCCAGAGAAGATGATATTCCTCCAGCCTCTCGGCCTCGCTCTCCGCGTCGGGCCGCAACTCCTCCACGGGCCGCGGATAGGGATGGCGCTCGTAGAAGTCGCGCACGGCCGTCGCGACCGCTTCCGCATCGGGGCTCGGGGACATCGCTTCACGTTCCGGCGCCGGATGGCGGGGCCTCTTCTTCCCCTATTTCCGGCTCCCGAGCCACCGGATCGCATCGTCGATTCCGCCCGCCCCCATGACGCGGAAGCGCTTCGGGCTGCGCGGCCTGCCGCATGCGATGCACGGCCCCATCCTCGGGGCGACCTTGGAGCATGCTGCGCTTCCTCGGACTCTCTAAACCCTCAGACCTGTTCCGGGAGCCGGTCGAGCAGCTTGTCGAGCGTGATCGGGTAGTCGCGCACGCGGATGCCGGTGGCATTGTAGACCGCGTTGGCAACAGCGGCACCGACTCCGCACAGCCCGAGTTCGCCGACCCCCTTGGCCTTCATCGGCGAGGAATAGGGATCGGCCTCGTCCAGGAAGATCACCTCCTGGTGCGGGATATCGGCATGGACCGGCACCTCGTAGCCGGCGAGGTCGTGATTGACGAAGAAGCCGCGCCGCGTGTCGACGGCCAGCTCCTCCATCAGCGCCGCGCCGACGCCCATGGTCATCGCCCCGATCACCTGACTGCGCGCCGATTTGGGATTGATGATCCGGCCGGCCGCGCACACCGCCAGCATGCGCCGCACGCGCGTCTCGGCGGTATGCATGTCGACGCCGACCTCCACGAAATGGGCGCCGAAGGTCGATGACTGGCGGCTCTGGGCGAGGTCGCCGTATTCGATCCGATCCTCGGCGACCAGCTCGCCTTCGGATGCCGCCGACGCCAGCGGCGCCGATCGGTTGCCCGACCGGACCTCGCCCTCCGCGAACACCGCATCGGCCGAATTGAAGCCCAGCCGCCGCGCGACGCGGTCCCGCAGCTTCACGCAGGCCGCGTAGACTCCGGAAGTCGAGCTGTTGGCGCCCCATTGGCCTCCCGATCCCGACGAGACGGGGAACGAGGAATCGCCGAGCCGGACCGTCACCCGTTGCAGCGGAACGCCCATCATCTCGGCGGCCGTCTGCGCGATGATGGTGTAGGAGCCGGTGCCGATATCGGTCATGTCGGTTTCGACGGTGACGACGCCGTCCCGATCCAGCCGAACCCGGGCGCCGGAGGGGCTGACCAGATTGTTCCGAAATGCCGATGCGACCCCGATGCCGACCAGCCAGCGGCCGTCCCGCACTCGGCCCGGCTTGGGGTCGCGCCGGCTCCAGCCGAAACGCTCGGCGCCGATCCTGAAGCACTCCGCGAGGGCGCGCTGCGAGAAGGGGCGCGCCGGGTTTTCCGGGTCGACCTGAGTGTCATTGCGCAGGCGGAACTGGATCGGATCGAGGCCAAGCTTCTCGGCCATCTCGTCCATCGCGACTTCGAGGGCCATCATGCCGGGCGCCTCGCCGGGCGCGCGCATGGCATTGCCTTCGGGCAAATCCAGATGGGCGAGCCGCATCGAGGTCATCCGGTGAGCCCCGGCATAGAGCAGGCGCGTCTGTCCCACCGTCGTCTCGGGCGAGCCGCCCGGCAGATTGCCCGACCAGCTCTCATGCCCGATCGCGACGATCCGGCCGTCCCGCGCGGTGCCGATGCGGATCCGCTGGATGGTGGCGGGCCGGTGGGTCGTGTTGTTCGCCACGAGCGGGCGCTGCATCGCCACCTTGACGGGGCGCCCCGCCGCACGGGCCCCCAGCGCCGCCAGGATGGCATCGGCGCGCACGAAGAGCTTCGATCCGAACCCGCCGCCCACGAAGGGCGACATCAGGCGCACGTTTCCGGCCGGAACGCCCAGGGTCCGGGCCACGTCGCGTGTCCCCCAGGCGATCATCTGATTGGACGTCCACAGCGTCAGCTTGTCGCCGGACCAGACCGCGAGCGATGCATGGGGTTCCATCATCGCGTGGCTTTCGTCCGCGGTCGTGTAGGTCGCGTCCAGCCGCGCCGGGGCGTTCCTGAACGCGCCGTCGAAATCGCCGACATGGGTGGCCGGCGGGCCCCAATAGCCCGTGCCCGCCATCGGCGCATCGCTCCTGCCGGCGGCCAGGTCGAAGCGGCCCGGCTCCTCGACGTAATCGATCTCGATCCGGGCGGCCGCGTCGCGCGCCTGCTCGAAGGTCTCCGCCACGACCAGCGCCACCGCCTGATGGTAATGGTCTATCTGCGGACCGCCGAGCAGCTTCGCCGCGTTGGCAGCCGCCTTGCCGAGCCTGCCGGCGCTGTCCGCCGTGACGATGGCGAGGATTCCGGGCATTGCCCGAGCCGCCGCGAGGTCCATCGCGCGGATGCGTCCCTTGGCGATCGTGGCGCCGACGATGACGCCATAGGCCGGGTTCGGCGCCGCATCGTGCCATTCATAGGCGTAGTGCGCGCGGCCGGTAACCTTCAGCGGGCCTTCGATCCGGCTCGTCGCCTTGCCGACGACCTTGAGCTGGTCGATCGGGTTGGTGCCGGCGGGGGTGTCGAATCTCATGGCTCAGCTCCTCGCCTCGGTCAGCACGGCCTCGAGCGTGCGCTCCGCGAGCTTCAGCTTGAACGCGTTGTCCCGCGTCGGATTGGCGCCGGCGAATACGGCGGCGGCCGTGGGGCGGGCGCCGCGAGGCAGATCGGCCTCTGCCGCCTCCACGCGCCAGGGCTTGGGCGCCACGCCGCCGAAGGCCACGCGGCCGCTGCCGTCCCTCTGGATGATCGCGGCGACCGAGACCAGCGCGAAGGCATAGGAGGCGCGGTCGCGGACCTTGCGGTAGATTTGCTTGCCGCCGGCGGGCTTGGGCAGCGTGACCGCCGTGACGAGTTCGCCGGGGGCGAGCGCGTTTTCGACCTGCGGCGTCTCGCCGGGCAGCTTGTGGAATTCCGCGACGGGAATCCGCCGGGTGCCCCCTTCGGGCGCGACCGTCTCGACGACGGCGTCCAGCACCCGCAGGGCCACGGCCATGTCGCCGGGATTGGTCGCGATGCAGGCGCCGCTGGTGCCGATCACCCCGAGCGGCCGGCTGAACCCGCCGATCGCGGCGCAGCCCGAGCCGGGCCGGCGCTTGTTGCAGGGCTGGCCGGGATCGTAGAAATACGGGCAGCGGGTGCGCTGAAGGAGGTTGCCGGCCGTGGTCGCGCGGTTCCGCAACTGCCCGGAGGCGCCAGCCAGGATCGCCCGCGACAGCACCCCGTAATCCCTCCGCACGCGCATGTCCGCGGCGAGATCCGTGTTGCGCACCAGCGCGCCGATCCGAAGGCCGCCCTCGGGCGTCTCCTCGATCCGGTCGAGATCGAGGCCGTTCACGTCCACGAGATGCGCCGGCGTCTCGATCTGAAGCTTCATCAGGTCGAGCAGATTGGTGCCGCCGGCGATGAACTTGGCGTCCGGCCGAGCGGCAACCGCCTTCGCGGCCTCGGCGGGGGTGGCGGCGCGTTCATAGGTGAAAGGCTTCATCCCTGCCTCCCGGCCACCTCGGCAATCGCCTCGACGATGTTGGAATAGGCGCCGCAGCGGCAAATGTTGCCGCTCATCCGCTCGCGGATCTCCGCGTCGCCGAACTCGACGGGAGCGTTGAGATCGGCCGTGACGTGGCTCGGGATGCCGGCCCTGATCTCCTCCAGGACGGCCACCCCCGAGCAGATCTGCCCCGGCGTGCAGTAGCCGCACTGGAAGCCGTCATGCCTGACGAAGGCGTCCTGCATCGGATGCAGGGCCTCCGGCGAGCCGAGCCCCTCGATCGTGGTGATCCGGCTCCCCGGATGCATCACCGCGAGCGTCAGGCAGGTATTGATGCGGCGGCCGTCGACGATCGCCGTGCAGGCGCCGCATTGGCCGTGGTCGCAGCCCTTCTTGGTGCCTGTCAGGTGCAGGTGCTCCCGCAGCGCGTCGAGGAGCGTCGTCCGGGGATCGAGCCGGAGGGCTCGGGCCTGACCGTTGACCGTGAAGGCGATCTCCATGACCTGTCCCTCCGAGGAAACGCGCTCTCCCTCGGCCGCCGCCGGCAGCCCCACAGCCACGGCGGCGCAGGTCGCCGCCGCAAGCGACGTCCGCCGGGTCATTGCGGTTGGATCCTTGTCGTGCGGCATAATCCTTCCTCTCGTCGAATGAAATTGGCCGCCGCCATGCCGGCCCGGAGGGCGCTCGCCTGGCGGTGACGCATGAAACTTGGTCTTGTTCCAAAATATGCCGCATCGACTCGTCGCACGAGGTGCGCAATCGCGCAGCCGTGCTCGCCGACCATCGGCAGCGTCATGGCGCAAAGCTCTCCGATCCTGTCGCGATCGCGTCGTCCGGCCGGAGCGGAAAAGCTTCGCGCGGCGTGCCCGTCATGGCGTTCGGATCGCATGCTCGAAAGCCTGCCCGCGCGGATCTCAGGGCGTGACCGGAAGACGCGCCGCACTGTCGCCGCAATCGAGGTCGATGCGGGGCATGTTATTTTATAACATGCCCACATGCGAATCTGCGCTTCAGGACCGGGGAAGGTCTCCCTGCCCAATCGGATCGATCCGCTTCATCGAGGCCTCGAACGTCCAGAGGCTCGTGCGGCAGATTGCGGCAGCGGCGGGAGCACGTCCCGGCGGCGGGCTCCCTGCCGAAGGCTTGTCGCCCACGTCCGGACCTGATCCAAGCTATCTCCGAGTGTTCCGGCACAAAATCGATCAGATTTTACAGGAAACGACGACGCCGTAAAGTCGACACGGCGGATTACGCCCTTCTATCATCGACCAAATACATTGTCGTAATTATGCCACCCTTGAGGTAGATGGCACCCGCTACTCCGCTCGAGAGATTCCATGACATTTCCAGGACGACTTTGGAATGCATGCACGATGCTTGCGGCCTCGCTCTGCGCGGCGAATGCCGCGATGGCGGAACCGCTGCGGGTCGGGGTCTCCGAGCATGTCTATGGGGATCTGGCCCAGCAGATCGGCGGCCCCGCGATCTCCGTCGTGTGGCTTCGGCCGAATCCGGCTTCGCCCCTGCCGCATCTCGACCTCGTCATATGCGGCTGCGCGGGGAAGGACGCCTGGCTGCGCGACGCCACCCGGCGAGCGTCCGGGCCGCCGGGCCTCATCGAGGCGTCTCCTCCCTCCGCGGGCGGCCGGTCCGAGCCGGAATTTCCGTGGTACGACCCTCCGACCATGGAGAAGCTGGCGCGAAGGCTGGAAGCGGAGCTGGCGCACCGCATTCCACGCGAGGCGCCGCGGATCGCCGCGAACGCCGCCCAGGCCATGGCGGCATTCGAGACCCTCGATCGCCGGATCGGCGAGGTCGCGAGAGACTATGCCAATTCCGACGTCATCCTCGCCGACAACCTGTACCGGGGCATCACCGAGCGGCTGCGGTTCAAGATCCGCGACGAGGACTACCTCCAGACCGTCGAGGCCGGCAAGCCGCCTTCCACGTCGTCGCTCGCCGGCCTGAAAAAGGCCCTCCAGCGGCAAACCGGCGGCATCCTTCTGTACGACAAGGATCGGGCGGGACCCGCCGTCGAGGAACTGGTCGCCGCCGCGGGCGACGACGGGGTTCCGGCCGTCGCCTTGCGGGAGCGGCTGCCCAAGGGCCTGCACTACCAGCAATGGATGCTGCGGCAGGTGAACGCCGTCCACGGCGCCCTGAACGAGGCTGCTCCATGAAATCCGACACGACGTTCCCACGCGCCGGGACGGTGCTCCGGGGGATCGCTGCGAGCCTCCTCGCGGCCGCGATGCTTCCGGCTTCGACTGGCCCGGCCAGCGCCCATCCTCATATTCTGGTCGAAGCGCACGCCGAGATTCTGTTCAATGCGCAAGGCCAGATGGTGGCCGTGGCCAATACCTGGGATTTCGACGACGCCTTTTCCGCCTTCGCGATCCAAGGCTATGACAGCAAGGGTGACGGCATCCCCACAAGGGCCGACTTGCAGCCCTTGGCCGAGGTCAACCTCCAGTCTCTTGCCGAATACGGCTATTTCACGAAATTGAAGGTGGCCGGCGCTTCGGTCTCTTTCGGCGATCCGAAAGACTATTACGACGTTTTCGCGAACGAGAAGCTGACGCTGCATTTCACCCTGCCGCTGGTGAAACCCCTGGATGTCCGCGGCAAAGCCGTCGAGATCGACGTCTACGACCCGGATTATTTCGCGGCGATCACCTTCGGCAAGGAGCAGCCGGTGAAGCTCGGGGGCCACAGCGCAGGCTGCGAGAGTTCCGTTCACCGCCCGGAACCGCTCGATTCCGGGATCGCCAGCCAACTCGCCGTGATCCCCGCCACTCAGCGCAAGCTTCCTCCCGGATTGTTCGCGGTCACGAACAAGCTCGTCAATGCGACAAGGGTCACGTGCAAATGACGTCTCGACGTTCCCGGACTATCGCCGCGCCCTCCGCGGCGACGTTCCTGCGCGGGGCGGCCTTGGCGCTGGCATGCCCCTCCTTCGCGTGGGCGGGCGGGGCGAGCCCGTTCGGCGCCGGCCTTCCCGATGGCGGCATTCCGGGGGCGGCCTGGTTTCCGCGCCTGGCAGGCACGCTGATCTCGCTCCAGTTCTATTTCAACCAGCATATCACCGCCGCGGTCCGCGACATGCGCCACGACGGGCGAGCGCTCTGGACGCTGCTGGGCCTGTCGTTCCTCTATGGCATCGTCCACGCCGCGGGGCCGGGCCATGGCAAGGCCGTGGTGTCCTCCTATATCCTGGCCAACCGCCAGACGCTGCGCAACGGCATCGCGCTCGCCTTCCTCTCTTCGCTCGCCCAGGCGGTCTGCGCGATCGTGCTCATCCTGCTGGCCACGCTGGTCCTGCGCATGACCAGCGTCTCGATCACGAACACGACTTTTCGATTCGAGATCCTGTCCGACATCCTGATCGTGCTGCTCGGTGTCTGGCTGATCTGGAGCAAGGTCCTGCGGCCCGCGCGGTTTCCGAAGCTCGATGTCGTGCCGGCAGGCGCGGCATGGCAGGCGGGACGCGTTTCGGATCGATCCGCATCTTCGGCAAGGCCGAGATGTCAGGCCGTCGATCTGGACGATCCGGCGGTGCTCGCCGCGCAAGCCGAGAGCATGCATCGTGCGTCGCCGGCCGATGATCGTGACGGCCGCCTCCATCTCCGATGCGGCTGCGGCCATGCGCATATGCCCGATGCCGGCGTTGCGGCCGGATCGCTCGATTGGCGAAAGGCCTGGACCGTCGTTGCCTCGACGGCTTTGCGGCCCTGCACGGGCGCGCTGATCGTCCTGGTGTTTTCCATCTCCCAGAAGATGCTGTTCGCGGGAATCGCGGCCACTCTCGTCATGGGCCTCGGCACCGCGATCACGGTCGCCTCGCTGGCGGGCCTCGCCGTCTCCGCCCGCCACACCGCATCGGTGCTGACCCGCGCCGATGGTCCGCGCGGGCGCCGGGTCGTCCGCGCCGTCGAAGCCTGCGGCTCGATCGCCGTCTTCCTGTTCGGCACCTTGCTGCTGCTCGGCAACGTCCTTCCGTAGCCCAGTGCGCCCGGGACATGGCCCGGATGGCGAGGCCGAGGCCGCTCGCGGCCTTCTTCAGCCCATCGCGCCTATTCCTTCCGGCGCGAGGGAAGCATGATCGACATGGTGGTGCCGCCGTCGCTGTTGCGGCGGGCCGACAGCCGCCCTCCGAACTCCCTCACGATCCGGGCAGCCAAGGCCAGTCCGAGGCCGAGCCCCTTGCCGGGTTTCTTCGTCGTGAAGAACGGCTCGAACATGAGGCGGGCGATCTCCGCGTCGATCCCTTGTCCCGTGTCGATCACTTCGATGGTCCATCCGTCCTCCGTCCCGGTCGAGGAAAGGACAAGATCCCTGCGCGGCGACGTCTCCATGGCGTCCAGGGCGTTGGTGATGAGGTTGATCATGACCTGTTCGAGCCTGACGGGCTCCGCCTCGACGATCGCGGCCTTGTCGATGACATTCTCGACCCGGACATTCTCCTTGCGGATGCGGCTCGCCAGCAACGTCAGCGCCTCGGCCGTGATCGCGGCCACATTGACGGGCTCCAGCCGGCCGGGCGCGCTTTTGCGCGCGAAGGACCGCAGATGGCTGGTGGTCGTGGTCATCTTCTGGGCGAGGCGCTCGATGTTGCGCAGGACGGCTTCGACCTCGCCGTGCTCCTTCTGCTCGGCCAGGCGCTGCCCGCTCTTGGCGAAGGTTCGGACGGCGGAGATCGGCTGGTTGATCTCGTGACAGATCGCGGCCGCCATCTGCCCGAGCGCGGACAGCTTGCCGGCCTGGATGACCTCCTCCTGCGCGGCCGCCAGGGCGTCCGCCGCGCGCTGGCGCTCGAGCATCTCCGCGACGAGCCGGCGATTGCTCTCCCTCAATTCCTGCGTTCTCTGGTCGATGCGAAACTCGAGCATCCGCTGATGATCGCGCTCTTCGCGCAGGCGCAGGACGCGCTGCCTCCAGGCCGCCAGCAGGGCGAGGAGGGCGACCAGCGTCACGCCGGCGAGGGTCGTCACGAAGGCGGCGCGGATGCGGGCCTGGGCGACGGGGACCATGTACCGCAACGTCCAGCCGAGCTCGGGGATCGGCATCGAGACCAGGCGAAATTCGCGGATCCCCTTTCCCGGAACGTCGAGCGGGATCGTCTCGTCCCCGGAGCCGAGCCGGTCCACCGTCGAGACGGGGGACAGGGAACTGGCCCCGTATTGCCGCGACTCGCGCAGCCGCACGAGAACGCTTTCGGGGAGAGGCGTCAGGGGGCGGTACTTCCAGTTGCCCACATTCGTCAGGAAGATGACGCCGTTCTCGTCGGTGAGGGCGACGCTGTCGGTGGAGGCGGACCAGTCCGCTTCAAGCGGCTCGAGGTCGACCTTGACGACGATCACCCCGATGACCTGCGTGCCGTTCCGCAGGGGCGAGGCGAGAAAATAGCCCGGCGCCCCCGTCGTGACGCCGACGCTGAAATGGCGCCCGCGGCCATGCAGGAGGGCATCGCGGAAATAGGGACGGAACGAATATTCCTCGCCGATGAGGCTGCCCGGCGTGTTCCAGTTGCTCGTCGCCCGGGCGACGCCCTTGGCGTCGAGGATATAGATCTGGGCCGCTGCGGAGAACTCGCCGATGAGTTCGAGCCTGCGGTTGAGCTTCTCGACCAGGGACGGATCATCCCGCTCGTGCAGCAGGGATTGCAGATCCCGGTCGGTGGCCAGCACCGCGGGAAGATAGTCGAAGCGGGAAATCTTGTTCCTGAGGCTGCTGGCATAGATGGCCAGCCGGCTCCGTCCCTCGGACGAGAGCCGTTCCAGCCCGTCGCGAAAAGCCAAGAGATAGCAGGCGGACAGCGCCGCGACCGCCGCCGCGACGAGAGCGGCGATGGCAAATGCGCGCTGCCGGGGCCGCTCCATCGCCTCCTCCCGTCATCGCTCCTGAAGGAGCTTGTCTGCGATCATCTTGCCGATGGGAATGGCGGATGTCGCGGCGGG
>NZ_DAOLAJ010000022.1:12519-49960 GCF_035325185.1 Enterovirga sp. | reverse complement strand
GGCCGCAAGCGCGGCCTTGCCGGCGTCATCGCCACGCAGCGCCTCGCCAAGCTCGCCAAGAACGTCGCCGCCGAGGCGTCGAACTTCCTGATGGGCCGCACCTTCCTCGACATCGACATGGCGCGCGCCGCCGATCTCCTCGGCATGGACCGGCGCGGCGCCGAGATGTTCCGCGACCTCGAGCGCGGGCATTTCGTCGCCCTCGGTCCCGCTCTGTCGCGCCGGCCGCTGCCGGTGCGGATCGGCGAGGTCGCGACCGAGAGCCGGGGCGGATCGCCCGCGCTCCTGCCCCTGCCCGAGCCCGCGGACGATGCACGCGGCCTTCTCTTCGCCGCGCCTTCGCCGACGGAGGCGCCGCCGCGGCCGCTTCCGCGCCCGAAGCCGGCCCCCGACGTGCTGGTCCAGCTCGCGAGCTACCGCCCGCCCGCCCCGGCCGAGCCCGAGGAACCGGCCTTGGCCGGCGCCGAGCGCGAGGCGGCGATCGAGGCCGTCCTCGCCGAGGTCCTGGCGGATCGCGATGCGGGCGCGAGCCATGTCGCGACCCTGTACCAGGATTTCACCGTTCGCTGCCGCATCCGCCGCATCGGCGGGGAGGCGCTGGACCTGCCAGCCTTCCGCCGCCGCCTCGCCGTCGCGCGGGCGGGCATCGCCAAGGCTGCCGAAGGGCCTGCCTGGGAGCAGGCCCAAGCCCTGGCGGCGGATCTCCCCGACGACCTGCACGGCCTCTTCCTGCTTCTGGCGCAGGCGGCCCTGAAGGGGCTGCCCACCCCGTCCGACGAGGATCTGGCGCGGGCCTACGGGACAAGTTCGGCGGGCCGGGCCCGGCGCATGATCGGCTATCTGGAGGAGCGCGGGGCGGTCGTCTGCCGCCGCGACCTGCGCGGCGCGCCGGTCGTCGCGATTCCGGCCCTCGGCTGCGAGACCGCGCCGGGGGAGCCGGAGGCGGGGACGAAGCTGCGCGCGCGGCGGTAACGCCCGCGCCTATGAAAAAGGCCAGTCTCGCGACTGGCCGGTGGCCTCGGCGTCAGCCGAGCTGGTCGAGGACGATGCGGCGCAATTCTTCGCGGCTCAGTCCGACCTGATGGGGCCGCCAGGCCGGCGGCCGCTGGGGCTTCTGAGCGCCCTTGACGTGCCGGGCGCGGGGATGAGGAATTCGGGTCTCGTGATGCACTTTTTTCTTTCGTTGTCGCCTCGATGGCGATGTTTCACATGACAGCGTGACGGCGTCGTGACGCCACCAAGCCGGCACCGGCCGATATGGGGAATAGCCGATGGCGCTCAACGCCCAGGAGGCGTGGCCGTTCCGGCGAGACAGCCCGATTCGTCCGGGGCCGTGAGAGGAATATGGATCTCCCGGCCCCGCTCTTCAAGGAGCGGCTCGCCGCAGGGCGGCCGCCTCGCGGGCCAGCTTGCCGATCCGCGCCCAGTCCCGCGCCCGGACGGCGTCGTTCGGCACCATCCACGAGCCGCCGACGCAGACGACGTTCGGCAGGGCGAGATAGGCGGGCGCGCCGGCCGCGTCGATGCCCCCGGTCGGGCAGAAGCGCAGGTCGCCGCAGGGCCCGGCAATGGATTTCAGCCAGGCCGCCCCCCCGCACGCGCCCGCCGGGAAGAACTTCAGATGCGTGAAGCCCATGGCCGCGAGGGCGAGGGCCTCCGTCACGGTCGAGCAGCCGGGCATGGCCGGGATCGAGGCGCGGGAGAGCGCGTCCGCGAGCGTGTGCGGGGTGCCCGGGGTCACGATGAAATTCGCCCCCGCCGAGGCGACGGCCATGATCTGGCTTGTCTGCGTCACCGTGCCCGCCGCGACCACCGCCTCGGGCACCTCGCGGGCGATCCGCTCCATGGCCGCGAGCGCGACCGGCGTGCGCAGGGTGACCTCGGCCACCGGCAGCCCCGCCTCGACCAGCGTGCGAGCAAGGGGGACGGCATCCTCCACATCCGTGATGGTCAGGACGGGAATCGCAGGCGCGAGCGCCGCATAGCGCGCCACCTTTTCGGAATGAGACATCGATCCTCCCCCTGCCGCATCGCGGGCGACGCCGCGTGCGAGCTACGCCCTCGCCCGAGGGCTGGAAACGCGGGCCCGTCCGGCCGATATGGGGGCATGACGAATCTCGCCCGCTCCCCCTATGCCGTCGGCACGGCCGATCCCGACTCGCTCGGCCTCCTGCCGGAATGGGATCTCGCCGATCTCTATCCCGGCATGGCGAGCGAAGCCTTCGCAAGCGATCTCGCAAAGGCGGAGGCGGAGTGCAAGAGCTTCGCCGAGGCCCATCGCGGCAAGCTCGGGGAACTGGCCCGCCAGGGCGGGGCGGCGCTCGGCCCCGTCGTGCAGAGCTACGAGGCGATCGAGGACCGGATCGGCCGCATCGCCTCCTATGCCGGGCTCGTCTATGCCGGCGACACGACCGATCCGCAGCGCGCCAAGTTCTTCGGCGACACGCAGGAGCGGCTCACGGCCGCCTCCAGCGACCTCCTCTTCTTCACGCTCGAGCTGAACCGCATCGACGACGCGGTGATGGAGGCGGCGCTCGCCGACGCCCCGCTCGACCGCTATCGGCCCTGGATCGAGGATCTGCGCCGCGACAAGCCCTATCAGCTCGAGGACAATATCGAGCGGCTCTTCCACGAGAAATCCGTCACGGGGCGCGGCGCCTGGAACCGGCTCTTCGACGAGACCCTGGCCTCGCTGCGCTTCGACATGCGCGGCGAGGAGCTGACGCTCGAGCCGACGCTGAACAAGCTCCAGGACACCGACGGCACCGTGCGGCGCGACGCGGCGCTCGCCATCGGCCGGGTGCTGAAGGCGAATCTGCGCACCTTCACGCTGATCACCAACACCCTCGCCAAGGACAAGGAGATTTCCGACCGCTGGCGGGGCTTCCAGGACGTCGCCGATTCGCGCCATCTCGCCAACCGCGTCGAGCGGGAGGTGGTGGAGGCCCTGGTCTCGGCCGTGCGCGACGCCTATCCGCGCCTCTCCCACCGCTATTACCGGCTCAAGGCGAAATGGTTCGGGCGCGAGGCGCTCGACTACTGGGACCGGAACGCGCCGCTGCCGAAGGTCGCCCAGCGCACGATCGGCTGGGGCGAGGCGCGCGACACCGTCCTCTCGGCCTACGGTGATTTCGCCCCCGAGATGGCGGCGATCGCCCGCCGCTTCTTCGACGGAAGCTGGATCGACGCGCCGGTGCGGCCCGGCAAGGCTCCAGGCGCCTTCGCCCATCCGACCGTGCCCTCCGCCCATCCCTATGTGCTCCTGAACTACCAGGGCAAGCCGCGGGACGTGATGACGCTCGCCCACGAACTGGGCCACGGCGTGCATCAGGTGCTGGCCGCGGGGAACGGCGCCCTGATGGCGCCGACGCCGCTGACGCTCGCCGAGACCGCCAGCGTCTTCGGCGAGATGCTGACCTTCCGCCGCCTCCTCGCCGGCACGACGAACCGCGCGCAGCGCCGCGCCATGCTGGCGCAGAAGGTCGAGGACATGATCAACACGGTCGTGCGCCAGGTCGCCTTCTACAGCTTCGAGCGGAAGGTGCATCTGGAGCGGCGCGGGGGCGAATTGACGGCCGAGAAGCTCTGCGAATTGTGGATGTCGGTGCAGGGCGAGAGCCTCGGCCCCGCGATCCGGCTCGGCGAGGGCTACGAGTCCTTCTGGACCTACATCCCCCACTTCATCCACTCGCCCTTCTACGTCTACGCCTATGCTTTCGGCGACTGCCTCGTCAACTCGCTCTACGGCGTCTACGAGCGGGCGGAATCGGGCTTCGTCGAGCGCTATTTCGCGCTGCTCTCGGCGGGCGGCACCAAGCCCTACGACCAGCTCCTGCGCCCCTTCGGCCTCGACGCCAAGGACCCGGATTTCTGGCAGATCGGGCTCTCGGTCATCGAGGGGATGATCGCCGAGCTGGAGCAGATGGAAGAGGGCTGAGGAGTTCGCGCTCCTGCGGAGCGCGCCCGCTACTCCGCCGCCTGGGCCAGTTCCGGCTGCGGCGAGCGGAACCTCGCAAGCAAGGCCGCCTCCTCCGCCTTGGCGGCTTCGAGATGGCGCGCTTTCACGTGACCATAGCCGCGGATCTTCCCCGGGATCGAGGCGAGGCTGATCGCAATCGCATGATTCCGCGCGGTGAGGGCGGGCAGCACCTCCTCCAGCATGGCCTCGTAATCGGCGATCAGGCGGCGCTCGGTCCGGCGCTCCTGCGTGTAGCCGAACAGGTCGAAGCGGCCCCCGCGCAGGCCCTTGAGCCTCGCGAGCTGGCGGAAGACGCCCATCATCCAGGGGCCGAAGCTCATCTTGCGCACCACCCCCGTCTCGGGATCGGGCCGGGCGAGGAGCGGGGGGGCGAGGTGGAACTCGTAGCGCAGGGTCCCCGGCTCGAAGGTCGCCTCGACCTGCCTCTGGAAATGGCCGTTGGTATAGAGGCGCGCGACCTCGTATTCGTCCTTGTAGGCCATCAGCTTGAAGAGGTGGCGCGCGACGGCTTCGGCGAGCGCCGTGCTGCCGGGGATGGCCTTCGCCTCGGCCGCCCGCGCGCTCTCGACCCGTGCGCGGTAGCGCTCCGCATAGGCGGCGTCCTGGTACTCGGCCAGGAAGGCGACGCGGCGCGCGACGATCTCGTCCAGGCTCTGCGACAGCTCGGCCGTGTCGTCGGCTTTGGCCTCCGCGACCAGCCGCGCGACCAGCTCGGGCTGCGCGGCGGCCCTGCGGCCCCACTCGAAGGCGTCGAGGTTCATCGCCACCGCCTCGCCGTTCAGCTCGATGGCGCGGCGGATCGCCTCGCGCGAGAGCGGCACGCGGCCCGTCTGCCAGGCGAAGCCCAGCATGAGCATGTTGGCGCCGATCGCATTGCCGAGGAGCGCGGTCGCCGCCGCCGTCGCGTCGAGGAACGAGACGCCGGGCCCCGAGGCCGAGACCTCGCCCGCCGTCTTCGCGATGACGCGCTTCAGCCGTTCGGCGGGGAGCGAGAAATCCGCGTCGCGGGCGAAATCGCCCGGCATCACTTCGGCAGTGTTGACGACGAGGCCCGTGCGGCCCTGCGCAATGGCGCCGAGCACCTTCTGCGACCCCGTCACCACGAGATCGCAGCCGAGGACGAGATCGGCTTGCCCGGCCGTCACCCGGATCGAGGTGATGTCCTCCTGGCACCGGGCGAGCTTGAGATGGCTCACGACCGCGCCGCCCTTCTGGGCGAGGCCGGCCATGTCGATGAGGCCGAGCCCCTTGCCCTCCAGATGCGCGGCCATGCCCATGATCGAGCCGACCGTGAGCACGCCCGTCCCGCCGATGCCGAGGACGAGGACGTTGAAGGTCTTGCCCATGGCGGGAAGAGCGGGCTCGGGCAACTCCCCCTCCCCTCGCGGAGCGTGGTCCGGCGACACCGCCTCCGGCTTGCGCGGCCGTCCGCCATGAACCGTGACGAAGGAGGGACAGAAGCCCTTGATGCAGGAGAAATCCTTATTGCAGCTCGACTGGTCGATCTGCCGCTTGCGGCCGAACTCGGTCTCCAGCGGCTGCACCGAGACGCAGTTCGACTGCACCGAGCAATCGCCGCAGCCCTCGCAGACGAGGTCGTTGATGATCACCCGCCTGTCGGGATCGGGGAAGGCGCCGCGCTTGCGCCGCCGCCTTTTCTCGGTGGCGCAGGTCTGATCGTAGAGGAGGACCGTCACGCCCTCGATCTCCGCCAGTTCCCGCTGCACCGCGTCCAGCTCGTCGCGGTGATGGATCGAGAGGCCGGAGGGCCAGCGATAGGTCGGGGGGTATTTGTCCGGCTCGTCGGTGACGACGCGGATCGCCTTGGCGCCCTCGGCGGCCACCTGCCGGGCGATCTGGTCGACCGTGAGCCCACCCTCGTGCGGCTGGCCGCCCGTCATCGCCACGGCGTCGTTGAAGAGGATCTTGTAGGTGATGTTCGTCTTCGTATCGACGGCCCAGCGCAGAGCCAGCGAGCCGGAATGGTTGTAGGTGCCGTCCCCGAGGTTCTGGAACATGTGCCGGCGGGTCGAGAAGGCCGATTCGCCGATCCAGGCGGCGCCCTCCCCGCCCATCTGGGTATATTCCTCCGTCCAGCGGTCCATCCCTTTCGCCCTGAAAAGGCAGCCCATCCCCGCATAGGCGCGATGGCCCTCGGGCACCCGCGTCGAGGTGTTGTGCGGGCAGCCCGAGCAGAAGCCCGGCGTGCGCACGGCCACGTCGGAGGTCGCCGCGAGCATGGCCTGGGCCTGTTTCAGCCGCGAGACGCGGAAGGCGAGGTCGTCGTTGTTGTGGTAGCGCAGGAGGCGCTCGCCGATGGCGATGGCGATCTCGTTCGAGTCGAGCGCGCCCTTGACCGGGAAGAGCCAGTCGCCACCCTCCGTCTTCTTGCCGATCACGACCGGTTGGTTGGCCGTCCCGTACAGCTCCTCGCGAAGCTGGACCTCGATCAGCGAGCGCTTCTCCTCGACCACGATCGCGAGATCGAGCCCGCGCGCGAAATCCATCAGCTCCGAGCGGGGCAGCGGCCAGGGGCAGGCGACCTTGAACAGGCGCAGCCCCATCCCGCTCGCCGCCGCCTCGTCGAGGCCGAGTTCCTCCAGCGCCTCGCGCACGTCGAGATAGGACTTGCCGACCGTGATGACGCCGATCTTCGGATCGCGCCCTCCCGCGAGCACGATCTGGTTGAGCCTGTTGGCCCGCAGATAGGCGAGCATGGCGTCGCGCTTGAAGTCGTGGAGCCGCCCCTCCTGCTCGATGTAGGAATCGGCGGGGCGGATATTGAGCCCGCCCGGGGGCATCTCGAAATCCTCGGGGATGACGATCTTCACCCGGTCCACCGAGCCGTCCACCGTGGCGGTCGATTCGATATTGTCCTTGACGCATTTGAGGGCGGTCCAGACGCCCGCGAAGCGCGACAGCGCATAGCCGTGCAGCCCGTAATCGAGGATCTCCTGCACCCCGGCGGGGTTCAGGATCGGGCTCATCACGTCGACGAAGGCGAATTCGGACTGGTGGGCGACGGTCGAGCTTTCGGCCGTGTGGTCGTCCCCCATCAGCGCGAGGACGCCCCCGTATCTCGCCGTGCCGGCCTGGTTGGCGTGGCGGAAGACGTCGCCTGTCCGGTCCACGCCCGGCCCCTTGCCGTACCAGACGCCGAAGACGCCGTCGTATTTCCCCTCGCCGCGCATCGCGGCCTGCTGGGCGCCCCAGTTCGCGGTGGCCGCCAGTTCCTCGTTCAGCCCCGGCTGGAAGACGATGTGGTTCGCCGCGAGCAGCGCCTTGAGGCGGTAGAGGGTGAGGTCGAGCCCCCCGAGGGGGGAGCCGCGATAGCCCGAGACGAAGCCCGCCGTGCTCAGCCCCGCGCGGCGGTCGCGCTCGCGCTGCATGAGGAGCAGGCGGATGACGGCCTGGGTGCCGGAGAGAAAGACCCGGTCCTTGGAGAGGTCGTATTTGTCGTCGAGCGAGACCGGACGCAATGCGGTGGCCGTGGCCGGCGCGTCATCCATGTTCGATCCTCCCGAGCCCGCCCCGGCATCCCGGCCGCGAAGCGTGGCTCAGGCTGATATAGGGCCGCCCCGGGGTCAATTGCAGCCTGGAGCCGTTCGAAAAAGGGGAGCGTCCCGGGGCCGTCGCCAATATGCCCGATTTCCCCTGTCCAATGACCTGCGTCGCGGATTGCCGCGGCCGATTCCCTCATCGGTCCAAAGCCGGAAACCCCTCGGCCGAACCAGGTGCTGCTTTTCCCTGCCCTCCTGCGCGCGACGCTCGTCGCGGCCGGCCTCGCGCTGTCCGGCGCGGCCTTCGCCCATCCCCATGTCTGGGTCACGGCCCGGGCGGAGCTTCTCTACGAGGGCGGCAAGGTGCGGGCCGTGCGCCACCACTGGACCTTCGACGAGGGCTATTCGGCGGTGGCCGTGCAGGGCCTCGACACGAACGGCGACGGCAAGACGACGCCCGACGAACTGGCGGAACTGGCCAGGACCAATGTCGAATCGCTCGTGGATTTCGGCTATTTCACCGCGCTCAAGGCCAATGGCGCGAAGCAGCGCTTCGGCCCGCCGACGAACGCGCGCATGGTCTACGAGAAAGGCCAGGTGACGCTCACCTTCGACCTGCCGCTGAACAATCCGGCGGGCGGCCGCATGGTCGTCCTCGACGTCTACGACCCCACCTTCTTCGTCGATTTCCGCATCGCGGACGGAGACGATGCGGTGACGCTCTCGAACGGCCCCGGAGGCTGCAAGATGAAGATCACGCGGCCCAAGCCCGTGACCGAGGAGGGCAAGCCCCTCGACGAGGCCTCCTTCCAGAGCCTCACCGCCACCACCAAGGATTTCGCGGCCGATTATTCGGCCCGCGCGATGGCCATATGCCCCTAGACGTCCTTGCTTCCCCCGCGGCGCGCCCGGCCGCCGCCTCCCTCTGGCCGCTCCGCCTCGCCCTGGCCCTGCTCTCGGTCGCGCTGGTGGCGGGGCTCGCAGCCCTCCTCGCAAAGCTCCTGGCGGGCACGGCGCCCCCGGTCCCGCGCGGGCCCCATCCCTTCGGCATAGGAATCGGCGAATCCGGCCCCCGCGCCACGAGCGCCCTCGGCGCGTGGCTCCTCTCCTGGCAATCGGAGTTCTTCAACGCGCTGCGCTCCGCCCTCGCCTCCCTGCGCGACGGCCGGGGCGGAGCCCTGCTCCTGATCGGAATCGGCTTCGCCTACGGCGTCTTCCACGCCGCCGGGCCCGGCCACGGCAAGGCGGTCGTCTCGGCCTATATCGTCTCGAGCGAGCGGGCCTTCCTGCGCGGCATCGTGGTCAGCGCGCTCGCCGCGCTCATCCAGGCGCTCGTCGCGATCGCGCTCGTCACGGGGGTGTTCCTCGTCATCGGCGGCACGGCCGCCACGATGAGCCGCACCGTCGGGCAGGTCGAGACGGCGGGCTTCGCCCTCGTCGTGCTGCTCGGCGCCGTCCTCGTCTGGCGCAAGGCGGGAGCGCTGGCGCTCCTCGCCTCGGGCCGCGACCCGCGCGAGGCGGCCGCGCTCGATCCGACCTGCTCCTGCGGCCCGGTCGATCCGCGCCGGACGGGAGGCTCGCTCTCCCAGATGCTCGCCGTGGCCTTCGGGGCGGGGATCCGCCCCTGCGCAGGCGCCATCATCGTCCTGACGCTGTCGCGCGCCTACGGCATCTTCCCGATGGGGATCGCGGCGACCTTCGCCATGGCCTTCGGCACCGCGATCACGACGGGGGCGCTCGCGGCCTTCTCCGTCTATGCCAAGCGCCTCGCGCTGCTCTATGCGAGCGGCCGGGGGCGCAGCACGGCCCTGCTCGGCGCGGGGGCGGAACTGCTTGCGGCCGCGCTCGTCCTCGTGGTCGGGCTGGCCCTGCTCGTGGGAATGTGGGACGCCGCCGGCGGCGCCTGATCGACGGCGGCGCTTGCCGCCGCGCGCCGCGAAGCCTAATCCGATCGTCTTCGCCCGAAACGGGGAAGGCGAGCCGGCTTGCCAGATTATTTCATCCCTCCCTATGCGCATCGCCCCGCGGCGCGGCTCCCGCCGCTGGACGTGATCCGCCGCGCCCGGCACAATTTCCTCGAGATTTTCCACGAGGGCTCGTTCAACTTCCAGCTCTCGGTCACGAGCCTCCTCGCGCGGCGCTTCTACATCTGCAACTGGCCCGAGCTGGTCCAATACGCGCTCTCGACCAAGAACGCGGCCTTCGAGCGCAAATCGGCGCAGATGCGCCACGCCCTCGCGCCGGTCGTGGGCGACGGGCTGATCATTTCCGACGGGCCCGTCTGGAAGAGCCGGCGCAAGATCATCAGCCCGATCATCCATATTTCCCGCATGCGCGACTTCGCGCCGGTGATGGTGCAGACCGCCGCCGAGATGCGCGAGCGCTGGCTGGCCCTGCCGGCGCCGGGCCGGGTCGAGGTCATGGCCGAGATGGCCGAGCTGACGGCCGAGATCATCACGCGCACCGTCTTCGGCCAGGCGCTCGGCCCGGCGGATGCGCGCGAGGTGATCGAGGGCTTCACCGACTACCAGCACGAGACCGGGCGCATCGACCTCCTCTGGCTCGCCGGCGTGCCGGACTGGGTGCCGCGGCGGCGCGGACAGCGGATCCGCCGCGCCGTGCGCCGCATCCACACGGTGCTCGACCGCATCATCCGCGACATCGCGGCCCATCGCGGCGCCGCCGATACCTCGATCGTCCGGCGGCTGATCGAGGCGCGGGACGAGGAGACTGGCGAGCCGCTCTCGCACGAGGCGATCCGCAACGAGGCGGCCGTGATGTTCCTCGCGGGCCACGAGACCACCGCCAACACGCTGAGCTTCGTCTGGTACCTGCTGTCGCAGGCGCCCGATGTCGAGGCGCGGGTCCATGCGGAGCTGGATTCCATCCTCGGGGACCGCCTGCCGACCCTCGCGGACGTGCCGAAGCTGGCCTGGACGCGCGCGGTGATCGAGGAGACGCTGCGCCTCTATCCGCCCATTCCCTTCCTCGCCCGCGAGGCGCTCGAGGACGAGACCATCCGCGGCCGGCCGGTTCCCAAGGGCTCCATCGTGATGGTGGTCCCCTGGCTGCTGCACCGGCACCGCTGCCTGTGGTTCGAGCCCGACGCCTTCATGCCGCACCGTTTCATGCCGGGCAGCGGCGAGCCGGTCTCGAAATTCGCGTATGTGCCCTTCTCCATCGGGCCGCGCATCTGCGCCGGCGCCTCCTTCGGCATGACCGAGGCGATCCTGTGCGTCGCCGTGATGGCGCAGAAGCTGCGGCTGACGCTCGAGCCCGGCCACGTCGTCGAGCCGGTCTGCCGGCTGACGCTGCGGCCCGGCGACGCCCTGCCGATGCGGGTCGAGCCCCGCGCGCCCACCCTCCAGCCGGAGCCTGTGGAGGAGAGCGTTCCAGCAGGCTGTCCGCACGCGAGGTGACACGGCATGCCGCATCGCGGCAACGCGATCTTCATCCCTGCGCGCTAGACCGGAGGCGATGCCTCCCGGCATCCTTCCCGCGAGGCGACAGGTGGTACAGGCGCTTCTCCGGCCGGTCGAGCCGGCTTCCCTTCCGCGCCGGCCCCTCGGCGAGATCCTGGCCGGGCTCGGCTGCAGCCCGGACTGGCTCTGGTCCTGGGACAACTACAAGGGCTTCGTCACGCAGCTCTCACAGGAATGGCGCCTGACGCGCCATCTCGATATCGGCGGGGGACGCGACCCGCTCTTCATGCCGGAAGAGGCGCGCCGCCTCGGCCTCTCCGTGACGCTGAACGACATCTCGGCCGCGGAACTGGCCCGGGCCCCGGCGAGCTACGCCAAGATCCGCTGCGACATCGCCGCGAAGGACACGATGCGCGTCATCGCGCCCGAAAGCTTCGACTTCGTCTACTCGCGGATGGTGATGGAGCATGTGCGCGATGCGCGCCAGCTCTGGGCGAATCAATATGCGATGCTGGCGCCGGGCGGCGTCGCGCTCGCCTTCGTGCCGACGCTCTACGCCCCGGCCTTCGCCCTGAACCACGCCATTCCCGAATCGGTCTCCGGCGCCATCCTCCGCCGCCTCTTCCCGGACCGGCACGAGGACAGCGACAATCCGAAATTCCCCGCCTTCTACGATCTCTGCTACGGCGACGAGCGCAAGGTCGCGCCGGTGCTGCGCGAGATCGGCTTCGACGAGGTGCGGGTGCTGCCGTTCTACGGCTACAGCTATTTCTGGAAGATCCCCGGCCTGAAGCAGATCGACGCCGCCTTCACCCGCCTCTCGCGGGCGCGCGACTGGCGGGCGCTGACGAGCTTCGCCTATATCATCGGCGTCAAGGGCCGCTGACGGCGGGACGGACGGGCTTGCCAGGACATGGCCCCGTCCCCATCATGAGGTTCCAACGGGGCTTCGGCAGGGAGAGCCGATGAGCGAAGCGGAAGCCGGCGAGCCGATACGGGGCGGGCAGGTCCTGTCCTTTCCCAGCGCTGCCCCCCCTGCCGAGGTCACTTTCGACCGCCAGGAGCTTCGCCTGATCCTGCTCCTCTACGGCCGGATGGTCGCCGAAGGCGAATGGCGCGATTACGGGATCGATTTCAACCGCGAGCGCGCCGTCTTCTCGGTCTACCGGCGCAGCTCCGAGGTCGCCCTCTACCGCATCGTCAAGGAGCCGCGGCTCGCGCGCCGGCAGGGCGCCTATGCCGTCTCGACCGGCACGGGCATGATCCTGAAGCGCGGCCACGACCTCGCGCGGGTCCTGCGGACGCTCGAGACGCCGCTGAAGCTCGTCACGAACTGACGCCGCGTCCGTCCGGGTCTCCGTATGACCCGAGGGAGAGAGCAAAGAAAAAGCCCCGGCAAAGCCGGGGCTTTCGTCTCGCCCGCGGGCGATGGGATCACTCGTTCCGGTTGCCCATGAAGGACAGCAGGAACTGGAACAGGTTGATGAAGTCGAGATAGAGAGTCAGCGCGCCGAAGATGGACGCCTTGGCCGCCGTCTCGCTGTCGAAATCGCCGAAGAGATACATCTCCTTCAGCTTCTGCGTGTCGTAGGCGGTGAGGCCCGCGAAGATCACGACGCCGGCGGCCGAGATCACGAATTGCATCGCGCTCGAGGCGAGGAAGATGTTCACCAGCGAGGCGAGGATCAGGCCGATCAGCGCCATCGTCAGGAACGTGCCCATGCCCGAAAGGCTGCGCGTCGTCGTGTAGCCGTAGAGGCTGAGACCGCCGAAGGCCGCCGCCGTCACGAAGAAGGTCTGGACGATCGAGGCGCCGGTATAGCGGATCAGCAGCGTCGAGAGAGACGCGCCCATCACCGCCGCGAAGGCGAAGAACAGCCCCCGCGCGCCGGAAGCGCTCATGCGGTTCATCGAGAAGGAGAACAGCAGGACGAAGGCGAGCGGCGCCAATGCCACCACCCACATCAGCGGGGTCGTGTAGAGGGTGATGCCGAACTGGGTCAGCAACTGACCCTGGAGACGCACGGCCTGGCCGGCGGCATTGCGCCCGGCCGCTTCCATGGACGTGGCGACGGCGAGCTTGTTCACGCCGAGCGCGACCAGCGCGGAAATCGCCAGCCCCAGGATCATGTTGTTGTAGACGCCCAGCATGAAGCTGCGCAGGCCCTGGTCGACCTCCGCCTGTGTGCGGGCATAGCCGCCGGCATTATAGCCGGTCGGATTCTGATAGGATTGCATGGGAGTCGTCCTCTGGATGGCTCTCAGCGTGTTTGGGTGGAAGGAGGATTCACGCATCCCTCCGCCGCCGGACATCCGGCGCCACGTCGGAATATGGAGGCTCCGCCCGGATTCGGCAAGGGGAGCCCCGGAACCAGCCGAGC
This sequence comes from Enterovirga sp., assembly GCF_035325185.1. Classification (GTDB taxonomy): domain Bacteria; phylum Pseudomonadota; class Alphaproteobacteria; order Rhizobiales; family Beijerinckiaceae; genus Enterovirga. The sequence goes on along the minus strand of NZ_DAOLAJ010000022.1, from coordinate 36,678 downwards.
GGCCAAGGGACGCGGAACGCTCCGCGCCTCAGGCACCGGGGGCCGTCTCGTCGACGCCCTCGGGAGCCGGCTCGGTCTTGCGGGTGCGGCGGCGGCGCGGACGGATGCCGGTGGGGGCCGGCTCCTCCTCCGCGGCGGGAGGCGCAGGCGGGGCGAGGCCCGCGCTCTCGGCGACCTCCTCGACGCTGGCCGGGGGGCGCACCGGATTGGTGAGGAAGGCCGGAAGGCCGGCCGCCTCCTCCTGCTCCTCCGGCGCCCCTTCATATTCCACCGGCCGGGATTCCCGCCGGCCCTCGCGTTCGGGGCGCGCCTCGCGCGGCGCATAGCCTTCGCGGCCCCCTCGCTCATCCCGGGCGAAACGCTCGCGCCGCTCGGGACGATCCTGACGCTCGGGACGGTCAGGACGTTCCTGGCGGTCAGGACGATCCTGACGATCCTGCCTGTCCTGGCGCTCATAGCGCTCGCCGCCATTGGGACGGTCGAAACGCGCCTCGCTGCCGTTCTGGCGCTCGTAGCCGCCCTGACGGTCGTAGCGCTCGCCCGAGCCACGATCATAGCGCTCGCCGTTGCGGTCGAAGCGCTGGCGGCCCTGGCGGTCTCCCCGATCGAAGCGCTGATTGCGCTCGCCGCGGGGCTCGTAGCCGCCTTGCGGGAAATTCGGCACCTCGCCGAACTCGTCGCCGCCCTGGCCCCGGTCCATGGACGGGCCGCCGAAGCCACCGGCCTCCTCCTCGCCCTCCTCGCCGTCCTCGTCGCGCTGGAAGCCGCCGAATTGCTGGCGATACTGCTCCTGGGCCGCGGCGATCAGGCGGTAATAATGCTCGGCATGCTGGAGGTAGTTCTCGGAGGCGACCGGATCTCCGCTCGCCTGCGCATCCCGCGCGAGCTGCGAATACTTGTCGGCGATATGCTGGGCCGTCCCCCGGATCTTCACATCCGGGCCGTTCGACTCGTAGCTTCGGGTGAGCGGATTGGGGCCCTTGTTGCGGCTACGGCCGCGCATCCGCCTGTTCTGTCCTGGTCTCATCGATCTGTTCAGACCTTCTGCTTGCCCTCAGAGGCGCCATCCGTCGCGCCTTCAGCCATGGCGACCACGCCGTCCTGCCACGTCAGCGCAAAATCGCGGATGTCCTCGAATCGCGATCGCCCGTCCGTGTCGGAATCGGACAGCCAAGCCGGACCTCGCGTCTCACGGCCTGACCGTAATCATTCCCCCAGGCGAACGTGGCTCCCGCCTCCATCCGCGTCAAGTTGGATCAATTGTCGTTGACGTTTCGCAAACTAGCCGCTCGCGGCTGCCGCAACAAGAGCTTTTTATGTCTCATCCCTCAGATGGGGCAAGAGTTTTCTCAAACAAGACGTGCTCGTGGCAGGAGAGTCACGGCGCGGGGATGGCCTGCGAGGTCTCGCCGCATCTCCGCCATGTCCAGCCCCGCGCCGGCGGCCAGTTCCGCCAGGTCCCCGGCCTGGTCGAAGCCGATCTCGAGAACGGCGCAGCCGCCGGGCGCCAGAAGGCGCGGCAGGGCGGCCAGGATGGCCCGGTAGGCGTCGAGCCCGTCCGCGCCGCCGTCGAGGGCGAGGCGCGGATCGTGATGCGCAACCTCGGGGGCAAGGCCGGCCAGGGCACCTGCCCGGATATAGGGCGGATTGGAGACGACGAGATCGAAGCGCGCCTCGACCGCCTCCGCCCAGTCGCCGCACAGGAAGGCGGCCCGTGCCCCGACGCCGTTCTCCGCGGCATTGGCGCGCGCCGCCGCCGCAGCGCCGGCGGAGCGATCGATGCCGAGCCCCCTCGCCCGCGGCAATTCGCTCAGGAGCGCGACGAGAAGACAGCCGCTGCCGGTGCCGAGATCGAGCAGCTGCGCGGGCGCATCCCGGTCGGCGATCCGCGCCAGGGCGGCCTCCACGACCGTCTCGGTATCCGGGCGCGGCTCCAGGGTCTGCGGCGAGAGGCGGAAGGGGAGGCCCCAGAATTCGCGCAGGCCGAGAATGCGCCCGACCGGCTCGCGGGCGAGGCGCCGCCGGACATGGTCGGCGAGCCGGGAGGCGGCGGAGGCGGCGACGATCTCCTCCCCCCGCGCCAGCAGGCCGGCCTGGTCCGTCCCGAAGGCATCCGCGGCGAGAAGACGCGCCTCCAGGGCGGCGCCGTCGAGCCCGGCCCGGCTCAGCGCCTCGCGCGCCTGCGCCAGGGCCTCGCGCCGAGAGATCCCGGAAGGCGCCGTCACAGGCCCGTCATCGCCGGGGCCGCAAGGAGGGGCCGGGGCGCGGCCGGGGGGCGAGTTAACCAAGCGTGAACCTTCATCTCGACTCTTTCCGGGATTTCCGGCTTTATATCTACGGTTACTGGATGCCTTCCGGCCGGCACGAGCCCTGCTCGCGCCGGCCTTTCTTTTGCCCTCCGGTTGACCCGGCGGACGCGGCCGACCAAGAACCCCTTTCCCCTTAACAAGCGAGGAGTGTCACCCGGAATGAGAGAACAGCGGAGGGAGTGGCCTTTGCACGGCCGGATCGACGGCCCGATCGTGATGATCGGGTTCGGCTCGATCGGCCGGGGAACCTTGCCCTTGATCGAGCGGCATTTCGACTACGACAAGAGCCGCCTCGTCGTCATCGACCCGTCCGACGCCGATCGCAGGCTACTGGACGAGCGCGGCATCCGCTTCGTTCATACCGGAGTGACACGGGACAATTACCGGGACCTTCTCACGCCGCTCCTGACGCAGGGCGGCGGCCGGGGCTTCTGCGTGAACCTCTCGGTCGATGTCTCCTCCCTCGCCGTCATGGAACTGTGCCGCGAAATCGGCGCGCTCTATGTCGACACCGTCATGGAGCCCTGGATCGGCTTCTATTTCGACAAGGAGGCCGGCCCCGAGGCGCGCACGAACTACGCCCTGCGCGAAACCCTGCTCGCGGCGCGGCGCCGGAACCCGGGCGGCACGACCGCCGTCAATTGCTGCGGGGCCAATCCCGGCATGGTGTCCTGGCTCGTCAAGCAGGCGCTGATGAACCTCAAGGCCGAGCTGAAGGTCGAGGGCCCCGAGCCCGCCGACCGGGCCGGCTGGGCCGCGCTGATGCGGAAGGTCGGCGTCAAGGGCATCCACATCGCCGAGCGCGATACGCAGCGCGCCAGGAAGCCGAAGCCCCGCCGGGTCTTCGTCAATACCTGGTCGGTCGAGGGATTCGTGTCCGAGGGACTTCAGCCGGCCGAACTCGGCTGGGGCACCTTCGAGCCCTGGATGCCGGCCAATGCGCGCGGCCATGAGACAGGCTGCGGAGCGGGGATCTTTCTCCTTCAGCCCGGCGCCGATACCCGCGTGCGCTCCTGGACGCCGACCGCGGGAGCGCAATACGCCTTCCTCGTCACCCACAACGAGTCGATCTCGATCGCCGATTACTTCACGGTGCGGGACGCCTCGGGCGAGGTCGCGTACCGCCCGACCTGCCACTACGCCTATCATCCCTGCGACGACGCCGTCCTGTCGCTGCACGAGATGTTCGGCCAGGCCGGCGAGCGCCAGCCCGCATGGCACATCCTCGACGAGAACGAGATCGTCGACGGCATCGACGAGCTGGGCGTGCTGCTCTATGGGCACGGAAGGAACGCCTATTGGTACGGCTCGCAGCTCTCGATCGAGGAGACGCGCCGCCTCGCGCCCTACCAGAACGCGACCGGCCTCCAGGTGACCTCGGCGGTGCTCGCGGGCATGGTCTGGGCGCTGGAAAATCCGAATGCCGGCATCGTCGAGGCCGACGAGATGGATTACCGCCGCTGCCTCGAAGTGCAGATGCCCTATCTCGGCCCCGTGATCGGCGCATATACCGACTGGACTCCTCTGACGGGCCGGCCGGGCCTCTTCCCGGAGGATATCGACCCGGACGAGCCCTGGGCGTTCAGGAACACCCTGGTGCGGGCTTAAAGGCCCCCGCCGCTCGTGCTAGGGTCCGGACCGATGTCCCAGGCCCTGGCCAAGCACCCGCGTATGTCGGTCGCGGAATTCGTCGAGATGATCCGGCCGTACCCGGACGAGGAGCGGTGGGAGCTGCTCGACGGCGAGCCGGTCCTGATGGCGCCCCAGAGCGAGCGGCATCAGGGCATCGTCGGGAATCTTTATGCGGCGCTCCGTGCCGCCGCGAAATCGCGCGGCTGCAAGGCCTTGCCCGGCCTCGGTCTCCTCAACGACGAGATCGACGATTACGCGTCCATCCCCGACATCGTGGTTCGCTGCGGGGCGCCTCTCGAGGGCGGTTATGCCCGGGACCCGGTCCTGCTCGCGGATGTCCTCTCGCCCTCGACCATGAGCAACGACCGCGGCCGCAAGCTGGATTTCTACAGGACGATCACGTCCCTGCGGACCATCCTGATCGTCTACCAGAGCGAGGCGCGCATCGAGGCGTGGCGGCGCGAGGGCGAGGACTGGCGCTGGATCGTCCTCAAGGACATGGAGGCCGCCCTCGCCCTGCCCGATCTCGGCGGCGAGCTGCGGCTGGCCGATGTCTACGAGGGGATCGGGCCACTCGCCTGAGGCTTCGCCCGGCCATCACGGCCGGACCTCGAATCCCGCCTCCGCGAGCGCGGCCCGGACCTCCGGCTCCGTCACCTCGGCCGCCGCCTTGGCCAGCTTCGCGGCCCGCGTCTTCAGGCCAGGAGCCATGACCAGCATCACCGTCTCGGTGCCCGGGCAGGCCGGATCGAGGCAGACGATCTCGCTCACGGCAACCTCCGTGCCCGGCCGAAGAACCAAAGCCGCAAGCGCGAGTCCCCTCACGCGCTCGGCGGCCTCGCGGTCCCTGGCCGGGAGCCCCGCCCGTCTGGCGAAGAGACCACGCAGCATCATCTCAGCCCGGCAGCGTCAGGATCCCGGCCTCGCCGTCCCGGCAGCCGAAGGCGAGCCGGCTTCCCGTCGGGTCCCAGGCGAGAGCCGCGATGCCGCTTCCAGGGATGGCGTGGCGCACGAGCAGCTCCGCCCCATCCTGGAACCGGACCAGCAGCACGCAGCCATCCTCGTAGCCGATCGCGAGCACGTTCACGTTGGGATGGAAAGCCACCTTCGTGACGCGCGCATGGCGAAGCCCGCATTCGCGCGGCGCCTTGCCCATCGGCCCCTCCTTCGAATCGAAGGGCCAGACGATGGCGGCATCCGAACCGGAGGTGGCGAGCCAAGCCCCTCCGAAGGACCAGGCGAGCGAGCGCGGCTTTGCCGTATAGCCGGACATGCGCATATGCCCGCGATCGGGCGCAAGGCGCCAGCCGTGCAGCGCGTTCTCCTGCATGGAGGTCACGACGAAGCGCCCGTCGGGCGACCATGTCACGTCGAGATGCGAGCCCTTCCAGTCGAGGAGGTCGGGGCTCGCCTCGAGATTCGGATACCAGAGCGAGACGCCGTTGTAATGCGCGACGGCGAGCCGGTAGCCTTTCGGGGCGAAGGCGAGGCCGCGCGCGGTCGAGGGCGCCTCGAAGCTCTTCACGCGCCCCTTGTCGTCGACCGCCCTCACCTTCCGGCCGGCTGCGAAGGCGAAGGCGCCGGAGGCGTGGAGGGCGAGCGCGTCGATCCAGGCCCCGCCCGATTCGGCGAGGGTCGCGGTGGTTCCATCCGGCCCGGTCGCCGCCACCCGGCCGTCGTCGCCCCCGGTGAGGAGGCGCTTGCCGTCGCAGGCCGATATGAGAATCGCGGCGTCGGGATGAGCGACGACGCGACGGGTCTCGCCCCCCTTTGCCAGCAGCACGCCGCCATCGGCGAGGGCGAAGGCCGCCGTCTCGCGCAGCCAGCCGAGCCCGGTGACCTCGGCGCCCGCGGCGAGGGGTGTGACGGCCTCGGTGAGAGAGGGAAGCGAAGCGGTCTTCATCGCACCACCCTCCCCTTCCCCCCTTGTGGGGGAAGTCGAGTCGCGCGCCAGGGCGACCGGAAGGGGAGTGACACGCGGAAAGCGGGGAGTGTCCTCCCCCCTCCCGGGCGGCGCTTCGCGCCTGCTCGGCCTCCCCCACAAGGGGGGAGGGGGGCGTCGTGCGACCCGGCCATCACGCCGCGCACGCCTTGAACCCGTCCTCGTAGGCTTTGCGATCGAGGTCGCGGCCGATGAAGACGACGCGGCTCTCGCGCTTCTCGTCCTTGCGCCATTCGCGCTGCAGGTCGCCGTCCAGGATCATGTGCACCCCCTGGAAGACGAAGCGCCTCGGCTCCTGCGGAAAGGCCACGATGCCCTTGCAGCGCAGGATGCTCGGCCCCTCGCGCTGCGTCAGATCGGAAATCCAGGGCATGAACTTGTCCGGGTCGACCTCCCCGCCGCGAAAGGAGAACGAGACCATGTGGTCGTCGTGGTGATGGTGATGGCCCTCCTCCAAGAAATCGGGCTCGACCTCCATGATGCGGTCGAGGTCGAAAGCCTTGCGGTCGAGCACGTCGGCGATCGGGATGTCGCAATTCACGGTCCGGTGAATCCGCGCCTGCGGGTTGATGGCGCGGATGCGCTTCTCGACCTCGTCCAGTTCCCCGGGCGTGACGAGATCGGCCTTGTTGAGCAGGATCACGTCCGCGAAGGCGATCTGGTTCTTGGCCTCGGGCGCGTCCCGGAGGCGCTCGGTCAGCCATTTGGCGTCAGCGACCGTGACGACGGCATCGAGCCGGGCGCGCTCGGCCACGTCCTCGTCGACGAAGAAGGTCTGGGCGACGGGGGCGGGGTCGGCGAGGCCGGTCGTCTCGACGATGATGGCGTCGAACTTGCCGCGCCGCTTCATCAGCCCCTCGATGATGCGGATGAGGTCGCCGCGCACGGTGCAGCAGATGCAGCCGTTGTTCATCTCGAAGACCTCCTCGTCCGCGCCGACGACGAGGTCGTTGTCGATGCCGATCTCGCCGAACTCGTTGACGATGACGGCGTATTTCCTACCGTGCTGCTCGGTCAGGATGCGGTTGAGGAGGGTGGTCTTGCCGGCCCCGAGATAGCCGGTCAGCACGGTGACGGGGATTTTCTCAGCCATGGATCGATCCGGTGAGGCGCGGCCTCGGCCGCAACAATGTTGCCCTCATATCGCGCCCCGAAGGCCGGATGGGAAGTCCGGCGCCCGCATGCCTCTCCCCGCGAGCGGCAAGCTATCCCCCCGCGACGCCCTGCGTGTTCACATAGAGGGCGTAGACCGACTGGCTCGCCGCCATGAAGAGGCGGTTGCGCATGACGCCGCCGAAGCACAGATTCGCGCAGCGCTCGGGGAGCGCGATGCGGCCGATGGCGCGGCCCTCGGGATTGAAGACCATCACCCCGTCCAGCTCCACGCGTCCCATGCCCCAGCCGCACCAGAGATTGCCGTCGATATCGACGCGGAACCCGTCCGGCGTGCCGTCCGGCCCGGCATCGACCACCACGCGCCAGCTGCCGAGCCGCGTGCCGCCGACGACGTCATAGGCGAGGATCAGGCGGTGAGGCTCGGCGCGGGAGGCGACGACGTAGAGAAGGCTTTCGTCGGGCGAGAAGGCGAGCCCGTTCGGGCCGGGGATGTCGTCGGCGAGACAGGCCAGCTCTCCCGCCGCCGGATCGAGGCGGTAGAGGGCAGCCGGCACCTCCGAGGGCGCCTTGCGGCCTTCGTAATGGCCGAGAATGCCGAAGAGCGGGTCGGTGAACCAGATCGAGCCGTCGGATTTCACCACCACGTCGTTGGGCGAGTTCAGCCGGCGGCCCTCGAAACGGTCCGCCAGCACCGTGATCGAGCCGTCATGCTCGGTCCGGCCGAGATAGCGGGCGTGATGGCAGGTGACGAGCCGGCCCTGGCGGTCGCGCGTATTGCCGTTCGCCCAGTCGGAGGGCTTGCGGAAGACGGAAACGGCCCCCGTCTCCTCGTCCCAGCGCAGCATGCGGTTGTTGGGGATGTCGCTCCAGACGAGCTGGCGCATGTCGCCGAACCAGACCGGGCCCTCGGCCCAGCGGCAGCCCGTGGCGATTCGCTCCACCGCCGCGAGCGGCAGGCGGTAGCGCTCGAAGCTCGCATCGAGGCTCCGCACGGCGGGGTCGGGATAGGAGGCCGCGGGCTGCCACATCGGTCGATTCCTCGGTCGTGCCCGCAGGACGTCAGGGCGATTGCAGGGCGAGGTGGGAGAAGAAGCGCAGCCGGCTTCCCGGCACGACCTCGGCCAGATCCTCGGGCAGCTCTGCGAGGCCGTCGCTGCCGGTCAGCGAGGAGAGAAGGGCGCTGCCCTCCCGCGGGAACTTGACCAGCTCCGCCTCCCCGTCCGCTCCCTCGCACAGGCTGACGCGCAGATATTCGCGCCGGCCGGCCTTGCGGCGATGGGCGAAAGCCGCCCGGACCAGCAGCGAGGGCGGCTTCTGCCACGTCGCCCCGCCGAGCCGCGCGAGGAGCGGCGCCGCGACGAAGGCATAGGTGACATAGGCGGCGACCGGATTGCCGGGCAGGCCCATGACCGGCGTGCCGCCGATCAGCCCCATCGCGACCGGCCGGCCCGGCTTGAGGGCGAGGCGCCAGAAGGCCAGCTCTCCCTCGCGGGCAAGGGCGGCCGCGACATGGTCCTCGTCGCCGGCCGAGACGCCGCCGGAGGTCACGACGAGATCGGCCTCCCCGCAGGCTTCGACGAGGCGGCGCCCGACGAGCCCGGCCGAATCGCGCAGGATGCCGCCGTCGCGCAGATCCGCCCCCGCCCGCCGCAGGAGGGCGGCGAGGAGCGGGCGATTCGAATCGTAGACCCGGCCGGGCGCGAGGGCGGCGCCGGGCTCGGCCAGTTCGTTGCCGGTCGAGAAGAGCGCGACGCGCAGAGGCCGCCGCACGGCGATGCGCTCGTGCCCGGTCGCCGCGGCCAGGGCCAGATGCTGCGGCCGCAGCCGCGTTCCGGCCCGGACGATCACCTCGCCCGCCTCCGCATCCTCGCCCGCGCGGCGGCGATGGGCGCCGGGCGCGGCACCCGGCGGGAGCGCGACCTGGTCCCCGTCCCGGCGGACGCTCTCCTGCATGAAGACCGTGTCCAGGCCCGGCGGCAGGGGCGCGCCGGTGAAGATGCGGACGGCCCGGCCGGCCATGGCGCCGGGCCCCGGCGCATCGCCCGCGGCGATTCGTCCGGCGAGGGGGAGCCAGGTCTCGCCCACGCCGAGATCGGCATGGCGGACGGCATAGCCGTCCACCGCCGCATTGTCGTGGGGCGGCAGCCGGATGGCCGCCGTGACGTCCTCAGCCGCGATGCGGCCGTCCGCCGCGGCGAGCGGGACGGTCTCGATGCCCGCGGCCACCGGCACGCGCGCCTTGATCAGCGCCGCTGCCGCCTCGAGGGACAGGGAGCCGCCGGTCGCGAGGCATTCATCCGTGAGCCGGGCCATGGCCGATCAAGACCATATTCGCCCGCCGCGGCCAACCGCGCGAGGCTCAGGCGGCCTGAGGCGTCTGGTCCTGGGTCAGGACGGCGTAGAGGGCGCTGGCGTCGCGCGCGGCGCGGATGCGCTCGTGGATTCCGGGCTCGCGCATCATGCGGGCGATTCGCGCGAGCGCCTTGAGGTGATCCGCGCCCGCCCCCTCGGGCGCGAGCAGCAGGAAGAGCATGTCTACCGGCTCGCCGTCGATCGCGTCGAAATCGATCGGGCGCTCGAGCCGGGCGAAAAGGCCGAACAGCCTGTCGAGCTTGGGCAGCTTGCCGTGCGGAATGGCGATTCCCTCGCCGATCCCGGTCGAGCCGAGTCGCTCGCGCTGGAGAAGCGTGTCGAAGATCTCCCGCTCGTCGCGTCCGACGAGGCGGGAGGCCTGGCTCGCAAGGTCGTGGAGCGCCTGCTTCTTGGAGCCGGCCCTGAGGGACGGCGCGATCGCCTCGGGCGACAGGAAATCGAGCTGTGGCATCGGTCTCTTTACAGAACCTGTCTCGAAAGGCGTCTTCGACGCATCCCGAAACAGGCTCGTGGCCAATCGTGGCCGGTTCGTGTCTCAGCTATCGGTCGACGGCGGGTCGACCCACCCGATGGATCCATCGTTGCGGCGATATACGACGTTCACCCGGCCATTGCCAGCATGCCGGAACACGACGACCGGAGAGCCCGACAGGTCGAGTTCCAGCACCGCCTCGCTCACCGAGAGCTTGTTCAGCGGCCGGGTCGTCTCCGCGATCACGATGGGATGGTATTCGGGCTCCTCCACGGCCTCGTCGGGCGCGCTGAGGATCGCATAGGCGCTCTCGATCGCCGCGTTGCTGGGGCTCGGGGTCTCGCTGAGCCGGTCCTTGATGCGCCGCTTGTGGCGCCGCATCCGCTTCTCGATCCGCAGGGCGGACTGGTCGAAGCTCGCATAGGCGTCGTTCGCGAGCCCCGCCGATTCGAGGCGCATGCCCGAGCCGAGATTGACCACGCAATCGGTCCGAAAGCCGGAACCGTCGCGCGAGACCACCACCTGGCCCGAGCCGCGCCCCTCGGCATATTTCACGATGGCTGCCGCGACCCGCTCCTCGACCTGAGCGCGAAGGCTGTCGCCGATGTCGAGGTTCTTCCCGGAAACCCTGACCGTCATCACGCTTCCACCCGTCCTTTTCCACGCGCCACCGAAGCACGCCGGACTAAGGTGGGTCCGCAAGCCCCTGCGCGTCAATGAGGTTCCATCCCGCGCGACGTCGCGGCGGCGTGAAGCGCGATCCCGGCGGCGGTGGCGACGTTCAGCGAATCGAAGCCGGGCGCCATCTCGATCCGCACGGAGCGCAGGCGCGCGATCAGCGGGGGCGGCAGGCCGGCGCCCTCCGCGCCCACGAGCAGCGCGGTCCGGGGCGGCCAGGCGACCTCGCCGAGCCGCGCCGAGCCCGCCGGGCTGAGGGCGAAGGGCGTGTAGCCGGCGCGCAGAAGAAGATCGACCAGCCCCTCCGCCGCGCCGCCTCGTGCGAAAGGCACCGTGAGCGCGGCCCCGACCGAGACCCGGATCGCCTTGCGGTAGAGCGGGTCGCAGCTTGCCCCGTCGAGCAGGACGGCATCCGCGCCGAAGGCCGCCGCGTTGCGGAACGCGCCGCCGACATTGTCGTGATTGGCGAGGCCGATCAGCCCGAGGACGAGCGAGGGGCCGCGAGCGGGTAGCAGCGCGCCCGGCTCGGGCGGGGGCGGGCGCTCGCCGAGCGCGAGGACGCCGCGATGAATCGGAAAGCCGGCGATGCGCTCCAGGACCCCGGGGGGCGCGACATGGACGGGCGCCCCGCGGGCCCCGTCGGGCAGGAGGCTGGCCAGGGGCCCGACGCGGTTCTCCGCGATCAGGATGGAGAGCGGCCGGAAGCGCGAGCGCTCCGAGAGCAGGAGCCGCAGCACGACCTCGCCCTCGGCCACGAAGGCGCCGGGACGCCCCCCGGCGCGGGTCGCGAGATCGCGCTCGCGCAGGGAGCGGAAGGGAGCGACGCGCGGATCGTCGGGATCGGCGACGGGAATCAGCATGGGACGGACCCGCGGGCGGGCATTCCCAGATGGAGCGCAGGCGTTAGCATGGGCGGGCGAATCAGGACGGCGGAGGGAGGGGACGGAATGCGGCACGAAGGCCCAGCCAGGATAGCCCGCGCGTGAGCCAGCCCCCCGATCCCCGCTTCGCGCTGTTCCTGGATTTCGACGGCACGCTCGTGGACATCGCCGAGCGGCCGGACGCCATCGAGGTGGAGCCCGACCTGCCCGCGCTCCTCTCCGACCTCGCCGCGAGCCTCGGGGGAGCGCTCGCCATCGTCTCGGGGCGCACGGTCGCCGATATCGACGGGTTCCTGCGGGCCGGGGACCTCGACATCTGCGGCATGCACGGGCTCGAGCGCCGGGTCGCGGGGCGGTTCTCCCGCCCCCCGGGGCTCGCCGGGATCGCGCCCCAGGTCGCCGCGCTCCGCCGCGCCTTCGCCGACCGGCCGGGCGTGCTCGTCGAGGACAAGGAGGTGGGGGTCGCGCTGCATTGGCGGATGGCGCCGCAGGCCGAGGCGGAGGCCATGGCCGCGATGGCGGATCTCGCCCGCGAGCTGGGTCCCGGCTACCGCATCCAGGACGGCAAGGCGGTGCGCGAGATCGTCCCGGCCGCCTCGGGAAAGGGAGGCGCGATCGGCGACCTCATGGAGCAGCCGCCCTATCGCGGGCGCTCGCCCGTCTTCGCGGGGGACGACCACACGGACGAGCACGGCTTCGAGGCCGTCAACGCCCTCGGCGGGCTCTCGATCAAGCTCGGGCCGGGACCCACGGCAGCGACGCGCCGGCTCGAGGACGCCGTCGCCTTCCGCCGCTGGCTGAGGCTCTGGGCGGCCGGGCGGGCGGCGCTCGCCGACCTCCCCGCGGCGTGAGAGATCGTCCGGACATCCGGCGGCGGATATCCACAGGTCCTCGGGCCGTCCGCCAGGAGACGAAAGGCCGTTCCGCCGCGCCTCGGGCCGCCTCGGCAGGAACCATCATCTGCCGTTCAGGTTAGTCCTGCAAATCTCGCGAAGGTGCATCCAGTATGGTGCTCGGGGCATCCGAGGCGGGCCTTCCGCCTCTCGGTCAGGATGATGCAGGCATGATTGTCTCGATGATGCCCAAGGCTCCGATCCTGTCCCGGGATACGTTCCCGGGATTCCTGTCGAAAAGCTCGCTGCGGGCCACGGACGGGCCGAGCGGGGGACCGCGGCTGATCGTGGTCTCGAACCGGGTCTCGGTTCCGAATCCGCGCGGCGGCGGGGGAGCGGGCGGCCTCGCGGTGGCTCTCGAAGCGGCTTTGCGCGCGAGCGGCGGGATCTGGTTCGGCTGGTCGGGCGAGGCCCGCGCCGCCATCGACGCCGATTCGCTCCACATGCAGCAATCCGGGCCCGTCACCTTCGCCACGACCGACCTGACGCGGCGCGACGTCGACGACTACTATCTCGGCTTCTCGAACCGGGCGCTGTGGCCCGTCTGCCATTACCGCCTCGATCTCGCCCGCTTCTCCGATCGCGAGACCCAGGCCTATTTCCGGGTCAACGATCTCTTCGCCCGCAAGCTCGCCGGGCTCGTCCAGCCGACAGATCTCATCTGGGTGCATGACTACCACCTCATCCCGCTCGGCGCGGCCCTGCGCGGGCGCGGCCTCGGCAACCGGATCGGCTTCTTCCTGCACATCCCCTGGCCGCCGCCGGAGGTGATCAGCGCCCTGCCGCGCTACCGCCGCCTGCTGGAGGGGCTGCTCGCCTATGACGTCGTGGGGTTCCAGACCGAGCGCGACGCCTCCCATTTCCAGCGCTGCGTTCTGGAGGAGGGTCTCGCGACCTCCTCGGGCGAGGGCCTTCTGACGGTCGGCGAGCGCCAGGTCCAGGTCGCCGCGTTCCCGATCGGGATCGACACGGCCGGCATCGCGGCCGCGGCCGAGAAGTCGGTCGGGCTTGCGTCCACCAAGCGCATGCTGGCCAGCATCGAGGGCAAGCGCCTCCTCATCGGGGTCGACCGCCTCGACTATTCCAAGGGCTTGCGGGAGCGCATCCGGTCCTTCGTCGCCTATCTGACGACGCACCAGGAGGAGCGCGGGCGGGTCAGCTATCTCCAGATCACCCCGAAATCACGCTCCGAGGTGCCGGAATATGCCGAATTGGAGCGCGATGTCGCGACCCAGGTCGGCGAGGCCAACGGCGCCTACGGCGATTTCGACTGGACGCCCATCCGCTACGTCAACCAGAGCGTCCCGCACGCGACGCTGATGGGGCTCTACCGCATGGCGGATGTCGGGCTCGTCACGCCGCTGCGCGACGGCATGAACCTCGTCGCCAAGGAATATGTGGCCTCCCAGGATCCCGAGAATCCGGGCGTGCTCGTTCTGTCCCGCTATGCCGGCGCCGCCTTCGAGCTGGAACAGGGGGCCCTCCTGGTCAATCCCTACGATTCCATGGCGACGGCGGGGGCGATCGACCAGGCGCTGCGCATGTCGCGCGGCGAGAGGCGGGATCGCTGGCAGGAGATGATGCGCGTCCTCGAGGGCCACACGGTCAATGACTGGTGGCAGAGCTTCCTCGGCGCGCTCCGGGCCACCGACCCGATGGCGGCTCCATCGAGCGGAAATCTCGGCGCGACGGGCTGAGGCGCGACCCGGATCTTGATCGCCGAGGCAGGCGCCCCGGCGCCGCTCGGCGCCGTCTTCGACGGCTCGGGCGTCAATTTCGCGCTCTTCTCGGCCCATGCGACGGCGGTGGATCTGTGCCTCTTCGATCCCGAGGGGCGGGAGACGCGCTGCCGCCTCCCGTCGCGGACGGGGAATGTCTGGCACGGCCGCCTCGCAGGCCTCCTGCCCGGACAAGCCTATCTCTTCCGCGTCCACGGTCCCTGGCGGCCCGAAAAGGGCCACCGCTTCGATCCCGAGCGGCCGCTCCTCGATCCCTATGCGAAGCTGCTCTCGGGGCCCTACCGGCCCGGGCCTCCCCTCGCGGGGGCCTTCCCTCCCCCCGATGCCCTGCCGCGCGGGATCGTGGCCGCCCCGCCGGACCCGCCATGCCATGACCGTCCCTGCCGGCCCTGGCGCGAGACGGTCATCTACGAAGCCCATGTCCGGGGCCTGACGCGCCTTCACCCGCAGGTCCCGCCTGCCCTGCGCGGGACCTATGCGGCGCTCGGCCATCCGGCCGTGATCGAGCATCTCCTGCGCCTCGGCGTCACGGCTTTGGAGCTGCTGCCGATCCAGGCCATCGCCGACGAGCCCGCGCTCCTCGCGCGCGGCCTCGTCAATTACTGGGGCTATTCCACCCTCAATTACTTCGCGCCCGAGCCGCGCTATTTCGGGCCGCTCGGCCCGGTCGGGCTGAAACAGGCCGTGCGGGCGCTGCACGGCGCCGGCATCGAGGTGATCCTCGACATCGTCCTGAACCACACCGCGGAGGGCGGCGAGGACGGTCCCGTCCTCTCCTTCCGGGGCATCGACAATGCCAGCTACTATAAGAGCCGGCCCGGGGAGCCCGGACGGCTCCTCGACGTCACGGGCTGCGGCAACAGCCTCGATCTCGGCCATCCGGCAGTGCGGCGCCTTGCCATCGACGCGCTGCGCCACTGGGCCGAGGAATACGGCGTCGACGGCTTCCGCTTCGACCTCGCCCCCGCCCTGGCGCGCGACGTCGATGACTTCGATCCGCATTCGGCCTTCTTCGCCGCCATCGAGGCCGACCCCGCCCTGAGCGGGCTCAAGCTGATCGCCGAGCCCTGGGATCTCGGCCGGGACGGCTATCGCCTCGGCGGCTTCCCGACCGGCTGGGGGGAATGGAACGACCGCGCGCGCGACGCCCTGCGAGCCTTCTGGCGGGGCGACGGCCGGGTGCCGGACCTCGCCGAGGCGCTCGCGGGCTCGCCGCGGACCTTCCCGGCAGCGGGCCGCTCGGCGCAATCCTCGATCAACTATGTCTCTTCGCATGACGGCTTCACGCTGCGCGATCTCGTCAGCCATGCGCGCCGGCACAATTTCGCCAACGGGGAGGGCAACCGCGACGGGCATCCTCACGAGCTGTCGCAGAATTTCGGCCACGAGGGCGCGACCTCCGACCCGGCCGTCCTGGCTCTCCGCGCCCGCACCGCGCGCAACCTCCTGGCGAGCCTGGTCCTGGCCCGGGGCGTGCCGATGCTGCTCGCGGGCGACGAAGTCTCGCGGAGCCAGGGCGGCAACAACAACGCCTATGCCCAGGACAACCGCACGAGCTGGATCGACTGGGAGAAAGGACCGGCCCTGGATCCCAGCCTGCCGGATTTCGTGGCCGGGCTCCTGCGACTGCGGCGCGAATGCCTCCTCGCCGGCTGGGAGACCGGCATCCGCTGGCTCGCGCCGGAGGGCCGCGAGATGGGGCCGGAAGACTGGCAGGATGCCGATCGGCGCTGCCTCGGGATGCGGATCGGCGAGGGGCCGGGCGCCGTCCGCCTTCTCGTCCTGATGCAGGCGGGCGAGGAAGAGATCGCTTTCCGCCTTCCGCCTGAAGGACCCTGGCGCCTCGTCCTCGATACTGGCGAGCCGGAGGGCGAGCCCGCGGCGCCGAGGGAGCCGGAAGCAGGCGGAACCTTCCTTCTCCAACCCCGTTCGCTGGTTCTGTTTCTGAACCGGGATTGACGATCGCCGCATGCGCCGTCGCGAGGCTTTTTTGAGAATCCGGGCTACCGATCGGGAAGCTGTGTGCCCCCTCCAAGGACCGCCGCGTGAGCGATGACTCCTTCGAGAGGCTCGCGAACCTCGTCGGGATCGAGGCCCGCTATTGCGATGCGTTCGGCCGGGAGGTCGCGGCCGGGCGCGCTCGGGGCGGCGACATCCTCGCCCGCCTCGGCTTCCCGTGCGGCTCGGAGACGGAAATCTCGGAGAGCTTTGCGCGGGCAAGCGATCTGCGCGGCACCCTCCTGCCGCGCGTGATCGTGACCCGCGCGGGAGAACCGCAAAGCCTCGCCCTCGCCGGGACGGCTTCCTGGGGCCTCGCCGAAGAGGGCGGCCGGCGGCACGAGGGCCGGGCGAAGGACGGCCTGCTGGAGCTTCCCGCCCTGCCGGCCGGCTATCACCGGCTGGAGGCGCGGGCGGGTAGCGCATCGGCCACGGCGACGGTGCTCGCCGCCCCGCCCCGCTGCCGGGAGCCGGACTGGATGCGCGAGGGACGGCGCGGCTGGGGGGTGTCGGCCCAGGTCTATGCCCTTCGCTCCGAGGGCAATTTCGGCATCGGCAGCTATGGAGACGTCCGGGAAGCGGCGAAGGGCGCTGCGGCCCGCGGCGCCTCCTTCCTCGGCCTGTCGCCGCTCCACGCCCTGTTCGCGGCCGACCGGACGAAAGTTTCGCCTTATTCCCCCTCCTCGCGCCTCTTCCTCGAGCCCCTGCATATCGATCCGGCGGCGCTTCCCCGGATCGCCGGCAGCGAGGCCGGGCGCCTCCTCGGCGAAAGCGGGCGCGCAGCCCACCTCGCGGCGCTCAGGGCGCGGCCGCTCGTCGATCACGCCGTGATCTGGGCCCTGCTCGCCCCCGTCCTCGAAGCCTCTTTCGTCGAGCACCGGCAGGCCTTCGCGCCCGCCCTCGATTCGTTCCGGGCCGAAGGCGGTGCGGCGCTGGAGAACCACGCCCTGTTCGAGGCCCTGTCGGAGCATTTCGCGCAGGAGGGGCGACGCTGGCTCGGGGAATGGCCGGAGGCGTTCCGGCGCCGCGAGCCGGGGGCGCTCGCGGCCTTCGCGACCGCGGACCCTGAGCGAATCGCCTTCCATGCCTGGCTCCAGCAGGTTGCGGATCGTCAGCTTCGCGAGGCGCAGGACGCGGCGCTGGGGGCGGGAATGGCCATCGGCCTCTATCGCGATCTCGCCGTCGGCCCGGACCGGGGCGGCTCGGAAGTCTGGGGCGCGCCCGGCCTTTTCGGCGAGGGACTGTCGATCGGCGCGCCGCCCGACCTCCTCGCCCCGCAGGGGCAGGATTGGGGCCTGCCCCCGCTTCATCCGCTGCGGCTGGAAGCGGACGGCCTGGACGCCTTCCGCGCCCTGGTCCGCGCCAATCTGCGCCATGCGGGGGCGCTCCGGATCGACCATGCCTTCCAGTTGCGGCGGCTCTATCTCATTCCCGAGGGAAAAGGCGCAGAGGCCGGCGCCTATGTCGCCTATCCCTTCGCCGCGATGCTGGCCGTGCTGCGCATCGAGAGCCACCGCGCCCGCGCCCTCATCGTGGCGGAAGACCTCGGCACGGCGCCGGACGGCTTCGCGGAGGCGATCGCGGCCTGCGGCATCCTCGGCCACCGCGTCCTCTTCTTCGAGCGCGAGGCGGAAGGGGGCTTCAAGCGGCCGGCGGCCTATCCGCGTGAATCCATGGCGGTGCTCGCCACTCATGACCTGCCGACCTTCGCCGGCTGGTGGAGGGGACGCGATATCGGCCTGCGCGAGGATCTCGGCCTCTCCAGCCCCGAGCGGGCCGGCGAGGAGCGCGCCGGGCGGGCGGGGGACAAGAGCCGGCTCTGCGAGGCGCTCGCCGCTGAACATCTCCTCCCGGCGACCGAACCGCCGGAGACGGCGCCGCGCGAGGCGGCCTTGCGCTATCTTGCCCGGACGCCCTCGGCGCTCTGCGCCGTCCAGTACGAGGACGTCCTCGGCCAGAGCGAGCAGGTGAATCTTCCCGGCACGGTCGCGGAGCATCCGAACTGGCGCCGCAGGCTCGCGGCCGATCTCGAGGCGATCCACGGCCCCGGCGGCCCCCTCGCCACGGTCGCGCGGGCGATGGAAAGCGAGGGCCGCGGCCTTGCGCTTTCCCTGCGCCGGTGATCCGCTGGCGAAAAGGACGAGGGAACGCTCTTGGGCGAGATCGGGACCGACGAGACGATCCAGGCGGACGCGGCGAGGACCGGCCCCCGGATCTACAACCTGTTCCCGCTCCTGGTCGGCCCGGTTTCGGCCTGGTCGCGCGAATTGCCGCGCATCGCCGCGATGGGCTTCGACTGGGTCCAGGTGAATCCCTTCCACGAGAGCGGCTTCTCGGGCAGCCTCTACGCCATCAAGGACCCCGAGACGCTCGACCCGCGCCTCTCGGATGGCGGCGATCCCGACGAGGCGATCGCCGCTTTCGCGGCGGAGGCGGGCCGGCACGGCCTGAAGGTGATGGCGGATCTCGTCGTCAACCATCTCTCGAAGGATTCGCTCCTGGCACAGAGCCGGCCCGACCTGTTCCTGCGCAATCCGTGGGGAGAGCTGGAGAGCCCCTTCGCGACCGACCCCGACGATCCCGGCAAGCGGACAATCTGGGGCGACCTCGCCGAGCTGGACTGGCGAAGCGAGGACGCGCGCTCCTTCCTGCTCGGCTATTGGGACCGCTACATCGCCCGCATGCAGGGGCTTGGCGTCGCGGGCTTCCGGTGCGACGCCGCCTACAAGGTGCCGCCGGATGTCTGGCGCGCGCTGATCGGCGGGGCGAGGGCGCGCGACGCCTGCCTCTTCGCGGCGGAAACGCTCGGCTGCTCGGAGGCCGAGACGGAGGCCACCGCAAAAGCCGGCTTCGACTATCTCTTCAACTCCTTCGCCTGGTGGGACCTCCGGAAGCCCTGGGCCATGGACGCCTACGAGAAGACACGCCTTCTCGCGCCCTCCATCGCCTTCCCCGAGAACCACGACATGGGGCGCCTCGCCGCCGCGTTCCCGGCCGGGGATCGCGAGCGCATCGCCCGCGCCCTCGTTTTTCGCTACGCGCTGGCCGCCTTCTTCTCCTCCGGCGTCCTGATGCCGATCGGCTATGAATGGGGCTACCGGCGCAAGCTCCACGTCGCCGAAACCACGCCGGGAGACCGCGAGGAGACCGGGATCGACATCTCGAACCGCATCGGCGCCCTCAACCGTCTCAAGGCCGCGATCCCCGCCGCCAATGTCGAGGGCGCGGCGCATGTTCTCTCCGCGCCCGACGCGCCCTGTCTGGCGCTGCTGCGCCTGGAAGGGGGACATCCCGTCGCGGCGCGCTCGGCGCTTCTGATTCTTGCCAATCCGGGAGAGGAAGAGATCATCGTCGAGACCGGCCCTCTCCTGACCCGCGCGGGCGGCGTCTTCGGCCCCTTCCTGGAGCGCAGTCCCGGCGCCGCCCCGGCGCCGCTCGGGCCGGGAGCAACGGCGCTCCGCCCGGGCGAGGTGCGGATTTTCACCGCCGGGCGCGCAGAGAGCGGCAAGGCCGCCTCCGGCCTTGAGCCGGACGGCGAAGGCCGGGTCGTCATCGAATCCGTCTGGCCGGAGCTGGATGGCGGCCGCACGCCGGTCAAGCGCCTCGCCGGCGACGTGGTCGAGGTCTGGGCCGACATCTTCTCCGACGGCCACGACAGAATCGCGGCCGAGATCCTCTATCGCCCGGCCGACGAGGAGACGTGGCGCCGCGCGCCGATGCTGCCCGTCGACAACGACCGCTGGCGCGGCTCCTTTCCGCTCGAGCGCAACGCCCGCTACGTCTTCACGATCGAGGGCTGGCGCGATCCCTGGGCTTCCTGGCTGCACGAGATCGAGGCGAAGATGGCGGCCGGGCGCGACATCCGCCTGGAAACGATCGAGGGCGCGCACATCGCCGAGCGGGCCGCGCGGGACGGCGACGAGGAGGGGCTGCGGGAGCTTGCCGCGCGGCTCGCACGCGCGGAGGCGGGCTCGGCGGCGCAGCTCGATCTTCTCCTCGACGAGGCGAATCGCGCCCTGATCGTCCGCCATGCCGAGCGGCAGAACGCCTCGCGTTATCGCGAACTCCACGTGGTCGCCGACCGTCTCGCCGCGCGATTCTCTGCGTGGTACGAACTGTTCCCGCGCTCGATGAGCCACGATGCCTCGCGCCACGGGACCTTCGACGACGTCGCCGCCATGTTGCCCCATGTGCGGGATCTCGGCTTCGACGTGCTCTATTTCCCGCCCATCCACCCGGTCGGGCACACGAACAGGAAGGGCCGCAACAACGCTCTCACGGCGGAGCCGGGCGATGTCGGCTCGGTCTATGCCATCGGGGACGAGACCGGCGGCCACGAAGCGGTTCATGCGGATCTCGGCGGCCTCGAGGCGTTTCGCCGCCTCGTCGCGGCGGCGCATGACCACGGGCTCGAGATCGCGCTCGATTTCGCGATCCAATGCTCGCCCGACCACCCCTGGATCAGGCAGCACCCGGACTGGTTCGACACCCGGCCGGACGGCAGCCTGAAATATGCCGAGAACCCGCCCAAGACCTATGAGGACATCTACAACGTCTCCTTCTACGGCGCGGCGAAGCCGGGCCTCTGGCACGCCCTGCGCGACGTCGTCCTTCTCTGGTGTCGCGAGGGCGTGCGCATCTTCCGCGTCGACAACCCGCACACCAAGCCCCTCCCCTTCTGGGAATGGCTGATCGCGGAGGTGGGCGCGCGATATCCGGACGCGATCTTCCTGGCCGAAGCCTTCACGCGGCCGAAGATGATGAGGAAGCTCGCCAAGATCGGCTTCCAGCAGAGCTATACGTATTTCACCTGGCGCGACACCAAGAACGAGCTGACGGAGTACATGAACGAGCTGGCCCACGGCGAGATGGGCGAATATTACCGGCCTAACTTCTTCACCAACACACCGGACATCAACCCGATCTATCTCCAGACGAGCGGGCGGGCCGGCTTCGTCGTGCGCGCCACGCTGGCCGCGACTTTGTCTTCGGCCTGGGGCATCTATAACGGCTTCGAATTGTGCGAGGCGGCGCTCTTCCGCAAGGAGGAATATCTCGATTCGGAGAAATACCAGATCCGCGTCTGGGATTACGACCGGCCGGGCCACATCCGCGCGCATGTCGCGCGGCTCAACCGGATCAGGCGCGAGAACCCGGCGCTCTGGGACTTCCGCAACATCCGCTTCCTGAACGCCTGGAACGACAGCGTCGTCTCCTACCTGCGCATGACGCCAGCCAAGGACAACGCTCTGCTGATCCTCGTCAATCTCGATCCGCATCACCGGCAGGAATGCAGCTACGAGGTGCCGCTTTGGGAATTCGGCCTGCCGGATGACGGCGCGCTCGTGGTCGAGGACCTGCTCGGCTTCGGGCGCTTCGAGCTGCGCGGCAAGACGCATCGCATCGCGCTCGATCCGGCCGAGCGCTCCTGCGTGATCTGGCGGCTCGTTCCGCCAGGCCGGGAATGAGGCTTCCCATGACCCGCAGCTTACCGGCCGCTCTCCTGGCCCTCCTGCTCATCGTCGTCCCTGCGCGCGCCCTCGAGCCGGACGGCCTCTCCTTCGAGCGCGCGATCCCGATCGTGGCGGAAAACTCGGTGGAGGGCGTGCCGAAGGAATACGAGTATCTGCGCCGGCATTATCCCGGCTGGCGCCGGACCATGCAGGCGCTGCTGCGCCACGAGGGGCGCACCTACGACCGCCTCACCATCGTCTCGCCGGCCAGGGAGACGAAGGATATCTATTTCGACATCACCAGCTTCTTCGGGAAGATGTGAGGTGACGGTGAGACGAACGACATTGCGGGGTGCCCCCCCTTCCGGGCGGCGCTTCGCGCCTGCTCGACTTCCCCCACAAGGGGGGAAGGGTGGGCCGCAGCGTATCCCGCGCGCCCCTTCCCCCCTTGTGGGGGAAGTCGAGTCGCGCGCCAGCGCGACCGGAAGGGGGGTCCCCCCCGCACGGCCCCTCCCGCTCACCCCCACCGGCGCAGATGCATGACCGACCGCACCGACACGCAATGGTATCGCGACGCCCTGATCTATCAGGTCCATGTCAAGTCGTTCTTCGACGCCGACAATGACGGCATCGGGGACTTCGTCGGCCTGACCCAGAAGCTGGACTATATCCGCGATCTCGGAATCACCGCGATCTGGGTGATGCCGTTCTATCCCTCGCCGCTGCGCGACGACGGCTACGACATCCAGGATTATCTCGACATCAACCCGTCCTATGGCACGATGGCGGATTTCAAGGCGTTCATCGACGCCGCCCATGCGCGCGGCATCCGGGTGATCACCGAACTCGTCATCAACCACACCTCGGACCAGCATCCCTGGTTCCAGGCCGCGCGCCGGGCGCCGAAAGGCTCGCCGGAGCGGAACTTCTACGTCTGGTCGGATACCGACCAGATCTATGCGCAGACGCGCATCATCTTCCTGGACACCGAGCCCTCCAACTGGACCTGGGACCCGGTGGCCGGCCAGTATTTCTGGCACCGCTTCTACGCGCACCAGCCCGATCTCAATTTCGACAACCCGGCCGTCCTCGAATCGGTGATCGAGACCATGTATTACTGGCTCGACATGGGCGTGGACGGGCTGCGGCTCGACGCCATCCCCTATCTCGTCGAGCGGGAGGGAACCAACTGCGAGAACCTGCCCGAGACGCATACGGTCATCAAGAAGATCAGGGCCGCGCTCGACGCGCGCTATCCCGACCGGATGCTTCTCGCCGAGGCCAACCAGTGGCCGGAGGAGACCGCGCCCTATTTCGGAGACGGCGACGAATGCCACCTCTCCTTCCACTTCCCGCTGATGCCGCGCATGTACATGGCGCTGGCGCAGGAGGACCGGCACCCGGTCACCGACATCATGCGCCAGACGCCCGAGATCCCGGAGGGATGCCAATGGGCGATCTTCCTGCGCAACCATGACGAGCTGACGCTCGAAATGGTGACGGACAAGGAGCGCGACTATCTCTGGTCCTTCTACGCGGCGGACCGGCGGGCACGGATCAATCTCGGCATCCGCCGCCGCCTCCCCCCGCCCCTCGAAAACGACCGCCGCAAGATCGAGCTTCTGAATTCGCTCCTGCTCTCCATGCCCGGCACCCCCGTCATGTATTACGGCGACGAGATCGGGATGGGCGACAACATCTATCTCGGCGACCGCGACGGCGTGCGCACGCCGATGCAATG
Organism: Enterovirga sp.; assembly: GCF_035325185.1. GTDB lineage: Bacteria > Pseudomonadota > Alphaproteobacteria > Rhizobiales > Beijerinckiaceae > Enterovirga. Next base: position 13,451 of record NZ_DAOLAJ010000022.1, on the reverse strand, counting down.
GTCGCCCGACCGCAACGGCGGCTTCTCCCGCTGCGACCCGGCCCGCCTCTACCTGCCGACCATCCAGGACCCGATCTTCGGCTTCGACGCGGTCAACGTCGAAAGCCAGGCGCGCAGCCCCGCCTCGCTCTACAACTGGATGCGGCGGATGATCGGCCTGCGGCGCTCCACCCCGGCCTTCGGGCGGGGAACCCAGCGCTTCCTCTATCCGGCCAACCGCAAGGTCCTCGCCTATCTGCGCGAGCACGGGAGCGAGATCGTGCTCTGCGTCGCCAACGTCTCGCGCGCGCCGCAGGCGGTGGAACTCGACCTTTCCGAATTCACAGGCCTCACTCCCATGGAGATGACGGGCGGGACGGCCTTCCCGCCCGTCGGCGAATGGCCCTATCTCCTGACGCTCCCGGCCTATGGCTTCTACTGGTTCCAGCTCTCGCGGATCGACGGGCGGGACGCGCGCTTCGGGCCGCCTGCGCCGATGGAGCTGTTCACGCTCGTCCTGACCAACGGCCTCGCCTCCCTGCTGGAAGGGCGCGAGCGCGAGGCGCTGGAGCGGACGATCCTGCCTCCCTATGTGCTCACGCGGCGCTGGTTCGGCGCCAAGGACGACCGCATCCAGTCGATCCGGCTCGTCGATTACGCGGTGATGGAGGATCCCGCCGGGCGCGAGAGCTTCCTCCTGCCCGCCTTCCGCATCGAGATGAAATCGGGCTCGATCCAGCATTACTCGATGCCGCTCGCCTTCGAGGAGGGCGAGAGCGAGGCTTTCCTGCCCTATGCGGTCGCGCGGGTGCGCCAGGGACGCAAGACGGGCCTCGCCTTCGGCGCGGCTTCCTCCGCCGATTTCACGCTCGCCGTGCTCGCGGCCCTTGGAGAAGAGCGGGACCTGCCAACCGTGGCGGGCGGGCTCCCCGGCTGCCGCGCCCCCCCCGGTT
>NZ_DAOLAJ010000022.1:0-12509 GCF_035325185.1 Enterovirga sp. | reverse complement strand
CGCACCCCGTCCGACTTCAAGGCGGACACCGCCATCGATCCCGCCTCCATCCAGCGGATCGCGGCCGAGCATTCGAATACCTCGGTGCGGATCGGCGAGGAGATGGTGCTGAAATTCTACCGGCGCCTGCGCTCGGGGCCCCATCCCGAGATCGAGGTCGGGCGCTTCCTGACGGAGGTGGCCGGCTTCCGCAATGCCCCCGCGACCCTCGGGACGATCGAATACCACGCCCCCGACGGAACGATCGTGGCGCTGGCGCTGCTCCAGAGCTTCGTGCCCAACCAGGGCGACGCCTGGCGGCTGACGCTGGAGACGCTCTCGCGGGAACTCGACATGCTCGCCTTCGCGCCGCCCGACGAGGAGGCGCTGGTGGAGGCGACGGCCCCCTATCTGCGCTATGCGGCGGTGATGGGCCGGCGCACGGGCGAGATGCATGTCGCCCTCGCGACCCCGACGCAGGATGCGGCCTTCGCGGCGGAACCCCTGACCGGGGCCGATATCGAGGCCGTGATCGCCGATGCGAAGGCACAAGCCGAGCGGGCCTTCGCCACCCTGCCCCGCTTCGCCCGCGAGGTGCCGGCCGCCGCCCTGCTCCTGTCCCGGCGCGAGGAATGCCTTGCCCGGCTCGAATCCCTCGCCATCGAGCCGAAGGGCGCCGTCAAGACGCGCATCCACGGCGACCTCCATCTCGGCCAGATCCTCATCGCCGAGGACGACGTGATGATCGTCGATTTCGAGGGCGAGCCGGCCCGCACCTCGGCCGAGCGCCGGGCCAAATACACGCCGCTGCGGGACATTGCCGGCATGCTGCGCTCCTTCGTCTACGCCGCAGACACCGCCGCGCGCGATGTCGCCGCCCGGCTGCCCGAGGCGGGCGAACGGGTGGGGGCGCTGGCGAGCGGCTGGCTGCGCCTGATCGAGGCCGAGTTCCTCGCCGCCTACGAGGAAGCGACCGAGGGCAGCCCCGTCTGGGTCGAGGACGACGAAACGCGCCGCAGGCTGCTGCGGCTGCACCTGCTCTCGAAGGCGCTCTACGAGGTCAATTACGAGGCCGGGAACCGCCCCGACTGGATCGAGATGCCGATCCGGGGCGTCCTCACCCTTCTCGACCAGGGGCCGCCTGCATGACGGCGGGCCCCGAGGCCGTCGCGGCGCTTCTCGGCGCGCGGCACGGCGATCCCTTCGCGGTTCTCGGGCCCCACGAGACCGCGCCGGGCACGTGGGAGATCCGTGTCCTCCTTCCGGGCGCCCTGCGCGTCGCCGTGCTGCCCGACGAAGGCGGGGAGCCGGTCCCGGCCCGGCGGCTCGATCCGGCGGGCTTCTTCGTCGCCCGCCTCGAATCCCCGCGCCGACCCAGCTACCGCCTCGCGATCGACTGGCCGGGCCTTGTCAGGCAGGAAACGCGCGATCCCTACAGCTTCGGCCCGATCCCCGGCTTCGAGGAGATGGCGCGCATTCGCGAGGCGGGCTCCGACGCGCCCCGGCGCCTCCTCGGCGCGCAGGCAGCCGAGGCCGGCGGCGTGGCGGGCATCCATTTCGCCGTCTGGGCGCCCCATGCGCGCCGGGCCAGCGTCATCGGCGATTTCAACGGCTGGGACAGCCGCCGCCATCCCATGCGGCTGCGGCACGAGGCCGGCGTCTGGGAGCTGTTCATCCCCGGCCTCGCCGGCGGCGAGCCCTACAAATACGAGTTGCTCGGGGCGGACGGGAGGCTTCATGCGAAGGCCGATCCCCTGGCCTTCGCGGCGCAGCACCCGCCCGCGACTGCCTCGCGCGTCCATGTAGCCGCTCCTCATGCGTGGCGGGACGGGGCCTGGATGGCGGCGCGCGCGCGGGGCGATCCGGTCCGGGAGCCGGTCAGCATCTACGAATGCCATCTCGGCTCCTGGGCCCGCGGCGCGGGCGGACGCTATCTCACCTACCGGGAGCTGGCCGCGCGGCTGATTCCCTATGCGAAGGATCTCGGCTTCAGCCATATCGAGCTTCTGCCGGTCACCGAGTTCCCCTTCGACGGCTCCTGGGGCTACCAGCCCGTCTCGCTCTTCGCGCCGACGAGCCGCTTCGGCCCGCCAGAGGATTTCATCCATTTCGTCGAGGCGGCGCACGAGGCCGGACTCGGCCTCCTGCTCGACTGGGTGCCGGGCCATTTCCCGAGCGATCCGCACGGCCTCGCCCGCTTCGACGGGACGCATCTCTACGAGCATGCCGATCCGCGCCAGGGCTTCCACCCCGATTGGGGCACCTGCATCTATAATTACGGACGGGAGGAGGTCGCGGCCTTCCTTCTCGCCAATGCCCGCTTCTGGCTCGAGCGCTACCATCTCGACGGGCTGCGCGTGGATGCGGTCGCCTCCATGCTCTATCTCGACTATTCGCGCCGGCCCGGCGAATGGGTCCCGAACAGGTTCGGCGGCCACGAGAACCTCGCGGCGATCGACCTCCTGCGCCACATGAACGAGGCCGTCCATGCGGCCGCGCCGGGGGTCATGACGGTGGCCGAGGAATCGACTTCATGGCCCGGCGTCTCGCACCCGATCGCGGCAGGCGGGCTCGGCTTCGACTTCAAGTGGAACATGGGCTGGATGCACGACACGCTCCGCTTCATGTCGCAGGAGCCGGCGCAACGGCGCCATCACCACCGCGACCTGACCTTCGGCCTCGGCTACGCCTTCTCGGAACATTTCGTCCTGCCGCTGTCGCATGACGAGGTCGTGCACGGAAAGGGCTCGCTGCTCGGCCGGATGCCGGGCGACCGCTGGCAGAAATTCGCCAATCTGCGCGCCTATTTCGGCTTCATGTGGGGGCATCCGGGAAAGAAGCTGCTCTTCATGGGCGGGGAATTCGGCCAGGAGCGCGAGTGGAACCACGATGCCGGACTCGACTGGCATCTCCTGGAGGACAACTTCCATCGCGGCGTCCAGGTTCTGGTCCGCGACCTGAACCGGGCCTTCCGCACGCTCCCGGCCCTGTACGAGCGCGATACCGAGGCGGAAGGCTTCGAGTGGCTCGTCCCGGGCGATGCCGGAAATTCCCTGCTCGCTTGGCTCCGGCGCGGGCGCGACAAGGAACGGATCGTCGTCGCAGTGTCGAACTTCACGCCGACCCCCCGCGAGAGCTATCGCATCGGCGTGCCCCTGCCGGGCTATTACCGCGAGATCGTCAATACGGACGGGGCCGCCTATGGCGGCTCGAACCTGGGCAATGGCGGCGGCCGCCATGCGGCCGGCGAGGAAAGCCACGGCCGCCCCTTCTGCCTTACCCTGACGCTTCCCCCCTTGGCGACGCTGATCCTGGAGAGGGTGGGCTGACGCCTCCCCTCCCCCCACGAAGTGGCGGGGAGGGGAGAGCCCGGCGTCACGCCGCCTTCGCAAGCTCGGCCGGCGCGGTGACCGGATGCCTCTGCATGTCCTGGATCGTCAGCGTCGCGGCGATGACGCCCTTGCGGCCGTCCTCGAAGGTGACCTCGGTGCGGATATCGGCCGTCTTCGAGCCGTCATAGAGCGCCGCGATCAGCGGCGCGTAGCGCTCGGCGATGAAGCCGCGGCGGACCTTCTGGGTGCGGGTCAGCTCGCCGTCATCGGCATCCAGCTCCTTGTGCAGGATCAGGAAGCGCGCGATCTGGGCGCCGCCCATGCGGGGCTCGGCGGCGAGCGACCTGTTCACCTCGTCCACGTGCTCGGCCACCATCGCATAGACGCGCGGATGGGCGGCCAGCTCCTGGTAGGAGGCATAGGTCACGTTGTTGCGCTCGGCCCAGGAGCCCACCGCCACGAGATCGATATTGACGAAGGCCGTGACCATGTCGCGATGGTCGCCGAAGGCCACCGCCTCCTTGATGTTCGGATAGAATTTCAGCTTGTTCTCGACGTATTTCGGCGGGAAGAGCGAGCCGTCCTTCATCTTGCCCACATCCTTCGCCCGGTCGATGATCTTGAGATGGCCCTCGGGATCGAAGAAGCCGGCATCGCCCGAGCGGACATAGCCGTCCGGCGTCTTGGTCTCGGCGGTCTTGGCCTCGTCCTTGTAGTAGCCGACGAAGACGCCCGGCGAGCGGTAGAGGACCTCGCCGCTCTCGTCGATGCGGATCTCGACCTCGGGAGCGGGACGGCCGACCGTGTCGGCGCGGATCTCGCCGTCCGGCTGCATGGTGACGTAGACCGCCGCCTCCGTCTGCCCGTAGAGCTGCTTCAGGTTGACGCCGATGGCGCGGTAGAAGCGGAAGATCTCCGGCCCGATCGCCTCGCCGGCCGTATAGCCGACCTTCACGCGCGAGAGGCCGTACTGGTTGCGCAAAGGGCCGTAGACGAGAAAATCGCCGAGCCCATAGAGCAGCCGGTCCACGAGCCCGACGCTCTCGCCGTTGAGGATGCGCTCGCCGACCTTGTCGGCATGTTTCAGGAAATACTTGAACATGCGCCGCTTGGGCGCCGAGGCGTCCTCCATGCGCACCATGGTCATGGTCAGCATGCCCTCGAAGATGCGCGGCGGGGCGAAGGCGTAGGTGGTGCCGATCTCGCGCCGGTCCGCCGCGACGGTGTCGGGGCCCTCAGGGCAGTTCACGCAGAGCCCGACGATGATCGCCTGCGCATAGGAGAAGATGTGGTCGCCGACCCAGGCGATCGGCAGATAGGCGATGATCTCGTCCGTCTCGGACAGGTGGTCGAAGGACGAGCCGATCTCGCCCGCGCGGATGACATTGTCATAGGTCAGCATCACGCCTTTCGGCCGCCCGGTCGTGCCGGAGGTGTAGAGGATGATGGAGAGATCTCCGCCCCGGCCGGCGTCGCGCAGCGCGTCGAGCCGGGCCCCGGCGCCCGGATCCTTCGCGAGGCTCTCCCGGCCCGCGGCAACGACGCTGTCGATCGAGGCGAGATGGGTGTGGTCGTAGGCGCGAAGGCCCCTCTCCTCATCGTAGAGGATCGTCGTCAGCCTCGGCACCTGGTCCTGGACCGAGAGGAGCTTGTCGACCTGCTCCTGGTCCTGCGCCACCGCGTGCGTCACCTCGGCATGGTCGAGGACGTAGGCCATTTCGTCGGCGACGCTGTCGGCATAGACCGGGATCGGGATGGCGCGCAGCCATTGCGCGGCGGCGATGGTCCAGTAGAGGCGCGGACGGTTCTGGCCGACGATCGCGATCTTCGAGCCCTCCCCGACCCCGAGCCCCGCGAGGCCCGCCGCATAGGCGCGCACGATCTCGTGCACCTCCTTCCAGCTCCAGGATTGCCAGATGCCGAAATCCTTGTGCCGGAAGGCGGGCCGATCCGGCCTGACCCTGGCGTTGCGGGCAAGGAGCTTCGGAAAAGTATCGTCGGCGTCGGCCGGACGACCGGCGGTCACGCTCACGGCTGCTCCTCCCTCGTTCCGCTCCGCGCATTCTAATCCGGAGCACGCCGTTTTCGAAAAGGATCATGCTCAAACTAAAGGATAGGGCGTGACGGCGAGCCGGCTTACTCCCGCTCGCGCCGAAGGCGCATGGAGATCGTGAAGCGGTCGGCCGGATGGATGCTGACCGACACCTCGAAGCAGAACCCGGCGCCGTCGAGATAGTGGCGGACGATCCGCAGGCCAGGCGATCCCTTCGCCACCCCGAGCCGTCCGGTCAGTTCGCCGGGTACGATCACGGCCTCGATCTCCTGGCGGATCTCCGCGATGCGGCGGCCGTAGCGGGTCTCGATCAGCGTGCTGATCAGCGTGTCGGGCGCCTCGCGGATCACCTCTCCCAGCTCCGCATAGGCCGCGTCGAGATAGACGTCCGTCCAGCCGACCGGCGCGGAATCCTCCCCCCCGTTCAGGCGCAGGCTCGAGATGCGCAGCCAGCGCCGCCCCACCGCGCAGCCCAGCACCTTGGCGAGCGCGCGGTCGGCGACGACCTCGGCGATGTCCTGCACCGACCGCCGATGCGTCTCCCCGAACTGGACCAGGTCCTCGACGGTGGCCAGCGAGGGCCGGTAGCCGGCCGCGTGCGGGGTCGCGGCCTCGACCCGCGTGCCCAGCTTCTTGCGGCGCGAGACCAGCCCCAGCTCCTGAAGCTCCCTGATCGCGGCGCGCACCGTGTGGCGGCTCGCGCCGTAGAGGTCGCACAGCTCGAATTCCGTCGGCAGCACGGAGCCGACGGGAAAGCGCCCGCTCGCGATTCCCTCGGTCAGGTCGCGGGCGAGCTGGGCATAGAGCGGATCGGTCATGGCTTCCCATCACCAAAACGCGCCGCGAATGCAATTGCCCGCTTGACTTTATGTCCGGACATAACTTATCACAATCATGTCCGGACATAATCCGGCTCATGAGAGGAAACGCGATGCCAGGACCTGCGATCCCCACAGCCACGACCGTTCTCGATTCCATCCTGTTCCGCGACGCCTTCGGCACGCCGCGCATGCGCGAGGTGTTCTCCGACTACGCGCTGATCTCGCGCTATGCCGAGGTCGAGATCGCCCTCGCCAAGGCCGAGGCGCGCTGCGGGGTGATCCCGCAGGAGGCGGCCGAGGAGATCGCGCGCCTGACGGATGTCTCGAAGCTCGATTTCGACCTCCTGCGGCAGGAGACCGACATCGTCGGCTATCCGATCCTGCCGCTCGTCCACCAGATGGTGAAGCAATGCGGCGAGGCCGGCCGCTACGTCCATTGGGGCGCGACGACCCAGGACATCATGGACACGGCCGTCATCCTCCAGGTCCGCGACGGGCTGAAGATCATCGAGGAGGACATTGCCGGGCTGCGCGCCATCCTGGCCGATCTCTCGCGCAAGTACCGCGACACGCCGATGGCGGGCCGCACCCATCTCCAGCAGGCGCTCCCCGTCACCTTCGGCTACAAGACGGCGATCTGGCTCGCCATGTTCGACCGGCATGCCGAGCGGCTGGAGCAGCTCAAGCCGCGCGTCCTGGTCGGGGAATTCGCCGGCGCCGCGGGCACCCTCGCCTCGCTCGCCGAGAAGGGGCTCGAGGTGCAGGCAGCGCTCTGCGAGGAGCTGGGCCTCGGCGTTCCGGTCTCGACCTGGCACGTCGCCCGCGACGGCCTCGCCGAGGTGGTGAACTTCTTCGGCCTCGTCACCGGCTCGCTCGGCAAGATCGCGCTCGACGTCATGATCATGGCCTCGACCGAGTTCGCGGAGGTCTACGAGCCTTTCGTCAAGGGCCGGGGCGCCTCCTCGACCATGCCGCAGAAGCGCAACCCGATCTCCTCCGAGCTGATGCTCGCCGCCTCCAAGGGCGTGCGCCAGCATGCCGGCCTCATGCTCGACGCCATGATCCAGGATTTCGAGCGCGCGACCGGCCCCTGGCACGCCGAATGGATGGCGATCCCGGAGAGCTTCGTGCTCACGGCCGGCGCCCTCAACCAGGCCAAGTTCGCCCTCGGCGGACTGATCGTCGACGAGGCCCAGATGGCGAGGAACCTCGACATCAGCCGCGGCCTCATCGTGGCCGAGGCGGTGATGATGGGGCTCGCCCCGCAGATCGGGCGCCAGGAGGCTCATGACGTCGTCTACGACGCCTGCCGGGTCGTGAACACGAAGGGCGGCACGCTGGCCGAGGCGCTCGCAGCCGATCCCGAGGTTTCCGGCCGGATCGACCGGGCGACGATCGACCGGCTCACTTCGCCCCGCAACTATCTCGGCCTCGCGCCGCAGATGGTCGACCGCGTCCTGAACGCCGCGCCCCGCAAGGGCTGACGCCCCCTGCGGGCGGCTCCGCTCCGCCCGCTCTCCCACCGCATCCGCATGCCGCAGCCTGGGCCCGAACCCGGGACGGGACAGGCATGCCCGAATTCCTCAGGGAGGAACACATGACTGCCATCGATATCGTCGCTCCAACCCCGCCCCCCGCCCGGAAGAAGGCGCTCTGGAAGAATCTCGGCTTCCAGGTCGTCGTCGCCATGATCCTGGGCGCCCTCGTCGGCTTCCTGTTCCCGTCCTTGGCGACCCAGCTCAAGGTGCTCGGCGACATCTTCCTGCGCCTCATCAAGACCGCCGTCGCGCCGCTCGTCTTCCTCTGCGTCGTGGTGGGCGTCGTCTCGGCCGGCGACTTCAAGCGGATCGGCAAGGTCGGCCTCGTGGCGATGCTCTATTTCGAGATCGTCTCCTCGATCGCGCTCGCCTTCGGCCTCCTCGCCGGGAACCTGCTCGGCCTCGGCAAGGGGATGGCGGAGACGACCGCCGCCACGACCGTCAAGCCGCCCTCCGCGGCCGGCGCCCCGCATTCGACGCTGGAATTCATCCTCAACGTCTTCCCCGACAATTTCGTCGGCGCCTTCGCCAAGGGCGAATTGCTCCAGGTGCTCGTGATCGCGCTCATCTTCGGCGCGGCCCTGCTGAACCTGAAGGAAGACAAGCGCCTGCCGATCGAGAACGCCCTCAACCGCATCTCGGACGTGTTCTTCGAGTTCATCCACCTGATCATGTGGGTGGCCCCGATCGGCACCTTCGGCGCCGTCGCCTATGCGGTCGGCTCCAGCGGAAGCGCGGTCCTCCTGTCGCTGATCTATCTCGTGCTCAGCTTCTATGCGGTGGTCGCCCTGTTCGTCGTGGTGGTGCTCGGCTCGATCTGCGCGCTCTTCAAGATCAACATCTTCAAGTTCCTGGCCTTCATCAAGGACGAGATCTTCATCGTCCTCGGCACGGCCTCGTCCGAAAGCGTGCTGCCGCGCCTCCTCGAGAAGCTGCCGAAATTCGGCTGCTCCAAGCAGAGCGTCGGCCTCGTCCTGCCGACCGGCTATGCGTTCAACCTCGACGGCACCTCGATCTACATGTCGATGGGCGTCCTGTTCCTGGCGCATGCCTACAACGTGCCGCTCGATTTCGGCCAGCAGGTCGGCATCCTCGCCATCATGCTGCTGACCTCGAAGGGAGCGGCGACGGTGTCGGGCGGCAGCTTCGTGGTCTTCGCCGCGACGGTCACCGCGACCGGGGTCCTGCCTCTCGAAGGACTCGCGGTGCTCTTCGGCGTCTATCGCTTCATGTCGATCGCCATCGCCACCACCAACGTCATCGGCAACTCGATCGCGACCGTCGTCACCGCGAAGATCTGCGGGGAGTTCGACGAGGAGATGGCCGAGAGGGCCTATGCCCGCCAATCCGCCGGCGAGGACCTCCTGCAAGCGTCGTGATCCGAAAGGCGGCCGGGCGACCCTCGGCCGCCATCGGCCCCCGCGGGAGCGCGGGGGCCACCGTCCGTCCCGCTTGTGGGCGCGACCGCGAGCCCATAGCCTGGATGCGAAACGGGAGGCAGCCCCTCCGGCCCCACGGCCAGCAAGAGACGATGGCAGCGACGAAGACAGGGATCGCCGTCATCGGCGGGGGGCCGGCCGGCCTGATGGCGGCCGAGGTCGCGGCCTCGGGCGGCGCCGCGGTCACCCTCTACGACGCGATGCCCTCGCTGGGCCGCAAGTTCCTGATGGCCGGGCGGGGCGGCCTGAACCTGACCCATTCGGAAGAGATCGAGGCGTTCCTCGGGCGCTACCGGGAGGCGTCGGGGCGGCTGCGGCCGGCGATCGAGGCATTTCCGGCCCAGTCCCTGCGCGGCTGGGCCGAGGGGCTTGGGGAGGAAACCCTCGTCGGATCGAGCGGACGCGTCTTTCCACGGAGCTGGAAGGCGTCTCCCCTGCTGCGGGCCTGGCTGCGCCGCCTCGGCGGGCTCGGCATCCGCCTTGCGCTCCGCCATCGCTGGACGGGCTGGAGCGCGACGGGCGACCTCCTCTTCGAGACCCCTGAGGGAAGGGTGGCCGTTCGCGCCCCGGCGGCGACGGTGCTCGCCCTCGGCGGGGCGAGCTGGCCCCGGCTCGGCGCGGACGGCTCATGGGTTCCGGTCCTCGCCTCGGCCGGGATCGAGGTCGCGCCGATTCGTCCCTCCAATGCCGGGTTGCGGATCTCCTGGTCGGAGATTTTCGCGCGCCGCTTTGCTGGCCGGCCGCTGAAGCGCATCGCGATCTCCTGCGGCGGAGAGACGCGGCGGGGCGAGGCCATGATCACCGAAACCGGGATGGAGGGTGGCACCGTCTACGCCCTGTCGGCGGCGGTCCGCGCCCAGCTCGACCGGGCGGGCGAGGCGATCCTCCATCTCGACCTGCGGCCCGACCTCTCCGAGGCGGCCCTCGCCGCCGCCCTGTCGCGCCCCCGGGCCCGGCAATCCCTCTCCACGTGGCTGCGAAAGACGGCGGGCCTCGCGCCCGTCGCCATCGGCCTCCTGCGCGAGGGAACGGAGCCGCTGCCGGCCGAGGCGCCGGTTTTGGCGCGGCGGATCAAGGCGCTGCCGCTCCGGGCGGAAGGAACCGCCTGGATCGAGCGGGCCATCTCGACCGCCGGAGGCGTGCGCTTCTGCGAGCTGGACGCGGATTTCATGCTGCGCAAGCGCCCCGGCACCTTCCTCGCCGGCGAGATGATCGACTGGGATGCCCCGACCGGCGGCTATCTGCTCCAGGCCTGTTTCGCGACGGGAGCCGCGGCGGGACGGGGAGCGCTCAGGCACCTGTCGCACGGCCTTTCCGGGGGAGCCGGGGTGGACGGGGCGCCCATCCGGTCCCATCTCTGACTCATTTCCGGCCGCCCGGCGCAGGACAGGACGACCATGCCCCCCGACCGCGAAGCCAATCGTTTCTCCGCCCGCGCCGCGCGCTACGCCAAGGTGGGTGCGGGCGTCGGCGGCGTCGCGGCGCGGCTGGCGACCCAGCGCCTCCTCGGGCGCGAGGGAACCGGCTCATCCGACGCAGCCGCCCTCGCCGCGGCGCTCGGCGGGCTGAAAGGCCCGATCATGAAGGTCGCGCAGCTTCTCGCGACCGTGCCCGACCTCGTGCCGCCCGAATATGCCTCCGAATTGCAGAAGCTCCAGAGCGAGGCGCCCCCCATGGGCGCGGCCTTCGTCACGCGCCGCATGAGGAGCGAATTGGGCCCGGACTGGCGCGCCCGCTTCGGCTCCTTCGATCTCAAGCCCGCCGCCGCGGCCTCGCTCGGCCAGGTGCATCGCGCGAGCGCGCCGGACGGCGCCCCGCTCGCCTGCAAGCTCCAATACCCGGACATGCAATCGGCCGTGGAGGCGGATCTGCGCCAGCTCGACCTCGTCTTCGCTGTACATCGCCGCCTGACGAGCGTGATCGACACCCGCGAGATCGCCAAGGAGATCGGCGCGCGGGTGCGCGAGGAACTCGATTACGAACGCGAGGCCAAGCATGCCCGCCTCTATGCCGGGGTGCTCGGCAAGACGCCCGAGGTGCGGGTGCCGGGCGTCCATGGCGATCTCTCGACGAAGCGCCTGCTCACGCTCGACTGGCTCGAAGGCACGAAGATCCTCGGCTTCAAGACCGCGCCGGTCGAGATCCGCAACCGCCTCGCCGTCGCGATGTTCAAGGCATGGTGGCATCCGGTGGCGCAGATCGGCGTGATCCACGGCGATCCGCACCTCGGCAACTACACCGTCTTCTCCGAGGGCGGCGAGGCGGCCGGGATCAACCTGCTCGATTACGGCTGCATCCGCATCTTTCCGCCGAGATTCCTGGCCGGGGTGGTCGATCTCTATCTCGGCCTCCTGCATGGCGAGCGCGACCGGATCGTGCATGCCTACGAGACCTGGGGCTTCAAGCGCCTCGATGCGGAGCTGATCGACATCCTCAACATCTGGGCGCGCTTCATTTACGGGCCGCTTCTGGAGGATCGGGTGCGCACCATCGCCGACGGCGTGAAGCCCGGCGAATACGGCCGCCGCGAGGCGTTCCGCGTCCATCAGGCGCTGCGCGAGAAAGGCCCGGTCACGGTGCCGCGGGAATTCGTCTTCATGGACCGCGCCGCGATCGGGCTCGGCGCCGTGTTCCTGCACCTGGACGCGGAGTTGAACTTCCACCGCATGTTCCGGGCCGAGATCGAGCATTTCGACCGCGATGCGCTCGCCGCGCGCCAGTCCGCCGCCCTGGCGGAGGCCGGCCTGCCGGCTTCCGCCCCCTGAATGCGCCGCGCGCGATTGCGAGCGGCGTTTCCTTGCGGTAACAGCGAAGCAACGGGGTAGTCGGGGGACGCCTGATGGCGCAGACGAGCATGGATCCGGCCGCGGCCTATCGGCCGGAAATGGACGGCAAGGCGCATGAGCGGACCTATGGCGGGTTCCTGCATTTCGCCGTCGTCGGCACGGTCTTCGTCGCCTGCATCGTGGTCGCCCTCGCCGTCGGCGGCGTGCGCCACGCCTGGCCCACCGCGGCCTTCATGGTCATCCTGGCCCATGTGGCGGCCGCCATCGGCCTCGTCTCGGCGGCGATCTCCTGGCGCGCGCCGGCCGCCATCCTCGTCCTGCTGCTGATCATGCTGCTGCTGTACTGAGCAGCCCGGTCCTATTCGCCGACAAGACATCGCCCGCCCCGGACGGGGCGGGCGATGTCTTGATTCGTGTCGCCTGAGAGGGCTGCAACCGTCTCCCAGGACCAACTCAAAGCCCGCACCAGCAAACTGGGTGAACGACCAGAGCGTCCTGCGGCGGGGAAAGCCCCGCCGCAGTCCCTTATGCGATCTGGGGGATGAGCTTGTCGATGGAGGC
>NZ_DAOLAJ010000021.1:50131-50458 GCF_035325185.1 Enterovirga sp. | reverse complement strand
AGACGCCCATGCTTGATATCACCTGCATAGCCGGCGACGGCGCCGCGCGGAAGGGCGCCGCGAATGCCGCACCGAACGGGCGGCACCCGCACCGAAGAGGCCGGATTTCCGTCAAACAGATGGTGTATGGACTTCAAATCGATTGAAATGCTATCGCGACCGTCGCACGAAGGTATAGGCGAGCGCTCGTGCTTCGATTCGCCTGACCGTCCGCCCAGCTCCCAGCCGAGACCGCCCGCTTGAAAACCCCGCTTTTGCAACCGCTGCCCGAAAATCCCGCTCCCGAGGCGCTGGCCGCCGAGATCCTGCGCGCGCTCCGATACCGGC
>NZ_DAOLAJ010000021.1:0-50121 GCF_035325185.1 Enterovirga sp. | reverse complement strand
GCAAGGACGCCACCGTGGCCACGCCGTACGACTGGCTGACCGCCTCTATCGAGGTGGTGCGCGACCGCATCATCGACCAATGGATCAAGGCGACCAAGGAAGCCTACGAGGAAAAGGAAAAGCGCGTCTACTACCTGTCGCTGGAGTTCCTCATCGGCCGGCTGATGCGCGACGCCTTTTCCAACCTCGGCGTGATGGAGACGATGCGCGCCGCGCTCGCCTCGCTAGGCGTCGATCTCGACCTGATCGCCGGGCTGGAGCCGGATGCGGCGCTCGGCAACGGCGGGCTGGGGCGGCTGGCCGCCTGCTTCATGGAGTCCATGGCCTCGCTCGGCCTGCCGGCCCACGGCTACGGCATCCGCTACGATTACGGCATCTTCCGGCAGGTTCTCGCGGAGGGCGTCCAGCACGAGGTCCCGGAGGATTGGCTCGCCTTCGGCAACCCTTGGGAATTCGAGCGGCCCGACCTCTCCTGCCCGGTGGGATTCGGCGGCCATGTCGAGGAGGTGACAGAGGAAGACGGAGCCGTCCGCCACGTCTGGCACCCGGCCGAGACGGTGACGGCCGTCCCCTACGACACCCCGGTCGTGGGCTGGCGCGGCCGGCGCGTGAACACGCTGCGGCTCTGGTCGGCCCGCGCGCCCTCCCCGCTCGATCTCGACGCGTTCAACCGGGGCGACCATGTCGGCGCCACGGCCGGGCGGGCCCGCGCCGAGGCCATTTCCCGCGTCCTCTATCCTTCGGACGAAAGTCCGGCGGGGCGCGAGCTGCGCCTGCGGCAGGAATACTTCTTCACCTCGGCCTCGCTCCGGGACCTGATGCGGCGCCACCCCGACCCCGGCAAGCTGCACGAGCATGCGGCGGTCCAGCTCAACGACACCCATCCCGCCCTCGCCGTCGCCGAATTGATGCGCCTCCTCGTCGACGAAAAGGGCATCGGCTGGGAGCAAGCCTGGACGGTCACCCGCGAGACCCTGAGCTACACCAACCACACCCTCCTGCCCGAGGCCCTGGAGACCTGGCCGGTCGAGCTGATGGAGCGGCTCCTGCCGCGCCACATGCAGATCATCTACCTGATCAACTGGCACAGCCTCCAAAGCCTGGAAGGGCCGCGGACGGAGGATTTCATCCGAAGCGTCTCGCTGATCGACGAGACGAGCGGCCGCCGCGTGCGGATGGGCCACCTCGCCTTCCTCGGCTCGCACAAGGTGAACGGCGTCTCCGCGCTGCATACGGACCTCATGCGCGAGACGGTCTTCCGGGATCTGGCGTCGCTCCATCCCGGCCGGATCGTCAACAAGACCAACGGCATCACCTTCCGCCGCTGGCTCCAGCAGGCGAATCCCGGCCTGACCGCGATCCTGGTCGACGTCCTCGGCCCCGGAATTCTCGACGATCCGGGCCTGCTCGCGGGCCTCGCGGCCCATGAGGGCGACCCCGCCCTGCGCGAGCGCCTCCGGGCGGCGAGGGCGCGCAACAAGATCGCGCTCGCGCGGCTGATCGAGGAGCGGGCAGGCACCCGCGTCGATCCGTCCGCGATCTTCGACGTCCAGGTCAAGCGGATCCACGAATACAAGCGCCAGCTTCTCAACCTCGTCGAGACCGCCGCGCTCTACGAGGCGATCCGCGCCGAGCCGCACCGGAACTGGACGCCGCGCGTCAAGATCATGGCCGGCAAGGCGGCGCCGAGCTATCACAAAGCCAAGCTGATCATCCGCCTCGCCCACGACCTCGGCCGCCGGATCGAGGAGGACCCGTCGATGCGCGGGCGGCTGAAGCTCGTCTTCCTGCCGAACTACAATGTCAGCCTCGCCGAGCGGATCGTCCCGGCCGCCGACCTCTCCGAGCAGATCTCGACCGCCGGCATGGAAGCCTCGGGCACCGGCAACATGAAATTCGCGCTGAACGGCGCGCTCACCATCGGCACGCTCGACGGGGCCAATGTCGAGATCCGCGAGCATGTGGGGCCTGACAACATCACGATCTTCGGCCTGACGGCGCCGGAAGTGGCGATACGCCGCTCCGATCCCGACCACGGCCGCGCCGCCATCGCCCGCTCGCCCCGCCTCGCTTCCGCGCTCCATCTCATCCGGTCGGGGGGCGTCTCGCCGGACGAGAAAGGCCGCTACGCCGCCCTCGTGGACGGCCTTTCCGACGACGACGCCTTCATGGTGACCGACGATTTCGACGCCTATTGGGAGGCCCAGCGCGGGCTCGACGCGCTCTGGGCCGACCAAGCCGCCTGGTGGCGCCGCAGCATCGCCAACACGGCAGGCATGGCCTGGTTCTCGTCCGACCGGACGATCCGGGAATATGCCCAGGATATCTGGCGCATGCCCGTGGAGTGAGAGGACGTCGCCGGCGGTTCGGGCTGCCTATCAGTCCGCCGCCCCGCCGCCGGTGGCTGCGCCCGGATCGGGCCGCGTCTTCCTCGGCCCCCGCAGCCTCGCGATTTCCGCGAGGCGCCGGGCCATGGCCTCGCCGGCCGCCCTGTAGCCAAACCGGCGCTCCAGATCGCGCCTCGCTCTCCCGCCCAATTCGCGCGCGAAGGCGGGATCGTCGAACAGCCTGCGCATCTGCCGGGCGGCATGCGCGACCGAGGGCTCGGCCCAATGCAATCCCGCCTCGAAAGACGGGATGCCGTCTTGCGGCGGGACCAGCCGGCAATCGACCAGCAGGCTGTTGTCGTCGTCCATGAAGTCGAGATTGCCCGAGAATCGCGTGGCGACGACGGGCCGCCCGAGCAGCATGGCCTCGGCCATCGTGAAGCCCAGGCCCTCGCCGCGGTGCAGGGAGACATAGGCATCGCCGGCCGCGATCAGGCTCAGCGTCTCCCGGCGCGAAAACGTCCCATCGATGACCGTGACGTTCGCGCCCTCGGCGGCCGCCTCCAGCAGCGCGAGCGAGGCCGGATGCTCCTCCCCGAACGAGGTCTTGACGACGAGCCGGGCGCGCGCCTCCCCGGCGAAGGCCTTCTTGAACGCCTCGATCAGGCCGAGCGGATTCTTGCGCTCCATCCCGCTCGTCATGGGAAACGCGAAGACGAACACGAACTCGTCACCGAGGCCGAAGGCGGAGCGCGGCAACGGCTCGAAGGGCTCGATCTCGATGCCCGGCCGCATGACGTGCACCGGCTGGCGGCAGCGCTTCCTCAGGCGGCTCGCGACGAATTCCGTCGGGGCCCATAGCTCGTCGCATTGAAGGGCCATGCGGTCCCAGGAGGCCGGGATCTCGTCGAACTCCCCGTACCAGTAGCCGATCCGGTAGGTCGCCTCCTTCCGCGGCCGCAATCCGGCGAGGGGAAAGGCCCGCAGGAAAAGCGGCTCCGGCTGGACGTGGATAATCGTGGTGTCATGGACTTCCAGCCCCTGGAAGCGATGGCCGATCGCCTGGTCTGTCGGCAGCGAGACCGGAACGTCGCGCAGGCTGCACGCGACGCCGTTCAGGGCGAGGCCCTTCGCGATGCTCTCGCTGGAACTGCGCAGGCCGGACAGGCAGGCGAAATGTCCCAGGATATTCACGCCCGGCTGGACGATCTCGCGCGCCAGGCCGCGGTCGAGGCGCTCCGACAGCCAGGAGCGGGGCAGGAAATGCAGATCGCAGGCACGCGAGGCGAGGTGATCCAGCAGCGCCTGCGCCGAATCCTCATCCTCCATGGCTCCGGGAAAGCGTGCGCGCCAATCCGGGCGCGCGGCATAGGCGACGCGGATCTGGTCCGCATCGCTCATGATCGTCGGATACGTCTGGGCGAAGATGCCGTCATCGGAGCAGCCATGGGTCTCCGCCACCCACTCGGCCAGCTTCGCGACGCCGAAGACCGTCCCCCCGTCCGGCACAGCCTCCTGCCAGGACGGGGTCATGGCCCAGGTCTCGCAGAGGGCGGCCTGGGCGTCCTGCGCATTCGCGACGAGAAACCACCAGACGCTCTCCAGCGTGACGGCCTCGCCACCGAGCGCCGCGAACAGGACCCGGCAAGCCTCCCCGGCGCCGCCCGGCAGCAGGAACAGCGGCACCTCCTGCCGCAGCGAGCGGTCGAAGACCAGGATTTGGCGGGCGGACGCGCCGAGATCGGCCTCGAAAGCCGCGTCGATCCAGGCGCGATGCTCCGGCGGGAGGCCGAGCAGGCGCAGCCCCTCGGTCTTGACCCAGAGGGCGAAGCCGCCCTGCGCTCCGTCCCGCAAGGCGGTCGGGAAGAGCGCGCGAAGGTCCCGACGCCGCCGGATGAATTCCAGCACGATCCGCGCCCCCGCCCGGAGGCCGGGTTCCATGTCAAGCGGATCGAAGGGCCAGTTCACCTCGCTCCACGGGATCCCGGCGGCCGTTGCCACGGCACCGTCATCGAAGATGTCGAGCGCTCCGCCGGCCTGTCCCGCGAGCCGATCCACGTCGACCTGGATCGGGGTCGGGCCACCGCCGGCCGCGGGAGCCTTGCGCAGAACCGGCACGAAGCTCCCGGTATCGAGGCCCGGATGGAAGAACGGGTCGGCGGCCAGGCCACAGGAGCGGATATGCCTCGCGAAAAGGATCTGGTCGCTCGAGGGATTGGTATATCCGCGCGAAGCGCCTTCGTGATGCACGAGCACGGCAGAGGGCACATAGACCGTTCGGAAGCCCGCCCGGGCGATATCCATGCACAGCGCGACGTCGCTGTACGAAATCCGAAAGCGCTCGTCGTAGCCCCCGACGAGATCGAACCTCTCGCGCCGCATGAGCTGGCAGGCCCCCGTCACGGCGATGCAATTGCGCGTGGTATTCGGCGTGCCGATCGGCCCCCAGTGATTTTCGGGCGCACGATGGAACACGTGGGCGGCGAGCGTGAACAGGCCCAGCACGACCCCCGCATGCTGAATCCCGCCGTCCGGGTAGAGCAGCTTCGCGCCGACCACGCCGATTCCGGGCTCGCTCGCCTGCCGGACCAGCTCGTCGAGCCAATCCGGCTGGATCACCTCGATATCGTTGTTCAGGAACAACAGGAACTCGCCGCGGGCTTCGGCGGCGCCGAGATTGCAGGCGCGCGAATAGTTGAAAGCCTCGTCGAACGGCACGATCCGAGCCGCCTTTTCCCGAAGCTCGTCGTAAAGCTCGAGCGTTTCCGGCTCGGCCGAGCCGTTATCGACGATGATCAACTCGAAATTGTCGTAGGCTGTCTTGTGATAGAGACCGTCGGCGCAGACGCGCAGCAGATGAGAACGGTCCTTGTTCGGGATGATGACGGAAACGAGCGGGCGCTCGGGGAGCGCCCAGCTCGCCCGGAAGGTCCCGTCCGGCGCGCGGGTGACGCGGGCCTCCCGGCCGCGCCGGCGCCAGCAGGCTTCGAGAACCTCGACATGGTGCCGGGCATCGCCCTCGGGGAGCCTGCGGTCCCGCGCATCTTCGCCGGCGCGCCGGCACAGGATCTCGGGCAGGTGCGCGATCGCCCGCGTGCGCTCGGCGACGCGCAAATTCAGATCCCATTCCGCCGCGGCCCCCGCCGCAGCCGAGGGGAGCGCCCCGAGCGCGACGCTCCGGCGGATCGCCGTGAGCCGGCCGAAATAATTATAGGCCGTGAGAAGATCCGGCGACCAGCCGGGCTTGAGCACCGCCTTGCCGCCGGACGGCTTGCAGACCTGACGCTCGTCGCCATAAGCGACGTCGCAGGCCCGATCGAGGATGAATCCCGACAGCCTCGCGAGCGCATCCTCCTCGACGACATCGCCCGCGTCGAGGAGGACGATGAAATCCTTCCTCGCCGCAGCGATGGCGGCTGCGAGAAATGCATTTTGCGCCACCGCGACGATCCGGATGTCCGAACCAGCCTCGCTTGTGACGCGGCGCTTCAGTCCCTCGACGGTGTCGGCCGCGGCGGCGCCGGCCGGGCCCAGGACCAGCTCGAAGAAAACGCCGGACTGGACGGCGAGGCTGCGGAAGGTTGCGCGCAGATCGGCTGGGTCTCCATCGGCGCAGATCAGGCTGAAGCTCACGGGCTCCGCCTTGCCGGGCCTCGCGCTCGGCCGCGGATCGGGGGCGAAGGTTCGTCCCTCGCCGAGGCCGAGCTCGATATAGTGCACCAGGGGATTGAACCCGGATGCCGCAACATCCGGGTTGGCGTTCAGGTAGGCGCGGGTGTCGAAACGCGGGCCCGCCGCCCGGCCCTCCGCCACCCCGACTTCAAGAAAATGGGCAAGCGGCCCGCCCGGGAACCCGATCGCATCCGGGTAGGCGCGAACGTACCAGTCAGCATCAAAAAATCCCGACGCTTCTATGATCTTTTTATTTCGAAGAAATCTTTGCTTTGATTTTCTATTCTTCTTGAGAAAGAATAGATTGCGCCACATCGTCGATTTTTCCGCCATAAATCCCAAGGGCACCATCGGTGCAATCGACGAGACATATCGACGTTGAGCCGCAGGTTCAAGAATTTCGCCACCCCGGCGACGGCATGCCCTACGTTCCAGGCCAGACCGGCACGCCGATCAGGAGCGGGTGCAGCCAGCGCGCGAAGACGTACCAGGCGAGCGTGCCGAGGACGAGCGCGACCGCATCCGCCCAGGCGCTGGGGGGAACAGCCGTCGCCTCTGCCGTCTCCGCGCGCCGCTTGAGGCTGATCCGCGCGATCACCGCCCAGGCGAGGAAGCCGCCGAAGAGCAGGATCGAGCCGAGATCGCCATTGGCCAGGAGATGAGCCGTCGCCCACAGCTTCACCGCCACGAGCATCGGATGCTTCAGCACGCGCCGAATATGGCCCGGCAGATACGCCGCCGGAAGGCAGATGAAGGACGCCCAGACGAGCAGCAGCGCGAGATGGCGCGTCCAGAGCGGCGGGTTCCAGATCTCGATCGGGCCCTCGCGCCGATAGACGCCGAAGCCATGGGCGATCAGAACGAGGCCGAGCAGGGCGAGAAGGGAATAGGCGCCCTTGTAGGGCAGCGGCCCCAGGCGCTCGATCAGTGCGGCGCGCGCCGCGCGGCGCGTCGTGAGCAGGTGCACGCCGAGGAACAGCGCCAGCCCCGCGATCAGGAAAGGCATCGCGAATCTCCGAAATGTCCCGGCAAGCTACACCGGGTAGAAGCAGGAGGGAGAATTCGCCGCCGCAGGGAAGTTCCACGCCCGTTGCCCCCCCCGACCGGCCTCCTCGCCGCCCTCGCCGTGCTCGGATGGCCCGCGGCCGCGGCGAGCGCCGCGCCCGCGGCGGCCGCGCCCCCGCCCCTGGTCGCCGTGACGATCGTCGGGGCTCCCGAGACCGTCTATTCCCCTGCGCGCGGCGCCTGCGACGGCGACGACGTCCCCGACGCCAATGCGCGCGCCTTCCGCGATGCCGAGGGTCATGTGGTCCTCTTCGCGATGCATATGAAGAACCGCGCCCTGCGCGGGCCCGATTTCGACCGCCTCGCCCTGGATTGCACGCCGCCCCTCGCCTCGCGGGGCGATCCCGACCCCGCCCGCTACGACGATGCGAGCTGGATCACGGCAACCTGGACCGAGGACGGCAGGCGCGTCGAGGCACTCCTCCATCACGAATACCGGGCGAACACCCATCCGGGCCGCTGCACGCATCGGGACTACCTCGCCTGCTGGTACAACACGGTCGTCGCGGCCCGGTCCGCGGATGGGGGGCGAAGCTTCCAGCGCGATTCGCCGCCAGCCGTCGTCGCGGCTCCCCCCTTCCGGCAGGAGGTGGGGCAGGGCCGCCATCGCGGCTTCTTCAACCCCTCCAACATCTTCGGCGAGGGCCGCCACCGCTACATGATGACCTCGAGCACGGGCTGGGCGGGCCAGCCCGGCGGCCCCTGCCTCTTCCGCACCGACACCCCCGACAGGCCGGAGAGCTGGCTGGCCTTCGACGGCCGGGCCTTTTCCATCCGCTTCGGCGATCCCTATCGGGACGCGCCGAAGCCGAAGCCCTGCCAGGTCCTCGCCCCCTTTCCGGCCCCGGTCGGGGCGGTGGTCCGCCACCGGGCCAGCGGCGCCTGGATCGCCGTCTTCCAGGCCAGGGCGGATGGGCGCCTCTTCCCGCAATCGGGCTTCTACACCACCGCCTCGCGCGACCTTCTGCATTGGGACGAGCCGCGGCTCCTGCTCGCCGGCGCGACCCTCTACGACGATCCCTGCGGGGCGGGCGGAAGCCTCGTCAACTATCCCTCGATCATCGACCGCAACGCCCGCGGCCGGAACTTCGACGATATCGGCGACACGGCCGATCTGTACTTCACGCGCCTCGCGGTCGAGGGCTGCCGCGTGACCTCGGACCGGGAGCTGCTGCGCCGCCGGCTGGCGATCAAGGTCCTCTGACGACTGGCCCGCCCTCCCCGAACCCGCGCCCGGCGACGCAAGCGGAAGCAAGGACGGACGACGTTTCAGCCATGCTTCCAAGGCGGACATGCGGGCCAACTTCGGACGTCCGTACAGGATAGGACAGTACATATTCGAACGATACGGCTGCTTTGAAGGCAAAAAATCCTATATCTTGGGAGGACACACAAGCTTTCGTGAGATCTATCCGGCGATCGCGAACCGTCTTCAAGCCACGCGTCGGGCCGGAAATACCAGACGCGACATGAACGATCCGGGTTTTTGTTCGTTGGCTGCCCATGTTCTCGCTCAATCATGGAGGCATACTGATGAACAGACCGACGCTGACCACCCTTCTCCTCGCTTCCTGCCTCGCGGCAGGCTCGGCAAGCGCGCAGACCACGGCCCCGTCATCGCCCGCGCCGGGCATGACTCCGGCCGAACGGACTGTGCCGTCCGAGCGGTTCGTAAAGATGCAGGGCATGGACGAATTCAAGGCGTCGAAATTCGTGGGCCTCGCCGTCTATGGCAGCGAAGGCGAGAAGATCGGGGATGTGAGCGAAATCCTGCTCGATGCACGCGGGAACGCGAAGGCCGTCGTGATCGGCGTCGGCGGCTTCCTGGGAATCGGCCAGAAAAACGTCGCCCTGCCCTGGTCGGCCGTCACCTGGTCGAACGAAGCGGCCCCCAGCCGCACGGCCGGGGCCGATCGGCCGTCCACGACGGGAAGCACGACACGTCCCGCCAACCCGATGGGAACCGGCCCTGCCGGCATGCCGCCGACCCGCGGCCCGGCCGAGCAGGCCGCCTATAACGGCTACCCGGATCACGGGGTGGTCCGATTGTCCAAGGCCGAGTTGAAGGAGGCCCCCGCCTTCCGATACGTGGCGGATACCGGCTCGACCAGCCGCTAGCGGCAATCGGCCAACAAGCCTCGGCGCCCCGGCGCCGAGGCTCACTCGATTCTCTGCCGGCTACAGGGATCCCGATTCGATGTTCGCCGCGCGCGTTTCGAGCGTCCTGCGGTTGATGGCCAGCGCGAGCAGGGTGCAGATGGCTCCCGAGAGGAGATAGACGCCGACCCAGGCGAGGCCGAGGCGGCTCGAAACCGTCAGCGCGACGAGGGGAGCGAAGCCCGCCCCGATGAGCCATGCCAGGTCGGAGGTCACGGCCGAGCCGGTATAGCGATAGCCGGCCTCGAAATTGGAGGCGACGGCGCCCGCGGCCTGCCCGTAGGAGAGGCCGAGGAGGCCGAAGCCGACGACGACATAGATGGTCTGCCCCGCGAGGCTGTCGCCGAAGACGAGCGGCGCGGCGATGCTGCACAGGCTGAACACGCCGATCAGCGCCGCGGTGATGGCCAGGAGGGTCTTGCGCCCGATCAGATCGGCGATCAGGCCGGAGGTCATCATCGAGCCGCCCCCCACGATGGCGCCGGCCACCTGCACCATCAGGAACTCGGCGACCGAGCGGCGGGTGAACAGGTTGATCCAGCTCACCGGAAAGATCGTGACGAGGTGGAAGAGCGCGTAGCTCGCGAGCGGCACGAAAGCGCCGATCAGGACGTCGCGGCCGCTGGACCGCAGCACCTCCGAGATCGGCACCGCCTGGAGGTCGCGGCTCTCGAAGAGATCGGCGAATTCGGGCGTCGCGACGATGCGCAGCCGCGCGAAGAGGGCCACGACGTTGATCGTCATGGCCACGAAGAACGGGTAGCGCCAGCCCCAGCTCTGGAAATCCTCCGCGGTGAGTGAATCGAGGAAGAAGGCGAAGAGGCTCGCCGCCAGGATGAAGCCGAGGGGCGCGCCGAGCTGCGGCAGCATCGCGTACCAACCGCGCCGATTCGGCGGCGCGTTCAGGGCGAGGAGCGAGGAGAGCCCGTCCCAGGCGCCGCCGAGCGCGAGCCCCTGTCCGACCCGGCACAGGATGAGGATGAAGGCGGACCAGTGGCCGATGGTCGCATAGCCGGGAAGGAAAGCGACGGAAGCCGTGCATAATCCCAGCAGGAACAACGCGATGGTCAGCTTGGCGACGCGGCCGTGCCGCCGGTCGACCGCCATGAAGATCACGGAGCCGAGCGGCCTGACGACGAAGGCGAGCGCGAAGACCATGAACGCGTAGAGGGTGCCGGTCACCCGGTCCACGAAGGGAAAGACCAGCGTCGGGAACACCAGCACGCAGCCGATGCCGAAGACGAAGAAATCGAAGAATTCCGACGTCCGGCCGATGATCACCCCGAGCGCGATCTCGCTCGGCTCGACCTTGTGGTGGTGGTGATCGTCGGAAGCGGCCCTCGCGCCGGGTCCGATCGCCGCGCTGTTGGGGTCGGCAGCTGCTGCGGTGCTCATGACCGTTTCCCTGCTGGTGCGAGACGGCGTTCGGAATGTCTAGCGCCGCGCGTTCCGACTGGATTAGGATGCGAACGGCCGGCGCGTCAAACGCCGCGGTTCGGGAGGGGGGCATCCGTTGGTTTTGCATCGGACGAAGATGACGTTGCCCCGGAAGCCGGCGCGGCCCGCGCTCTTCGCGCGGCGCGCCTCGGCCCTCCTGCTCCTGCCGCTCCTCGCGCTGCTGGGCGGCTGCCAGGCCGTGCTGCTCTCTCCCTCGGGGGACGTGGCCCTTCAGCAGCGCAACCTGATGCTCGTCTCGACGGCGCTGATGCTCATGATCGTCGTGCCGGTGATGGCGCTGATCGTCTACGTCGCCTGGCGCTACAGGGCCACCAACCAGGCTTCCGAGGCCGAATACGCGCCGGAATGGAATCACTCCCTGCCTCTCGAAGTGGCGATCTGGACCGCGCCGCTCCTCATCATCATCGCCATTGGAGCCATCACCTGGCTCAGCACCCATCTTCTCGATCCGTTCCGGCCGCTCGGGCGAATCGACACGAATCGGCACATTCCCCAGCTCACCGAACCGCTCCAGGTCGAGGTCGTCGCGCTCGACTGGAAATGGCTGTTCATCTATCCCGAGCTCGGCATCGCCTCGCTGAACGAGATGGCCGCGCCCGTCGACCGGCCGATCTCCTTCCGAATCACGGCGTCGCACGTGATGAACTCGTTCTACGTCCCGGCCCTGGCGGGGCAGATCTACGCGATGCCGGCCATGCAGACGCAGCTTCACGCCGTCATCAACGAGCCGGGCGCCTATAAGGGCTTCTCGGCCAATTACAGCGGCGCGGGCTTCGCGCGCATGACCTTCACCTTCCACGGCCTCGAGGACAGCGACTTCGACAAGTGGGTCGCCAAGGCGAAGAGCCAGGGCACCGGGCTCGACCGCGCCGTCTACACGGAAATCGCGAAGCCGAGCGAGGCCGATCCCGTGCGGTATTTCTCCACCGTCGAGAAGGGGCTCTTCAATGCGATCGTCAACATGTGCACGGCCCCCGGCCAGATGTGCGTGGATGAGATGATGCGAATCGACGCCAAGGGGGGCGCGGGCGTCCATAGCCGGGAGAACCGGGAGCGCCTGCGCTACGACCGGGTGCGCGACGTCCCCGGCCACGGGGCGGGACACGAGACGCCCGCCGCCCCCGCTCCCGGGGCGAACGGGGGGCACCAGGGCCATGGCGGCCCCGCCCCGGCCAAGTCCGGGATCTGACCGAGCACAGAACGGCGGGGGCCGGCAGGCCGCGCAAACACAAGATCGACGAGACTCAGAATGTCCTCAGGCTCCACCCTTCAACATCTGATCTTCGGCCGCCTCACGCTCGATGCGATTCCCTACCACGAGCCCATCCTGATCGTGACGTTCCTCGGCGTGGCGGTCGGCGGGATCGCCCTCGTCGCCCTCCTCACGCGTCTCAAGCTGTGGGGCTACCTGTGGACGAACTGGATCACCAGCGTCGACCACAAGAAGATCGGGATCATGTACATGATCCTCGGCCTCATCATGCTGCTGCGCGGCTTCTCCGACGCGCTGCTGATGCGGGCCCAGCAATCGGTCGCCTTCGGCGCCAACGAGGGCTTTCTTCCTTCCCACCATTACGACCAGATCTTCACCGCCCACGGCGTCATCATGATCTTCTTCGTGGCGATGCCGTTCGTCACGGGCCTCATGAACTACGTGGTGCCCCTGCAGATCGGCGCGCGGGACGTGGCCTTTCCCTTCCTGAACAATTTCAGCTTCTGGATGACGGTCGGCGGCGCGGTCCTGATCATGGCGTCGCTGTTCGTGGGCGAGTTCGCCCGCACCGGCTGGCTCGCCTATCCGCCGCTCTCGGGGGCGGCCTATAGTCCGGGCGTCGGGATGGACTACTATCTCTGGGCGCTTCAGATCGCGGGCGTCGGGACCACGCTCTCCGGCATCAACCTCATCGCGACGATCGTGAAGATGCGCTGCCCCGGCATGACGATGATGCGCCTGCCCGTCTTCACCTGGACCTCGCTCTGCACGAACGTCCTGATCGTGGCGACCTTCCCGGTCCTCGCCGCCACGCTCGCGCTCCTGACCCTCGACCGCTATGTCGGCACGAACTTCTTCACGAACGACCTCGGCGGCAACCCGATGATGTACGTGAACCTGATCTGGATCTGGGGCCACCCGGAGGTCTACATCCTGGTCCTGCCGGTTTTCGGCGTGTATTCCGAGATCGTCTCGACCTTCTGCGGCAAGCGGCTCTTCGGCTACGCCTCGATGGTCTATGCGACGGTCTGCATCACGATCCTGTCCTACCTCGTCTGGCTGCATCACTTCTTCACGATGGGGGCCGGCGCGAGCGTGAACTCGTTCTTCGGGATCGCCACCATGGTCATCTCGATCCCGACCGGGGCCAAGATCTTCAACTGGCTGTTCACGATGTATCGGGGCCGCATCCAGTTCGAGGTGCCGATGATGTGGACGGTGTCCTTCATGCTGACCTTCGCGATCGGCGGCATGACGGGCGTCATGCTGGCCGTGCCGCCGGCCGACTTCATCCTGCACAACAGCCTGTTCCTGATCGCCCATTTCCACAACGTGATCATCGGCGGTGTCGTGTTCGGCATCTTCGCCGCCATCACCTTCTGGTTCCCCAAGGCCTTCGGCTACAAGCTGGACCCGTTCTGGGGGAAATGGTCCTGCATCCTCTGGGTCTCGGGGTTCTGGGTCGCCTTCACGCCGCTCTACGTGCTCGGCCTGATGGGGATCACGCGCCGCCTGAACCGGTTCGAGGACACCTCGCTCCAGATCTGGTTCGTGATCGCGGCCCTCGGCGCGCTCCTGATCGCCGCCGGCATCGGCTGCTTCCTGATCCAGCTCGTGGTCAGCTACCTGCGGCGCGAGGAGCTTCGCGACGTGACGGGGGATCCGTGGGGCGGGCGCACGCTCGAATGGTCCACCTCCTCGCCCCCCCCGGACTACAACTTCGCCTTCACGCCGGTCGTGCACGAGCTCGATGCCTGGGCGGACATGAAGAAGCGGGGCTACCGGCGGCCGATGGGCGGGTTCCGGCCCATCCACATGCCCAGGAACACGTGGGCCGGTGTGGTCCTGGCCGGCCTCTCCACCGTCTGCGGCTTCGCGCTGATCTGGTACATCTGGTGGCTCGCGGCCTTGTCCTTCGCGGCGGTGATCGCCACGGCGATCTTCCACACCTTCGACTACGATCGCGATTTCCACATCCCGGCCGACGAGGTCGTCCGAACCGAAGAGCAGCGCTCGCAGCTGCTCGGGCAGGCGTGACATCATGAGCGATCATGCGACCGCGCTGAGCGGATACGACCGGAACGTCTTTTACGTCCAGGAAGAGCACGGGCACCACGAAGGCTCGACCATGCTCGGCTTCTGGATGTACCTGATGAGCGACTGCCTCGTCTTCGCCATCCTCTTCGCGACCTACGGAGTCCTGGGCCGCTCCTTCGCCGCCGGGCCCTCCGGCGCCGACCTGTTCGACCTGCGGCTCGTCGCCCTCAACACGGCGATGCTGCTCTTCTCCTCCATCACCTACGGCTTCGCCATGCTGGCCATGAACGGCCACGATGCCGGGGCGACGCACGGCCGGCGCTTCCTCGCCAAGTTCCAGGGCGCGGCCAATGCGGCGAAGGTGGAGCAGACCATCTCCCGCGTCTTCGGCGATGCCGGGCGGATGCAGGTGTGGCTCGTCGTGACCGGCCTCTTCGGCGCGGCCTTCATCGCCATCGAGCTCTACGAGTTCTCCCATCTCATCCACGAGGGCGCGACGCCGCAGCGCAGCGCCTTCCTGTCCGCCTTCTACGCGCTCGTCGGCACGCACGGGACGCACGTCACCTTCGGCCTGATCTGGCTCGTGACGCTGATGGTCCAGGTGAAGAGGCGGGGCCTGATTCCCGAGAACCGGCGCCGGCTGCTGTGCCTCAGCATGTTCTGGCACTTCCTCGACGTCGTCTGGATCGGCGTCTTCACCTTCGTCTACCTGATGGGTGTGCTGCCATGAGCGGAGCCGCAGCCGAAACGCCGCATGCCGAAGCCGGCCACGGCCACGGGGAAGCCCATCATCATCACGACGCGACCGGGCACGGCACGCTGCGCGACTACGTCACCGGGTTCGTCCTCTCCGTCATCCTGACCGCCATTCCCTTCTGGCTGGTCATGGGCAACGTGCTCGGCAGCTCGGTCGCCACGGCCCTCACGGTCATGGCCTTCGCCGTGGTCCAGATCGTGGTCCACGCGGTCTATTTCCTGCACATGAATACGAGATCCGAAGGCGGCTGGACGATGCTCGCCTTCATCTTCACCATCATCGTCGTGGTCATCTGCCTCTCGGGATCCCTGTGGGTGATGTACCATCTCAACGACAACATGATGCCGCCCCACACCATGCACGACATGCGCACCATGCCGTGAGCGAGGCCGGAAGGGGGGATCGCGATCCCCCCGCCGCGGACGCGGTGCGGACGCGGCGGCAGGCGATCGTCATCGGCCTCCTCGCCGCGACCGCCGCCGTCACCTGTTTCGGGCTTGGAATCTGGCAGCTCGAGCGGCGGGCCTGGAAGCTCGACCTGATCGCGCGCGTCGAAACGCGCAGCACCGCGCCTCCCGCCGCGCTCCCGCCCCCCTCCGACTGGACCGGCCCCGCCCTCGCCGGGTTGGAATATCGCCGGGTGAGCGCATCGGGGCGCTTTCGGCACGACCTCGAGACCTTCGTCCAGGCCGTGACCGAATACGGGCCCGGCTTCTGGGTGCTGACGCCGCTCGAGACGGAGGGCGGCTTCACCGTCCTCGTCAACCGGGGCTTCGTGCCGCCCGAGCGACGCGACGCGGCGAGCCGCGCCGCCGGCAATGTCGGTGGGACCATCCATGTGACCGGGCTCGCGCGCCTGAGCGAACCGGGCGGCGCCTTCCTGCGCAGGAACGACCCGGCGGCCGATCGCTGGTATTCGCGCGACATCGCGGCGATCGCGGCCGCGCGCGGCCTCGACCGCGTGGCGCCCTATTTCGTGGACGCCGACGCGACGCCCAATCCCGGCGGATGGCCCGTCGGCGGGCTCACGGTGCTCGCCTTCCGCAACACGCATCTCGTCTATGCGCTGACCTGGTTCGCGCTGGCGCTGATGGCGACGGGCGCCCTCGCCTATCTCATCCGCCAGGAAGCCGCGTCCCGTGGCGGAAAGCACACATCTCCGTGAGACGATGCTCCGCGCCGCCCCCGGTGCCTTGATCGAGCCACGTTCCTGGGCTGGTAGCATGCCACGGGCGATCGAAGGAACATCCGTGGCCATTCTCTCCAATTTCCAGATCACCGATCTCATCGCCCATTACGGCTACTTCGCCATTTTCGGCGTGATCCTGCTGGAAAGCGCAGGACTTCCTCTTCCGGGAGAGACGATCCTCCTGTCCACCGCCGTCTATGCCGGCTCGACCGGCCAACTCGACATTCGGCTGATCGTCGGGGCCGCAATGGTCGCGGCGATCCTCGGCGACAATATCGGCTATTGGGCGGGGCGCTGCTTCGGGCTGCCGCTCCTCGTGCGCTACGGCCACAAGATCGGGCTCGACCACGGGCGCCTCAAGCTCGGCCAGTATCTCTTCCAGAAGCATGGCGGGAAGATCGTCTTCTTCGGCCGCTTCACCGCCATGCTGCGGGCCTATGCGGCGGTCCTGGCCGGCGTGAACCGCCTGGACAGCCGCCGCTTCATGTTCTTCAACGCGGTCGGAGGCATCGCCTGGGCCTCGCTGATGGGCTTCGGCGCCTATCTGTGCGGGCGCTCGATCGAGCATGTCGTCGGCCCCATCGGCCTCACGCTCCTCGCCCTGGTAATCTTCGGCAGCGTGGCCCTGTGGCGCTTCATGCGACGGCACGAGGCGCGCCTCCTCGTGGCCGCCGAGGCGGCCCTTCCGGGGCCCCTCGTCCGCTAGATTCCCTGCCGGGCCCTCTCTCCCGGCAAACATTTCGCCATGGTTTCGCCGGGTGGGCGTGTCATCCGGTCGCCCGCATGCGTCGGTGCGATTGACCTCGCCACGTCGCGACGATACCTCGCATCCCGTCAGGCTCCCGCCCGCGCGAGCCCGAGGGCTTTCGAAAGCTTCCTCATGCCGTCCTTCCTCCGCCGTGTCCGGCCGCTCCTCCTGTCGGCGATGCTGTCCGCCGCCGCCCTCGCGCCCGCGGGCGCGCAGACCGCCTTCACGCCCGACCAGCGCACGGCCATCGAAGGCATCATCAAGGACTATCTCCTGAAGAACCCGGAAGTGCTTCAGGAGGCCATCGGGGAACTGGAGAAGCGCCAGGCCGATGCGCAGCGCAAGGCGCAGGCCGACGCCCTCGCCGAGGTGCGCGACGAGGTCGTGTCGGCGAAGCACGGGGTCGTCGTCGGCAATCCCCAGGGCGACACCACCCTGGTCGAGTTCTTCGACTACAATTGCGGCTACTGCAAACGCGCGCTCTCCGACCTGCGCGGCCTGATGAAGGCCGATCCGAAGCTTCGCGTCGTGCTGCGCGACCTGCCCGTGCTCGGGCCGGATTCGGTCGAAGCCTCGAAGATCGCCATCGCCGCGAAGGCGCAGCTCTCCGGGGAGAAGGCGTTCGAATACCATTCGCGGCTCCTGGAGAGCCGCGGGCGCGTCGGGGGCGAGCAGGCTTTGGCGCTGGCCAAGTCCATGGGCCTCGACATGCCACGCCTCCAGCGCGACCTGGAGAATGCCGAGATCCGCGCGACCGTCGCCGCCAATATGAGGCTCGCCGAGCGCCTCGGCATGACGGGGACGCCCGCCTATGTCGTCGGCAACGAAGTGATTTCAGGAGCCGTCGGCATCGAGCCCCTGCGGCAGGCGATCGAGACGGCCCGCAAATGCGGGAACGCAAACTGTTGAGCAATCGAGCCATGAGCCGTCAGACGGCCGAGTCCTCCTCGTCCAAGGGCAAGTCGTCGGGCAACCGTCCCTTCGATCCCGAGCTCGTGCGCGAGCTTGCGAACCTCATCTCCGATACGGATCTGACCGAGATCGAGGTCGAGAAGGGCGACTTGCGCATCCGCGTCGCGCGCACGATCTCCGTCGTCGCGGCGCCCGTTGCCGCGCCGGCCGCGATCGCCCCGATGGCGCCGGCCGCCCCCCACGCGGAGGCCAGGGCTGCCGACGCCAAGCACCCCGACGCCATGACCTCGCCCATGGTGGGCACGGCCTATCTGCGCCCGGCGCCGGGCGCGAAGCCCTTCATCGAGATCGGCTCCAAGGTCGCCGTGGGCGACAAGCTCATGCTCATCGAGGCGATGAAGACCTTCAACGACATCGTGGCCGCGCGGGCCGGCACCGTGACCGCCATCTATGTCGAGGACGGACAGCCGGTCGAATACGGAGAGCCGCTCGTGGTGATCGAGTAGGCGGGCGGTGCGCGTGTTCGACAAGATCCTGATCGCCAATCGCGGCGAGATCGCCCTCCGCATCCTGCGGGCCTGCAAGGAACTCGGCATCGCGACCGTCGCGGTCCATTCGACCGCCGATTCGGACGCCATGCATGTCCGCCTCGCCGACGAGAGCGTCTGCATCGGCCCCCCGCCCGCCCGCGAAAGCTACCTCAACATCCCGGCCCTGATCGCCGCCTGCGAGATCACCGGGGCCGACGCCGTCCATCCCGGCTACGGCTTCCTGTCGGAGAATGCGCGATTCGCCGAGGTTCTCGAGCATCACGGCATCGCCTTCATCGGCCCGAAGGCGGAGCATATCCGCATGATGGGCGACAAGATCGAGGCCAAGAAGACGGCGCGCCGCCTCGGCATTCCCTGCGTGCCGGGCTCGGAAGGCGGCATTTCCGACGATGCCGAGGCCGCGCGCGTCGCGGCCGAGATCGGCTTTCCCGTCCTCATCAAGGCGGCCGCCGGCGGCGGCGGACGCGGCATGAAGGTCGCTCGCACCGCCGAGAGTCTCCCCGATGCCCTCGCCACCGCCAAGGCCGAGGCGCTCGCCGCCTTCGGGGACGATGCGGTCTATCTCGAGAAATATCTCGAGAAGCCGCGCCATATCGAGATCCAGGTCCTCGGCGACGGCCAGGGCGGGGCCATCCATCTCGGCGAGCGCGACTGCTCGCTCCAGCGCCGGCACCAGAAGGTCTGGGAAGAAGGCCCCTCCCCCGCCCTCAACGAGGAGGAACGTGCGAAGATCGGCGGCACCGTGGCCCGGGCGATGCAGGAATTGCGCTATGCCGGCGCGGGCACGGTCGAGTTCCTCTATGAGGACGGCCGCTTCTACTTCATCGAGATGAACACCCGCGTGCAGGTGGAGCATCCGGTGACGGAGATGATCACCGGCATCGACATCGTCAACGAGCAGATCCGGGTCGCGGCCGGGGGCCGGCTCTCGGTCACCCAGAGCGAGGTCAGGCTCTCGGGCCATGCCATCGAATGCCGCATCAATGCCGAGCATCCGACCACCTTCCGGCCCTCGCCCGGCCAGATCACCTACTTCCATCCGCCGGGCGGCTTGGGCGTGCGGGTCGATTCGGCCGCCTACCAGGGCTATCGCATCCCGCCCCATTATGATTCGCTGGTCGGCAAGCTCATCGTGCACGGGCGCAACCGCAACGAATGCCTGATGCGCCTGCGCCGCGCGCTCGACGAATTCGTCGTCGACGGGATCGAGACCACGCTGCCGCTCTTCCGCACGCTGGTGCGCAACCCGGATATCCAGAACGGCCAGTACGACATCCATTGGCTGGAGCATTTCCTGGCCAGGGAGGGAGTCGTGGCGTGAGTCGCGCCCGGCGCTGAGGACGCCCGAGCATGGCCGGCCCGCAACGCGCCGAGATCACGCCCGAGATCCTGCTGCGGGCCTATGCCGCGGGCCTCTTCCCCATGGCCCAGGATGCGGACGATCCCGGCCTTTTCTGGGTCGAGCCGGAGCAGCGGGGAATCTTCCCGCTCGACGAGATCCATATTCCCCGCCGGCTCGCGCGGACGGTGCGTCAGGATCCGTTCGAGATCAGGATCGACCACGATTTCGACGCCGTCCTCGCCGGTTGCGCCGAGCCGATGGAGGGTCGCGAGCGGACCTGGATCAGCGGCCGCATCCGGCAGATCTACGGCGCGCTGTTCGAGGCCGGCCATTGCCACACGGTCGAGGCGTGGCAGGAGGGGCGACTGGTCGGCGGGCTCTACGGCGTGCGGCTCGGCGCGGCCTTCTTCGGCGAATCGATGTTCCATCGCGCGCGCGACGCTTCGAAGATCGCCTTCGTGCATCTCGCCGCGCGCCTGCGCCGCGGCCGCTTCCGGCTGCTCGACGCGCAATTCGTGACCGATCACCTCGAAACGCTCGGCGCGGTCGAGCTGGCGCGCGCCGACTACCTGCCGATCCTCGCCGAGGCCGTCGCCGCCGAGGCGCAATGGTGGTCCTGGCCGAGGGGCGAGGCCGTCTCCGGCCGCGAGGCGCTGGACGCGCTCAGCGCGCCGGGTTGAAGCCGCCGTAGCCGGGCGGGCTCGGGGGAGAGGCCGTCGCGCCCTCGTTGGTCGGATAATAGCGCCGGCTGGCCTGGCGCGGCTGCACCTCGCGGCCGCGCGGGCCTTCGACGTCGATCTGCCCGGCGGAATTGGTGCGCTTGGCCTGGCGCTGCTGGCGCTTCTCGGGCTTCGCCTCGGCCGTGGGCGGGGCGTCGTCCTTTTCCTTGGCGTCGGCGATGACGGCCGTGCCGCCCTTACAATCGGTCAGCCAGACGTCATAGATGGGATGCTCGACGCCGTGCAGGCCCGGGCTCGCCGCGAACATCCAGCCCGAGAAGATGCGGCGATACTTGTTGTCGAGCGTCACCTCGTCGACCTCGACGAAGCCATCGGTCTGCGGCGCCTCGGTCGGCGGACGCGAATAGCAGACGCGCGGGGTGATCTGGAGCGCGCCGAACTGCACCGTCTCGTCGACGGCGACGTCGAAGGCGATGATGCGGCCGGTGATCTTGTCGAGGCCGTTGAACACGGCGGTCGGATTCTTGATCTTGTCCGCCCGGGCCGGGGCGAGGGCGAGGAGGACACCTCCCGCGACCAGGAATCCGGCCGCGATCCCCGTCACCGCCTTGATGGCTCTCGTCTGCATTCTCGGCTCAATCCCTCGGCGCGCCGTCCGGCACGCTCTTGCGCCGCGCGATTCCGGCGCGGCTGGCCTTCCGAGCCGTCCCATCTCATGCGCTCTGGACGAAAGTAAGGCTGCCTTGCGCTGCCGGGAGCGGCGCTCCGGTCAGCCGGCTCGATTCGCCGCCTCGTCCGGGGACCAGGCGACGTAATCGCCCGTGGCCGGCGGCCGGCGGCCTGTCGCCTTGGTGGAACCCGGCGGGCGATACGCCTCGGGCGTGCCGGTCATGTTGGGAAGATGCGGCAATTCCCATTCGCGAGGCGTGTAGTTCTCCTCGGAGGGCGGGATGTCGTGGGTATGGGCGAGCCAGGCCCGCCAGGAGGGCGGCACGTTCGACATCTCGACCGTGCCGCTATAGATCACCCAGCGAAGCTCGGGCCCCGCCGAAGGGTCGATGTGGCGGGCGAGCCCCTTGTAGTAGACGTTGCCGAACTCGTCCTCGCCGACCCTCTCGCCGTGCCGGCGGGTGAACCAATAGGTTCCCCAGGTCTGGCCGTTCCACCAGGTGAAGGTGCGGGTGAGGAAGTCGATGAGTTTCATGCCGTCGCCGAACGCTCGCGCCGAAACCTCCGGTTAGGCCGAGCGGCGCCCCGTGTCCAGCGCCGAACGCTCCGATGCATCCGCGCAACGCTCGCATTCTCCTCGCGCCGCCATCCCCGTCATCCACAGCCGCGCACAGCGAAATCGGGCTTCCGGCGATTTCGTCCATGGCCGGACAAGCCTTTGATCCGCTTCGGCAACCCTTTTTTAGGAACCGCCACCCCACCATATCTAGTGTGCGGAACGGCCGCACCACGCAACACGTAGTGGTCCGACCCATGATTGACGGTGAGGCGAGACTCGCACTAGCGTCGAATTCCGCTGCGGATGCGCGCCAGGATGCGCGCCCCCGCGGCCTCCTCAGTGCGACGCGTGCCCCTGCCGGACTGTCTTTCCGGGACGGGCGGAGCCTTGCGCGGCACTGACGGATTTGGAACGGGCGGCGGCCCGGCGCGGAAGGGACGGAACGATGCGGATCGAGCGGCGACACACCACGGCCAATGCCTCTCCCTACGAGGCCATCCCCTTCCGCACGGCGACCAGCGAGATCCGCAACCCGGACGGCTCGACCGTCTTCAAGGCGGACGGGATCGAGGTGCCGGAGGCGTGGTCGCAGGTCGCCTCCGACGTCCTGGCGCAGAAATATTTCCGCAAGGCCGGCGTCCCGGCGCGCCTCCGGAAGGTCGAGGAGAACGGCGTCCCCTCCTGGCTCTGGCGCTCGGTGCCGGACGAGGAGGCTCTTGCCGCGCTTCCGGAGGGCGAGCGCTACGGCTCCGAGAGGACGGCCGCGCAGGTCTTCGACCGCCTCGCGGGCTGCTGGACCTATTGGGGCTGGAAGGGCGGCTATTTCTCGGCCGAGGAGGATGCGAGCGCCTTCCATGACGAGTTGCGCTTCATGCTGGCCGCGCAGATGTGTGCGCCGAACTCGCCGCAATGGTTCAATACGGGCCTGCACTGGGCCTATGGCATCGACGGGCCGGGCCAGGGCCATTTCTACGTCGATCCCTTCACGGGCGAACTGACCCCCTCCGCCTCCGCCTATGAACACCCGCAGCCCCATGCCTGCTTCATCCAGGGCGTGCGGGACGACCTCGTCAACGAGGGCGGCATCATGGATCTGTGGGTGCGCGAGGCGCGCCTGTTCAAATACGGCTCGGGCACGGGCTCGAACTTCTCGCGCCTGCGCGGCGAGGGCGAGCGGCTCTCGGGCGGCGGCAAGTCCTCGGGCCTGATGTCCTTCCTGAAGATCGGCGACCGGGCGGCCGGCGCCATCAAGTCGGGCGGCACGACGCGGCGCGCCGCCAAGATGGTGGTCGTCGACATCGACCACCCCGACATCGAGACCTATATCGACTGGAAGGTGCGCGAGGAGCAGAAGGTCGCAGCCCTCGTCACCGGCTCGAAGATCGTCAAAAGGCATCTCAAGGCGGTGCTCCGGGCCTGCGTGCAATGCGAGGCCGACGGCGACGCCTGTTTCGAGCCGGAGAAGAACCCCGCCCTCAAACGCGAGGTGAAGCTCGCCCGGCGCGCCCAGGTGCCGGACAACTATATCCGCCGCGTCATCCAGATGGCCCGCCAGGGCCTGACCGAGATCGATTTCCCGACCTTCGACACCGACTGGGATTCGGAAGCCTATCTCACGGTCGCGGGCCAGAACTCGAACAATTCCGTCTCGCTGACGGACGATTTCCTGCGGGCGGTCGAGGGAGACGGCGACTGGCACCTGACCTCCCGCACCACGGGCAAGGTGACGAAGACGCTGAAGGCGCGCGACCTCTGGGACAGGATCAGCGCCGCCGCCTGGGCCTCGGCCGATCCGGGCCTGCATTTCAACACCACCATGAACGACTGGCATACCTGCCCGGCGGGCGGGCGGATCAGGGCTTCCAATCCCTGCTCCGAATACATGTTCCTGGACGATACGGCCTGCAACCTCGCCTCGGCGAACCTCCTCGCCTTCTACGACCGCGAAACGCGCCGCTTCGACGTCGACGGCTACGAGCATCTCTGCCGGCTCTGGACGATCGTGCTCGAGATCTCGGTCATGATGGCGCAGTTCCCGAGCCGGGAAATCGCGGAATTGTCCTACGAATACCGCACGCTCGGCCTCGGCTACGCCAATATCGGCGGCCTGCTCATGACGATGGGCCTCGGCTACGATTCCGACGAGGCCCGCTCGCTCTGCGGCGCGCTGACAGCCATCATGACCGGCACGAGCTATGCGACCTCGGCCGAGATGGCGAGGGAACTCGGCCCCTTCCCGCGCTATGCGGAGAATGCCGAGGCGATGCTGCGGGTGATCCGCAACCACCGCCGCGCCGCCCATGGCGAGACCTTCGGCTACGAGTTCCTTCAGACGAACCCGGTCCCGCTCGACCGGGCCCATTGTCCGCAGGTCGATCTCGTCCAGCGCGCCGCGGCGGCCTGGGACAGGGCGCTCGACCTCGGCAAGAGCCACGGCTTCCGCAACGCCCAGGCGACCGTGATCGCGCCGACCGGCACGATCGGCCTCGTCATGGATTGCGACACGACCGGGATCGAGCCCGATTTCGCGCTGGTGAAGTTCAAGAAGCTCGCCGGCGGCGGCTATTTCAAGATCATCAACCGCGCCGTGCCGGATGCCTTGCGCGCGCTCGGCTATCGCGAGCACGAGATCGCCGAGATCGAGGCTTACGCGGTCGGCCACGGCTCGATGG
This sequence comes from Enterovirga sp., assembly GCF_035325185.1. GTDB lineage: Bacteria > Pseudomonadota > Alphaproteobacteria > Rhizobiales > Beijerinckiaceae > Enterovirga. The sequence continues at coordinate 26,113 of NZ_DAOLAJ010000021.1, read as the reverse complement.
GGCAGGCGCCTGCCGTCAATCCGGCGACGCTCAGGGCGAAGGGCTTCACGGACGAGGCGATCGCGGCCGTCGAAGCCGGCATGAAGAGCGCCTTCGACATCAAGTTCGTCTTCAACAAATGGACGCTCGGCGCCGATTTTCTCACGAAGGTGCTGAAGGTCCCGGCCGAGAAGCTGGACGACCCCTCCTTCGAGCTTCTGCGCCATCTCGGCTTCCCGAAGGACGAGATCGAGGCGGCCAACGTCCATGTCTGCGGGGCGATGACGCTGGAGGGCGCCCCGCACCTCAAGCGCGCGCATTACAGCGTCTTCGACTGCGCCAATCCCTGCGGGCGGCTCGGCAAGCGCTATCTCTCGGTGGAGAGCCACATCCGCATGATGGCGGCGGCGCAGCCCTTCATCTCGGGGGCGATCTCCAAGACCATCAACATGCCGAACGACGCGACGGTCGAGGATTGCGCCAAGGCGTATATGCTCTCCTGGCGCCTCGCCCTGAAGGCGAACGCGCTCTACCGCGACGGCTCGAAGCTGTCCCAGCCGCTCAATTCCGCCCTCGTCTCGGACGAGGAGGACGAGGTCGACGATGCGGTCGAGGCGCTTCTCGCCCAGCCGACCGCCGCCCGCACCGCCCAGATCGCCGAGCGCATCGTCGAGAAGGTGATCGAGCGGGTGGAGAAGGTCGAGGTGCCGGTGCGCCTGCGCGAGCGCATGCCCGACCGCCGCACCGGCTATATCCAGAAGGCCGTTGTCGGCGGCCACAAGGTCTATATCCATACGGGCGAATATGCCGACGGGCGCCTCGGCGAGATCTTCATCGACATGCACAAGGAGGGCGCGGCCTTCCGGGCGATGATGAACAATTTCGCCATCGCCATCTCGCTCGGCCTGCAATACGGCGTGCCGCTCGAGGAATATGTGGAGGCTTTCACCTTCACCCGCTTCGAGCCGGCCGGATTCGTCGCCGGCAACGAGCGCATCAAGAACGCGACGTCGATCCTCGACTACGTGTTCCGCGAGCTGGCCGTGTCCTATCTCGGCCGCACCGACCTCGCCCATGTGAACCCGGAGGAGATCGGCCACGACGTCCTGGGCTCCGGCGAGGGCGAGGGCCGCCCGGCGCCCGCCGAGGCGCAGCCCGCCGGGAGCCCGGCGGCACCGGCGAGGCCCCTCCCCGCCGGCATCGCCTCCACCGGCTTCCTGCGCGGCAAGCCGGCCGCGCTCCAGGTCTTCGAGGGCGGCCGCTCGGTCGCGGCGGGCTGGGCGACGGCCGGCGCCACGGCGCTGAAGGCGGATGCTGTGCTCGACCCGGCCACGGGCCAGCTCGGCTTCCTCGCGGTCGCCGACGCGCCGCCGGTCTCCAAGGCGTCCCGGCGCGAGGCCACGGTCGCCGAGCGCCGCAGCGAGGCGCGCATGAAGGGCTACGAGGGCGAAGCCTGCCCCGAATGCGCGAATTTCACGCTGGTGCGGAACGGCACCTGCCTGAAATGCGACACCTGCGGCTCGACGACGGGTTGCAGCTGATTCCGCCGCGCCCCCCTCCCCCCGCTTGCGGTGGGGAGGGCCGGGCCGGAGCGAAGCGAAGGACCGGGGTGGGGGGCGGCTCAGCCTGCCGACAGGTCGGGCATTCGCGTCAGCGCCCCCACCTCGGTCGCGCCTTCGGCGCGACTCGGCCCTCCCCGCCACTTCGTGGGGGGAGGGTGGGTGCGCCCCTCAGAGCCCCGAAACCGTGTGCCCGCCATCGACCGTGACGCAGGTTCCCGTCATCCAGCGGGACGCATCGGTGGCGAGGAGGAGGAAAGGCGCGTCGAGATCCTCGAGCTGGCCGAGCCGGCGCATGGGAATGCGCTTGATCAGCGCAAGACCGGGCTCGGACTGAAAGAACTCCTCGTTGATCTCGGTCGAGATGTAGCCGGGGGCGAGCGCGTTCACACGGATGCCGTAGCGCGCCCATTCGAGGGCGTGGGCCGCCGTCATCTGCACGACAGCGGCCTTGGTCGCCGCGTAGATCGAGACGGCACCCGCCACCCGGTGCGCCAGGACCGAGGCGATGTTGACGACGGCGCCCGGCCGTCCCGCCGCCCGCCAGGCGCGCGCCGCCTCCGTCGAGACCGCCCAGACCCCTTTCACGTTGGTATCGACGACCGCATCGTACAAAGCCTCGTCGATATCGAGCGCGGGCCGGTTGTCGGCGATGCCGGCATTGTTGACCACCACGTCGAGGGGAGAGGCCATGCTCGCGCCCGCGACCGCCCTCTGGACGGAGGCCACGTCCGACACGTCGAGTTCCACCGCCTGGGCGCCCTCGGCGCCGAGCTCGAGCAGCTTCTCGACCAGGGCCTCCAACCGGTCCCGCCGGCGCGCGCCGACGGTGACGAGCGCGCCGTGGCGCGCGCAGAGCTGCGCGAAATGGCGCCCGAGCCCGCTCGAGGCCCCCGTGACGAGGACGTGACGTCCCTTCAGCATCGCACCGAGATCCAAGGCCCCCTCCTCCCGAGAAGCAGCTCAGGCGCCGCCGTGATTGCGCGACAGCGCGGAAAGCTGAGCGTTCGTGCGCTCCAGGCGGCTGGCGAGCTCGCGCATCACCGCGATCGACATCTGCGGGAATTGCGTGAGCAGGTCCAGGAAAACGCGCTTGTCGATGCGCAGGGCGGAGACGGGCTCCGTCGCGACGATGGTGGCGCTGCGCGGACTGTCCGACAGGATTCCCATCTCGCCGACGAGGGCGTTGCGCCCCAGCTCGGCCACCTTGAACTGGCCCTCCTTCGATCCGAGGACCACGTCGGCCTTGCCGTCGAGAATGACATAGGCCGCGTCGGCCGCATCGCCCTGGGTGAAGAACCGCTGGCCCGGCGCGAAGCTGATGCGCTCCGAGGTGAAGGCGAGCAGCTTCAGGCGCGAGCGCTCGATGCCCCGGAACATCGGGACCTGGCGCAGGGATTGAACTTCGCTTTCGAGCGTCATGTCTCGCCTTCCGGTCTATTCGGCCGCATCGCGCCGCGGAGTCTCGCGCGCATCGCTCGTGTCGTCCCCGGCATCCGGCTCCCCAGCCTTCGAGGCGATCTCGACGATGGCACCGTCCTTGAACCCGATGGCCTCGCCGAAAAGCGGAAGGAGCCGATCGTTCGGCAGGACCATGACCAGCGTGCGGCCGGCCATGCCTTCCTGGAGGAATCCGACCAGATCGGGAAGGGAGCGTTCGGCGAAGGGCGCGAGCGCGCCGTCCACGACCAGGATGTCGGGCCGCCCCACGAGGCAGCGGATGAGATTGATCGCGGCGCGCTGCTGCGGCGTGAGGCGCCGGCCGGCGGGGCCGACGGCATGGTCGAGCCCGACGCGCTCGATCTCCGTCGACAGCTCCATCTCGGCGATCACCCGCGCACCGACGGCGCGGACCTCTTCCCTCGCATTGGCGATGGTCTCGTCCACCCGCCCGAACAGAAAATCGTCCCGGAGCGGAGCAGCCAGGGCGACCTTGTCGGGATCATAGAACTCGACGCCGGGATCGGGAGCCTCCTCGAGCATCGCGCGCATCTTCCCGCGCGCCGCCAGCAGGCGCTCGCGCATCCGCCCGTCGAGCAATCCGAGACGATGGCGCGGCTCGATATAATCGAGCGGCAGCGTCAGCAGGCGCCGGCGCTCCTCGCGCGAGAGCCTCCCCCGCCCCTTCCCCTGCGCGCGCTTCACGATCGCCCCGAACTCGTCCAGCTCCTCGGCATGGACAAAGGAGAACTGCTCGAAGAGCGGATGTCCGGGCGGCAAGCCGCGGAAGATGTCCGTCATCGTCTCGGCAATGGCGACGCCCATGCCCACGAGATCGTCCGTGAGATGCTCGCCGTCGAGGACGCGCCGGAAGCCGGCATGCTCGACGATCGCCGCCCCCTTCAGCTCCGGCGAGACGGGCACGCCGAAGAGGAGATTCTCGACGATGGTCGATTGCGTGTTGTAGCGCGCCGGATCGAAGCTCTCGACATAATGGGCCATGCCCTCCTCAGCGAGGCGCTCCTGGAAACGGCGGCGCGCCTCCACGATGCGCTCGGCGAGGCCCGGCTGGCGCGCCGGATCGATCATCCCGTCCAGGCCGAAACGATAGACATCCTCCCCGAGCCCGATCCGGTTCAGGAAGGAAATGAGCTTCGCGTCGAGTTCGAGGCCGTCCGTGGTCCCGCTCCTGTCGAGATCGAGCCATTCCGCCTGGATGCTGGCGAGGGGATTGCCCGTCCGCCGCGCCTCCGCGACCCGCAGAAGCTCCCCTTCGGTCTGCGAAACCTCGCCGATCTGGTGCTGGCGCAGCCCATAGACGAGATTGTCCCTCAGGCTTCCCGCGAAGAGGTTCGGCTCGTGCCCCGCATAGGCGATGCGGCGGCCGACGCTCTCCGGGCCGAGGCGCAGCAGGTCGCGCTCGCCGATCCTGACCTCGCCCGAATGGTGCTCGGCGCGGCCCGCGAGGAGGCGCGCGAGAAGGCTCGCGGCGGCCGTGCCGTCCGAGAGAATGGCCAGACTCCCCGGCAGGGACACGACCGCCTCGCCGCCGTCGATGACCGCGACGCCGTGGCTGTCCCACATCTGGAGCGCATCGATGCGGAGCTGGCCCGCGAGAGGGAAATCCTCTCCCTCCTCTTCCTCCGATTCCAGCTTGTCGGGGGAGAAATAGGCGACGACCTGATCGTATTTCACCTGCACGTCGAGACGCTGCTGGTCCCAGTCGATCAGCTCCTTCAGCGGCGGCGGCAGCTCGCGATAGGCCGCGATCACGGCCACGAGCTGGCCGATATCGAGCTTGCCGGTCAAGGCGAAATAGCCGCCCACCGAATAGAAGAAGAACGGCGTGATCTGCGACAGGAGATTGTTCAGGAACTTGACGATGAACTTGCGCTTGTAGATCCTGAAGCGGATATCGAACAGCTTGTAGAGCCGGTCGCCGATCTCGGCTTTCTCCCAGCTTTCGGCGCGGTGGACGTGGACGGCCTCGATTCCGTCGATGACCTCGCTGACGCGTCCGGCGAATTCGCGCGAGGCGAGCTGGCGCTGGCGGCCCAGCACCAGCAATTGCCGGCGCAGGCGCGGGATGATGATGAACTGGACACCGACGACGAGCGCGGCCAGGAGCCCGAGCCACAGGCTCTGCATCAGGATGAAGCTCATCGCCGTCAGCGCCTGGCTGCCGAGCATCAGGGGCTGGATATAGGCGTCGCCGATGAAGCCGCCGATCGGCTCGACCTCGTCCTTGATGATGGTCGCGGCCTCGGCGGAGCGGACGTTGCGCTGGGCCTCGGGCGTGAAGCGCAGCGCATAGCCGAACAGCTCGAAGCGCAGCCGCCGCATCATGCGCTCGCCGAGCGCGCCCTTGGCGACGTTGATCCAGTACTTGAAGAGGCCGTTCACCAGGACGAAGAACAGGAATACGAAGGAGAGCCCGAGCAGCAGCCCCACCCGGCCGACCTCGAAGCCGGGAAAGAAGACCGTCTCCCCGCCACCCAGCCACTTGGGCCAGGAGAGCGACAGGTCGAGGAAGGTCGCCGTCATGCGCCCGGCCTCGAAGGCGCGCCCCTGGATCGCCTCGTTGACGATCTTCTTCGGCAGGTCGAGCGAGGCGTAATAGAAGGGCAGCGAGGCGAGCACGACGGCAAAGATGAGCAACTGGTCGCGCTTCGAGTGGCGCCAGATATATGTGAACAGGCTCTTCGTCATCGGATCGCCGTCTTAGCACGGCGGAGCGAAGCGGCCATATCGCCCTTGCGTGCGCTGCCGCGCATGCGGGCTGGACGGGCGGGGATGATCGGCGCGCGGTTCGTGGTAATCTGACGGCTCGGACAGGGGTCGCGCGGGGCGACCGGAAGCTGCCAGGATCTGGGATGCCCAATATCTGCGAAGAGGCGGCGCGAGGGCTTGCCCGGCCGCCCGAGGCGGCCCCCCGCGCGCGGGTGATGATCTACAGCCACGACACGTTCGGTCTGGGTCATCTGCGCCGCTCCCGCGCCATCGCGAATGCGCTCGTCGCCGAGCGCCCCGGCCTTTCGGCGATCATCGTGTCCGGCTCCCCGGTGATCGGCTCCTTCGAGTTCGGGCCGGGGGTCGATTATGTCCGCGTGCCTGGCGTGACCAAGCTTCCCGACGGCGACTACCGCTCGCTCAACCTCAATCTTTCGATCGACGAGGCCACGCGGCTGCGCGAGGCGCTCATCCTGCAAACCGCCGAGACCTTCGATCCCGACGTGCTGATCGTCGACAAGGAGCCGACAGGCTTTCGCGGCGAGGTGCTGCCGACGCTCGACGCCATGAAGCGGCGGGGCTGCCGGATCGTGCTCGGCGCCCGCGACGTCATGGACGAGCCGAGCCTCCTCGTTCCCGAATGGGAGCGCAAGGGCGCCGCCGAGGCGCTCGCAGCCTATTACGACGAGATCTGGGTCTACGGCCTCGGGGAAATCTACCGCCCCCTCGACTGCCTGCGGCTGCCCGAGACGCTGGGGCGAAGCATCCTCTATACGGGATATCTGCGCCGCGAATTGCCGGCCGAGCCGGCCCTGACCCGCTATCCCGCCATCACGCGCCGGCCCTTCGCACTCGTCACCACCGGCGGGGGGGGCGACGGCGACGACGTCATCGAATGGGTGCTCTCGGCCTACGAGGCCGATCCGGACATTCCGCTTCCGGCCCTCGTCGTCTTCGGCCCGTTCATCAACCGGGACCGGCGGCGCCTCTTCCTGGAGCGGATCGCGCGCCACCCCATGCTCGACGCCATCGCCTTCGACACCAAGCTCGAATTGCTGATGAGCCGCGCCGCGGCGGTCGTCGCGATGGGCGGCTACAACACGTTCTGCGAGATCCTGTCGCTCGACAAGCCCGCGCTCATCGTGCCGCGCACCCGCCCGCGGCGCGAGCAGCTCATCCGCGCCGTCGAGGCCGAGCGTCTCGGGCTCGTCTCGACCCTGGTCGAGAGCGAGACCGGCCGCGACCCGATGGCCATGGCGAGCGCCCTGCGCGCCCTGCCCTCCCGCCCCCGCCCCTCGGAGGTCACCGTGCCGGGACTGCTCGACGGCCTCGATTCCATCCGCGGCCGCATCGCCTCCATCCTGGAGGCGGGCAAGCGCACCGCCCTGCCCCAGGCGGCGGAATAGGCGGTGGACGCCCCCCGATTCGCGGTCGTGCTGAAGGGATATCCGCGGCTGTCGGAGACCTTCGTCGCGCAGGAGCTTCTCGGCCTCGAGCAGCGCGGCCTCGCCTTCGACATCTGGTCGCTGCGCCATCCGACGGACCGCGCGATCCATCCGATGCACAAGGCGATCCGGGCGTCGCGGCGCTATCTGCCGGAATATCTCCATCGCGAGCCCCTTCGCGTCCTGCGCGGATTCGCCGATGCCGTGCGCCGTCCGGGCTTCGGCGCGCTGATGAAGGTCTTCGCGGCCGATCTGCGGCGCGATCCGACCGCGGGCCGGCTGCGCCGCCTCGGCCAGGCCTGCGTCCTCGCCCGCGAGCTCGATCCGCGGATCCGCCATCTCCACGTGCATTTCCTGCACACGCCGGGCTCCGTCGCCCGCTATGCCGCCCTTCTCAGCGGGCGAAGCTGGAGCTTCTCGGCCCACGCCAAGGATATCTGGACCATTCCCGACTGGGAGAAGCGCGAGAAGATCGCGGACGCCCGCTGGGGCGTCACCTGCACGCGAGCAGGGCAAGAGCATCTCGCCGCCCTCGCGCCCGATCCCGGGCGGGTCTCCCTTCTCTATCACGGGCTCGACCTGTCCCGCTTCCCGGAACCGCCGGCGAGGCCGCCGCGCGACGGCAGCGATCCCGCCGATCCCGCTCGCATCCTCTCGGTCGGACGGGCGGTCGAGAAGAAGGGCTTCGACCTGCTGCTGTCGGCACTGGCCGCCCTGCCGCCCGACCTGCATTGGACCTTCGCCCATTGCGGGGGCGGCCCGCTCCTGGCCGCGCTGAAGGCGCAGGCCGAGAGGGCCGGGCTCGGCCGCCGCGTCGCCTTTCTCGGGCCCAAGGCGCAGCCGGATATCGTCGCCCTGATGCGCGAAGCCGATCTCTTCGCGCTGCCCTCGCGCAAGGCCGCAGACGGCGACCGCGACGGCCTGCCCAACGTGCTGATGGAAGCCGCCTCCCAGCATCTGGCGAGCGTGGCGACGGATTTCTCCGGCATTCCCGAATTCCTCCGGGACGGCCGGGAAGCGCTGCTGGTGCCGCCGGGCGAATGGGAGCCGCTCTCCAACGCGCTCAACCTGCTCATCCGCGACCCGGCACAGCGGGAAGCGCTCGGCCGCGCGGCGGGGGAGCGCCTACGCGAAGCGTTCGGCGCGCAGGCCGGGCTCGACCGGCTGGCGGCGCGCCTTCTCGCCGAGACGGGAGCCTCGCCCCGCCGCGAGGACGAGGATGCGCGCGGCGCCGCCGGCGCATGATCCCGCTCGCCTTCTACGCTCCTCTCAAGAGCCCGAACCACCCGGTCCCCTCGGGGGACCGCGCCATGGGCCGCCTTCTCCTCTCGGCGCTCCGCCTTGCCGGGTTCGGGCCGGAACTCGCGAGCGAATTGCGCAGCCTCGACCTTGCGGGCGATGCCGAAGCCCAGCAGCGCATCCGGGCGGCGGGGGAGACCGAGGCCCGCCGGCTCGCCGCCGTCTATCAAACCCGGCCGCGCGAGAGCCGGCCCCGGCTCTGGCTCACCTATCATTGCTACTACAAGGCACCGGACTGGATCGGCCCCCCCGTCGCCGAGGCGCTCGGCATTCCCTATGCCGTGGCGGAAGGCTCGCGGTCAGCGCGGCGCGCCTTCGGCGCCTTCGCCCTCGGCCATGCCGGATCGGAAGCCGCACTCGACCGCGCGGATTGTCTCTTCGTGATGACGCCCCATGACGAGGAAGACCTCGCAGCCGCGCTCCGTCCCGGCCAGCGCCTCGTCTCCCTGCCGCCCTTCCTGCAAGCGGATGCCTGGACACCGCCTCCCCGCGAGGCGCCGCACGGCGATCCCTCTCGCCTCCTCGCCGTCGCCATGATGCGCGAGGGAGACAAGCTCGCCTCCTACCGGCTTCTCGCCGAAGCCCTGGCGCGGCTGCCGGCGGAGGCGCCCTGGCGTCTCGACATCGTCGGGGACGGGCCGGCACGGGAGGCCGTGGAAAGCCTCTTCGCGCGCTTCGGGGAGCGGGCCTGCCTGCGCGGCGCCGTCCTCGAACCGGCAGCCCTCGCCGCCCTCTACGGCGCGTCCGATCTCCTCGTCTGGCCCGCCATCGGCGAAGCCTACGGCATGACGCTGCTCGAGGCCCAGGCTTGCGGCTGCCCGGTCCTCGCGGGGCGCGAAGGCGGCGTGCCGGCGATCCTGCGCGAGGGCGAGACCGGCCTGCTGGCGCCCCCGCGCGATGCCGGCTCCTTCGCGGCGATGCTCGCGGGCCTCCTGGCCGATCCGGCGCGCCTGCGCGCCATGCGCGAGCCGGCGCTCCGTTTCGTCCGCTCGGAGCGCGACCTGCCCCAGGCCGCGGCCATCCTCCGGTCGGCGCTGGGGCCACTCGCCGACGCAACGCAGGCGGCATCATGAGCCTGCGCATCCTCATCGCCGTCACGCATCTCCTGGGCGCGGGACATCTGGTGCGCGCGAGCGCGATCGGCCGGGCCCTGGCGCGCCGCGGCCACCACGTCACGCTCGCCTCGGGCGGGGCGCCGATGCCTCTCGCGGATGCGAGCGGGCTCGACCTCGTGCAGTTGCCGCCGGTGAGAGCGCCGCTCGGCGATTTCTCGGTGCTCCTCGGCGAGGACGGCCAGCCGGCCGGTCCCGCCTATCTCGACCGGCGCCGCCGGCTTCTCCTCGCGACCTTCGCGCGCCTGCGCCCGCATGTCGTCGTCACGGAGCAGTTTCCCTTCGGCCGCCGCAATCTCGCGGGCGAGTTCCAGGCGCTTCTCGACGCCGCGGCGGCACAGGTCCCGCCGCCCGTGCTCCTCGGCTCGGTGAGGGACATCCTGGTCGCACCAGCCAAGCCCGAGAAGATCGAGCGCGCCCACGCCCTCGTCGCCCGCCGCTATGCTGCCATCCTGGTCCATGGGGACGAGGCCGTCGTGCCGCTCGGGCGCTCCTGGCCCGTCGACGAGGCACTGCGCCGAAAGCTCGCCTATACCGGCTATGTCGGCCCCGGCGAGGCGGCGATCCTGCCCGCAGGACCCGACGACGGCTCGATCCTGGTCTCGGGCGGCTCGAGCGCCGCGGCCCTGCCGCTCTATCGGGCGGCCCTCGCCGCCGCCCGCCTCGATGCCTCGCGGCCCTGGCGGGTGCTGGTCGGCTCCGCCGTCGAGGAGGAGGTGTTCCGGCAGCTTCTCGCCGAGGCGCCGCCCGGCGCCGCCGTCGAGCGCGCCCGGCGCGACTTTCGGTCCCTCCTGGCGCGGGCTGCTGTCTTCGTCGGCCAAGCCGGCTACAACACCGTGATGGACATCGTCGCGACGCGCGCCCGAGCGGTGCTCGTGCCCTTCGAGCTGGGACAGGAGACCGAGCAGCGGCTGCGGGCCGAATGCCTCGCAGGAGAGGGCCTCGCCACCCTCCTGCCCGAGGCCGAGCTGACGCCGCAAAACCTGCTGGCCGCCGTCGCCGCCGCGGCCTCCCGCCCGCGTCCCGCCTTCGCGATCGGCCTCGACGGACAGGAGCGCAGCGCCGACCTCGTCGAAACATTCGCGGCCGCCCGGACCGGATCCGGCGCCGAGTCGGCGCAATGAGCGCCGCGGCGATCGCGGCCCTGCGGGGCGAATTCGACCGCCTCGCGGCCGAAGGGCGCCGCATCGGCTTCTGGTGGCGGGACGACGATGCGGTCGCGCCGGGCGCAACCCTGGACCGCCTTCTCGGTACGCTATCGAACTGCGGCCTGCCCGTCTCCCTTGCGGTCATCCCGTCCCGCGCCGAGCCGGCCCTTGCCGAGCGCCTGCGGGGGGAAGACGGTGTCACGGTTCTCGTGCATGGCTGGCGGCATGCGAATCACGCGCCGCCCTCCGACAAGAAGGCCGAGTTCGGCTCCCACCGCCCGCTGGCGGAGCGAGCCGGGGAAGCCGGAAAAGGGCTCGCGGCGATCATGGAAGCCTTCGGGCCGCGCGCGCTCCCCGTCTTCGTGCCGCCCTGGAACAACATCGCGTCCGATCTCGTCCCACGCCTGCCGGTCCTCGGCTTTCGCGCCCTCTCCTGCTTCGGGGAGCCGCGGGGAACGGGGCAGATCGACCGGATCGACACGCATCTCGACCCGATCGACTGGCCGGGCACGCGCAGTCTCCTCCCGCCGGAAGCGCTCGTCGCCATGATGCGGCGCGCCCTCGCCCGCGGGGTCGAGACTTTCGGCTTCCTGACGCATCATCTCGTGCACGACGAGCGGCTGTGGTCCTTCTGCGAGGGGATCGCCGCGCTCGCCGCCGATCATCCGGCGATCCGGCCGATCGGCCTGCGCGACATGCCGCCCCGGGCGGAGCCGGCGCGGACATGACGCGGCTGCCGCTCCTCTCGGTGCAGAATCTCGGCGTCGAGATCGCCTCCGACGGCGGCCGGTTCCCGGCGGTCCAGGGCCTCAGCTTCTCCATTCCGAGGGGGAAGACGGTCGCGATCGTCGGCGAATCGGGGTCGGGCAAATCGGTGACCGCGCAGGCGATCATGCGCATCCTGCCGAAGGTGGCGCGGATCACCTCGGGCTCGATCCTGTTCGACGATCCCCAGGACCGCCACCCTCCCCTCGACATCACGGCGCTGCCGGCCGGGAGCGAGACGATGCGGCAGATCCGCGGCGGGCGCATCGCCATGATCTTCCAGGAGCCCATGACCTCGCTCTCGCCGCTCCACACGGTGGGCGACCAGGTGACGGAAGCGCTCCGGCTGCATGCCGACGTCACCGCGGCCGAGGCGAAGGCGCGCGCCGTCGAGGTCTTCCGCCGCGTCGGCTTTCCCCATCCCGAGCGGGCGCTGACGACCTATCCTTTCGAGCTGTCGGGCGGCCTGCGCCAGCGGGCGATGATCGCCATGGCGCTGATCACGCGCCCGGCCCTCCTCGTCGCCGACGAGCCCACGACCGCCCTCGACGTCACGACCCAGGCCCAGATCCTCGACCTGATCCGCGAGCTTCAGGAGGAGACGGGCATGTCCGTCCTCCTGATCACGCACGATCTCGGCATCGTCGCGAACATGGCCGACGACGTCGTGGTCATGTATCGCGGGCGCGTCATGGAGGCGGGCGACCGCGAGAGCATCTTCCGCCGCCCCCAGCATCCCTATCTCAAGGCGCTGATGCGGGCAGTTCCCCGCTTCAACATGGAGCCGGGCGAGCGCCTGACCCCGCTGCGCGAGGCGGCGAGCGCGGTGCCCGCCGCGCGGCTTGCGCCGCCGCCGGATCGCACGATCCTGTCGGTCGAAAACGTCTCCAAGACCTTCACGCTGCGGGCCGGGCTCTTCAGCGGCCGGGTCCGCACGATCACGGCCGTGGACGAGGTCAGCCTCGCGCTCCGCTGCGGCCGGACGCTCGGGCTGGTCGGCGAATCGGGCTGCGGCAAGACCACGGTGTCGAAGATCATCTCGCGCGCGCTCGCCCCCGATCGCGGACGCGTGATGTTCGACGACGGGTCGGGCCCGCGCGACGTGCACCAACTCTCCGGCGCAGCGCTGACGCGCTACCGGCGGACAGTGCAGTTCGTCTTCCAGGACCCGTTCTCCTCGCTCAACCCGCGCATGACGGTCTACGAGATCCTGACCGAGCCGATGGTGATCCACCGCATCGGCACGAGCGACGAGCGATACGAGCGGGCCAAGATGCTGCTCGACATGGTGGGGCTCGACCGGCAGAGCCTGCGCCGCTACCCGCATTCCTTCTCCGGCGGCCAGAGGCAGCGGCTCGGCATCGCGCGGGCGCTCGCGCTCGAGCCCGAGGTGCTGCTCTGCGACGAGCCCGTCTCCGCCCTCGACGTGTCGGTCCAGGCGCAGGTCCTCAACCTCCTGAAGGATTTGCAGAAGGCGCTCGGCCTCTCCTACGTCTTCGTGTCCCACAACCTCGCCGTGGTGGATTACGTCGCCGACACCATCGCGGTGATGTGCCGGGGCCATATCGTCGAGGAGGCGGCGGCCGGGACGCTGTTCCGCAATCCCGTCCATCCCTATACCCGCGCCCTCCTCGCCGCCGTGCCCGAGCCCGATCTCGACCATCCGCTGGATTTCGCCCGGCTGAGGAGCGACCGGCTCTCCGATCCGGCGAGCTGGCCGGAGCCCTATCGCCTCCTGCCGGGCGATCCGGGACGAATGACGGCGGTCGGGCCCGACCAGAATGTGCGGCTGATGAGCGCCGGAGCGCTCGAGGAGGCGGCATGAACGCGGCTTGGGCGCGGAGAATCCTGCTCGTCCTCGCGCTCCTCGCGGGGGCCGCGGCGGCGCGGGCGGGAGACTTCGTCGAGACGCCGAGTCTCGCCGCCAAGGTGGCGGACGGGCAATTGCCGCCTGTCGCCGGGCGGCTTCCGAAAACGCCCTATGTCGCCGATCTCGAAGAGAGCGGGCGGACGCTCGGCAAGTCCGGCGGGGAGATCGTGTCGCTCGTCCCGCGGGCGCGCGACATCCGCTACCTGTCGGCCGTCTCCTATGCCCGGCTCGTCGGCTACGACCCCAAGCTGCGGCTGCGACCCGACATCCTGGAGCGGGTCGAGAACCAGGGCGAGCGGGTCTTCACCCTCGTCCTGCGCGAAGGGCATCGCTGGTCGGACGGCCATCCCTTCACCTCGGAGGATTTCCGCTACTATTGGGAGGATGTCGCGCTCGACAAGGATCTGAGCCCCGGCGGCCTGCCGGACTTCCTCCTGGTGGACGGAAAGGGCCCGCTTTTCGAGGTGATCGACGAGCGCACGGTCCGCTTCACCTGGGACAAGCCCAATCCACGCTTCCTGCCGACCCTCGCGCAGCCGCGCGATCCCTTCATCTATCGGCCCGCGCATTACCTGCGCCAGTTCCATGCCCGCTACGCCGACAAGGCGGCGCTGGAGGAGATGGCGAAGAAGGAAAAGCTGAAATCCTGGGCGGCCCTGCACAATCGCCTCGACGACATGTTCGAGAACACGAATCCGGACCTGCCGACGCTCCAGCCCTGGATGCCGACCACCCGGGCACCCGCGAACCGCTTCGTCTTCGAGCGGAACCCCTTCTATCACCGCGTGGACAAGGCCGGGCGGCAGCTTCCCTATCTCGACCGCATCATCCTCGACGTCGCGGCGAGCGGACTCATGGCGGCCAAGGCCAATTCGGGCGATGCGGACCTTCTCTTCCGCGGACTCGCCATGGGCGACATCCCGATCCTGAAGGAGGGCGAGAAGGCCCATAACTACCGCACGCTCCTGTGGCCGACCGCGCGCGGAAGCGAGCTTGCCCTCTATCCGAACCTGACCACGACCGATCCCGTCTGGCGCAAGCTGAACCGCGACGTCCGCTTCCGGAGGGCCCTGTCGCTCGCCATCGACCGGCGCATGCTCGACAATGCACTCCTGTTCGGGCTCGGGCGGGAGGGCAACAACACCATCGCCGAGGAGAGCGTCCTCTTCGAGCCGCGCTTCCGCACGCTCAATGCCGGCTTCGATCCGGCGGCGGCCTCGCGCCTTCTCGACGAGATCGGGCTCACAAAGCGCAACGGGGCCGGTATTCGCCTCCTGCCGGACGGGCGCGAACTCGAGATCATCGTCGAGACGGACGGCGACAGCACCCTGATCGTGGACGGCCTGACGCTGATCGCCGAGTTCTGGCGCGATATCGGCGTCAAGCTCTTCGTGAAGCCGCAGGACCGCACGGTGCTCCGCAACAGGGCCTATAGCGGCTCGACGGTGATGGTCGCCGCCCAGGGCCTCGACCTCGCCCTGGCGACCGAGGCCATGCCGCCCTCGGAACTGGCTCCCATGCGCCAGGACAACTACGCCTGGCCGCGCTGGGGCCAGTATCGCGAGACGGGCGGGACCGCGGGCGAGCCCGTCGACATCCCCGAGGCGCAGGCGCTGGCCACCCTCTACGAGCGCTGGATGTCGTCCACGAGCGAGGCCGAGAAGACCCAGGTCTGGAAGGAGATGCTGGAGAACCACGCCGAGAACCAATGGTCGATCGGCACCGTCGCCGGCGCGATCCAGCCGATCGTCCTGCGGACCGGCCTCCAGAACCTGCCCAAGCGCGCCATCTATTCCTGGGACCCGACCGCCATGCTCGGCGTCTATCGAATCGACCAGCTCTACTGGGACCACGGCCCCGGCCGCGAGACCTGGATCCGCCGCCGCCTCAGGAAGACGGCGACGCAGCCCGCGGCGCCGGCCGCGCGGATGTCCGACGCGCAGAGGGGCGTGCGCCAGTGATCCGCTTCCTCTTCTGGCGCGCCCTGACGATGGCGGTCACGCTCCTCATCATCTCGGCGCTCGTCTTCACCATCATCAAGCTGCCGCCGGGCGACTTCCTCACCAATCAGATCGCCGAGCTGCGCTCGCAGGGCGAGGCCGCCTCGATCGCCAAGGCCGAGTTCCTGATCAGGCAATACGGGCTCGACCTCCCCGTCTGGAAGCAATATCTCGTCTGGCTCGGCGTCTGGCCGGGGCCGAGCGGCTATTCGGGCCTGCTCCAGGGCGATTGGGGCTGGTCGTTCGAATATGACCGGCCTGTCGCCGAGGTGGTCGGGGACGCGCTCTGGCTGACGCTCCTCATCAATCTCGTCGTCGTGGTCTTCGTCCACGTGGTCTCGATCCCGATCGCGATCTATTCCGCGACGCGGCAATATTCTGTGGGCGACTATATCGCGACCTTCATCGGCTATATCGGGCTCGCGATGCCGAGCTTCCTCCTGGCTCTGATCCTTCTCTACTACATGAACCGCTGGTTCGGCATCTCGATCGGCGGGCTCTACGATGCGAAATTCGCCAACCAGCCCTGGACCTGGCCGAAGATCCGCTCCCTCATGTCGCATCTCGTCGTGCCGACCATCGTGATCGGCCTCGGCGGCACGGCGGCGATGATCCGGCGCATGCGCGCGAACCTCCTCGACGAGCTGGGCAAGCAGTATTTCGTGACGGCCAAGGCCAAGGGCCTCCCGCCGACGCGGGCCCTTCTGAAATATCCCTTCCGGATGTCGCTGAATCCCTTCATCGCCGATATCGGCAACCTGCTTCCGCATCTCGTCTCGGGATCGGTGCTCGTCTCGCTGGTGCTCAGCCTGCCGACCGTCGGCCCGATCCTGCTCGCCGCGCTCAAGAGCCAGGATCAGTTCCTGGCCGGCTTCATCCTGATGTTCGTCGCCGTGCTGACCGTGGTCGGCATGCTGGTCTCCGACCTCCTGCTCGCGATGCTCGACCCCCGCATCCGCCTCGGGGAGAGGTCGGTATGACCGCCCGTCCGGTCGGCGCCGGGATGCCACCCTTGCCGCGGCACTATGTCGACGAGGCGCCCTTCGATCCCGGCCGCAGCGAGCCCATCGGGGGCGAGGGCGACGATTTCTACCGCGCCTCGGCCTGGCGCCTGACCTGGTGGAAGTTCAAGCGCCACCGGGTGGCGGTCGCGGCGGCCTTCGTGCTGCTCGGCTTCTATCTCCTCGTGCCCTTCGTCGAGATCGTCGCGCCCTACGGACAGGGAAAGCGCGACGGGAACTTCCTCTACGCGCCGCCACAGAGGCTGCATCTCTTCCACGAGGGGCGCTTCGTCGGGCCCTTCGTCTATCCCTACCATTTCACCTTCAACCTCGAGACCTTCCAGCGCGACTACATCGTCGACAAGACGAAGCCGCAGCCGATCCGCTTCTTCTGCTCCGGCGATCCCTATCTGTTGTGGGGCCTCCTGCCGGCGAGCTTCCATTTCGTCTGCCCGCCGGAGGGGGGGACCATGTTCCTCCTCGGAACCGACCGGCTGGGCCGGGACCTCCTGTCGCGCATCATCTACGGGACGCGCGTCTCGCTGACGATCGGGCTCGTCGGCATCGCCGTCTCCTTCGCGCTCGGCCTCTTCTTCGGCGGCCTTGCCGGCTATCTCGGCGGCTGGGTGGACAACGTCATCCAGCGGGTGATCGAGATCATCCGATCGCTTCCCGAATTGCCGCTCTGGCTCGCGCTTTCGGCCGCCCTGCCGCCGAACTGGAGCCCGCTCTTCGTCTTCTTCGGCATCACCATCATCCTCGGGATGCTCGACTGGCCGGGCCTCGCCCGCGCGGTGCGCTCCAAGCTCCTGGCGCTGCGCGAGGAGGATTTCGTGAAGGCGGCCGAGCTGATGGGGGCTTCCAAGGCGCGCATCATCGGCCGCCATCTCATTCCCAATTTCATGAGCCATCTCATCGCCTCGGCGACGCTCTCGATCCCCTCGATGATCCTCGGCGAGACCGCCCTCTCCTTCCTGGGGCTCGGCCTGCGCCCGCCGATCACGAGCTGGGGGGTGCTGCTGAACGAGGCGCAGAACCTCGCGGCGGTGCAGCTCCATCCCTGGCTGCTGACGCCGATCGTGCCTGTGGTCGTGATCGTCCTCGCCTTCAGCTTCATGGGCGACGGCATGCGCGACGCCGCCGACCCCTATCACTGAGGGCGCCCTCGGATTGTCATCCCCGGCGGCCCGAAGGGCCGGGAAGGGGATGACACGGGGGCGCCTCACCCGATCGTCCTGGTTTTGCGCACCGCGACGGTTGACCTGCCCGCCCCCTTGGCCGACAGCGTCACGGGAGAAATCCAGCACGCCACAGGCATCTTTCGCAGCGGATCGTCGCCGATGAGCACCAGGAACACGGAGCAGGTTCTCTCCGTCCATCATTGGACGGATTTCCTGTTCTCCTTCACGACCACCCGCGATCCGGTCTTCCGGTTCCGGAACGGCGAGTTCGTCATGCTCGGCCTCGAGGTGGACGGGAAGCCGCTGCTGCGCGCCTATTCGATCGCCTCGGCCAATTACGAGGACAAGCTCGAATTCTTCTCCATCAAGGTGCCGGACGGGCCGCTGACCTCCCGCCTCCAGCACCTGGAGGTGGGCGACCGCATCATCCTCGGGAAGAAGACGACCGGCACCCTCGTCGTCGACAACCTCAAGGACGGGCGCAATCTCTACCTGATCGGCACGGGAACCGGGCTCGCGCCCTTCCTCAGCATCATCAAGGATCCGCAAACCTACGATCGCTTCGAGAAGGTCGTGCTGATCCACGGCTGCCGCCACGTGAATGAACTCGCCTATGGCGAGTTCATCACCCAAACGCTGCCGCAGGACGAACTGATCGGCGAGCTGGTCCGCGAGAAGCTGCTCTATTATCCGACCGTCACCCGCGAGCCCTTCCGCAATCGCGGTCGCGTGACCGACCTCATCACCTCGGGGAAGCTCTTCGCCGACCTCGGCCTCGCGCCCCTCGCGCATGAAGAGGACCGCGTAATGCTCTGCGGCTCGCCGCAGATGCTGGAATCCATGCGCGCCCTCCTCGAAGAGGCGGAGTTCGTCGAGGGCAACCACGGCGAGGCGGGCGAGTTCGTCGTCGAGAAGGCTTTCGCCGAGCGATAGGCTAGGGGGAGAGGGACGGATCTTGGCGATATCCGAAAGCGACGTGCTGAAGGCCCTCGCGGGCGTGCGGCTCGGGGAGAGGACGCTGCCCGAATCCGGCCGCCTGTCGCCGGTCGTCGTCGATCCGTCCGGCCGCGTCGTCGTCTCGATCGCCGTGGATCCGTCCGAGGCGCTGGCGAGCGAGCCCGCGCGCGCCGCCGCCGAGGCCGCCATCAAGGCGCTGCCGGGCGTGAGCGCCGCCCTCGTCAGCCTGACGGCCGAGCGGGCCGGCGGCGCGCCCTCCCCTCGCCCTCCGGCGGGACCCGGGGGCCGTGCGCGGATGCCGCGAGCCCAGACGATCGAGGGCGTGAAACACGTCCTCGCCGTCGCCTCCGGCAAAGGCGGGGTCGGCAAATCCACCACCGCCGTGAATCTCGCCCTCGCGCTGCAAGCCCAGGGGCTGAGGGTCGGGCTGCTCGACGCCGACATCTACGGCCCCTCGGCGCCGAAGCTCCTCGGGCTCGGCGGGCAGAGGCCGCGCGTCATCTCGGGCCGCATCCTGGAGCCGCTCGACGGCTACGGCCTCCAGGTCATGTCGATCGGCTTCCTCGTCGAGGAGGAGACGGCCATGATCTGGCGGGGGCCGATGGTGATGTCCGCCATCACGCAGATGCTGCGCGAGGTCGCCTGGAACGATCTCGACGCCCTCGTCGTCGACATGCCGCCGGGCACGGGCGACGCCCAGCTCACCATGGCCCAGGCCGTGCCGCTCGCGGGCGCGGTCATCGTCTCGACGCCGCAGGACCTGGCCCTGATCGACGCGCGGAGGGGCGTCGCGATGTTCAAGAAGGTCGAGGTTCCGATCCTCGGCATCGTCGAGAACATGGCGAGCTTCGCCTGCCCGCGCTGCGGAACGGTCTCGCATATCTTCGGCCATGGCGGCGCGCGGCAGGAGGCCGAGAGGCTCGGCGTGCCTTTCCTGGGCGAGGTGCCGCTCGACATGACGATCCGCGAGACCTCCGACAGCGGCCGCCCCGTCGTCGCGACGGCGTCCGAGGAGCCCCATGCCGCGGCCTACCGCGCCATCGCCGCCGGGGTCTGGACCCGCATCACGGGAGGGACGGCGAGCCGTCCCTCCCCCCGGATCGTGATCGAATAGAAGCGGCCATGAGCCTGGGCTGGGAGCCTCTCGAAGCGGAGGATCTCGACCGCCTCGACGCCATTCAGCGCGTCGTCCACGCGGACCTGCACGAGCCTCGCGCGCTTCTTGCCGAGAAGCGGAGCCTGTTTCCGGCCGGCTGCCGAAAGCTCGTGGGGAGCGCCGGCATGGTCGGCTACGCCCTCTCCCATCCCTGGAGGCTCGGCTGCGTGCCCGTCCTCGGCGCGCCGCTCGGCCCCCTCCCCGCCTGGCCCGATTGCCTCCACATGCACGATGTCGCGATCCTGCCCGAGGGCCGCGGCCAGGGCGCCGCGGGCATCTACGCGGCTCATCTCCGCGCCCTCGCGCGCGCCCGCGGCATCGACGCCCTCGCCTGCGTCTCGGTCTACGGCACGGGGCCGTTCTGGACGCGCCACGGCTTCGCGGCCGCGAGCCCGCAGCCGGCCCCCGGAGCCTTGCGCTCCTACGGGGCCGGCGCGGTCTACCTGACGGCCCGCCTCACGGCGTGAGGATGACGGCTCCCGTCGTCTCGCGGCCTTCGAGGGCGCGATGCACCTCCGCCGCGTCCGCGAGCGGCGCGCGCCGGCTGATCGCGATCTTCACCGCCCCAGAGGCGACGACCTCGAAGAGACGTCCCGCCATCTCTTCCAGCCAGGCCCGCCTGGGGATGAAGGTGAAGAGGGTCGGGCGCGTCACGAAGAGCGAGCCCTTCGGCCCGAGAATGCCGAGGTTGAAATCCGAGACCGGCCCCGAGGCGTTGCCGAAGCTTGCGAGCACACCGAGCGGACGCAGGCTGTCCAGAGAGCCCTCGAAGGTCGTCTTGCCCACCCCGTCATAGACGACGTTGCATTTCTCGCCCTTCGTGATCTCCGCGACGCGCTTGGCGAAATCCTCGCTGCGATAGAGGATGACGTGGTCGCAGCCGTTCTCGCGCGCCAGCGCGGCCTTCTCCTCGGTCCCGGCCGTTCCGATCACGGTCGCGCCGAGATGCTTGCCCCATTGGGTCAGGATCTGGCCGACGCCGCCCGCCGCCGCATGGACGAGGATCGTGTCGCCGGGGCGCACCTTGTAGGTCCGGTGCAGGAGATATTCGGCGGTGAGACCCTTCAGCATCATCGCCGCCGCGGTCTCGTCGGAAATGGCGGCCGGCAGCTTCACCGCCATGGCCGCCGGCACGTTCCGCTCGGCCGCGTAGCAGCCCAGCGTCACGACATAGGCGACGCGATCGCCGATCGCGAAACCCTCGACGCCCTCGCCGAGCGCGGTCACCTCGCCGGCCGCCTCGTTCCCGGCGATGAAGGGAAGCTGCGGCGCCTTGTAGAGGCCGGTGCGGAAATAGGTGTCGATGAAATTGACGCCGATGGCTTTCTGCCGCACCCGTATCTCGCCCTTGGCGGGGGGCGGCAACTCGATCTCCTCCAGCTGGAGAACTTCCGGCCCGCCATATCGATGAACCCGGATCGCCGCGACCATGCTCAGACTCCCTCGTTCCGGCCTGGAGGCTTAAGGGTGGACGGCGCGGCCGGCAATGGCGGCAGAAAGCGGGGCGGCAGGTGACGGAGAGCTTCGAGATCGCGGTGGTGGGAGCGGGGCCGGTCGGCCTCCTCGGCGCGCTCGCCTTCGCGCGCGCGGGACACCGCACCTGCCTCGTAGGCCCCCTGCCCCCCACGCGCGACGGACGCACGGCAGCCCTGCTCGGACCGTCGGTGCCTTTCCTGGAACGGCTCGGCCTGTGGGCGCGCTTGGCGCCCCACGCGGCCCCGCTACGGCGGCTGCGCATCGTCGACGATTCGGACAGCCTCTTCCGGCCCCCGCCCGTCGAGTTCTCGCCGGAAGAGCTGGGTCTCGACGCCTTCGGCTGGAACATCGAGAATGCGCGCCTCGCCGACCTGCTCGCGGAGGCGATCCGGGCAGATGCCTCGATCTCCTGGCGCGAGCTTTTCGTCGAGGAGTTCGTGACCGGCGATCCCGCCCGGCTCCTCCTCGCGGACGGATCGGAAATCCAGGCGGATCTGGTCGTCGCGGCCGATGGCCGGCGCTCGCGGGTGCGCGAGAGCGCCGGGATCGGCACGCGCGAGCACCGCTACCGCCAGACGGCCGTGACGGCGATCCTGCGCCATGCCCGGCCGCACGGGGACGTCTCGACCGAGTTCCACAAGCGCAGCGGCCCCCTGACGCTGGTCCCGATGCCGCCGGACGGGCGGTCCGGCTGGCGCTCGAGCCTCGTCTGGGTCACCGAGCCGCATCACGCGCGCCGTCTCGCGGCCTTGGACGACGCCGCTCTCGCCGGCGCCGTCGAGGCCGCCTGCCATCGCCTTCTCGGCGCCATGGAGCTGGACGGGCCGCGGGGCGCCTTTCCCCTCGCCGCCATGCGGGCGAACCGCTTCGTCGCCGAGCGCCTGGCCCTTGCGGGAGAAGCGGCCCATGTCCTGCCGCCGATCGGGGCGCAGGGCCTCAATCTCGGCTTCGCCGATCTCGCGATGCTGCTGCGCCTTTTCGCCGAAGGAGGCGATCCTGGCAGCCCCTCGCTCCTCTCCCGCTACGACCGCGCAAGGCGCGCGGATGCCGGATTGCGCGCCTTCGCGGTGGATGGCCTCAATCGGGCGCTTCTCTCCGGCTCCCCGCTATTGGATGCCGCGCGCGGATTCGGCCTCGGCCTCGTCGGGCGGATCGGCCCCCTTCGCCGCGCCGTGATGCGGGCCGGGCTGCCGCAACGGATCGCGACGTGAGAGAAGCAGCCATGGGACGTTCGCTTCGCTTCCTCGGCCTTGCCGCGCAGATCTCCCTCGCCGCCCTGGCGGCCTGGTCGCTTTCCGATTCGGCTGCGCAAGCCACCGGCTCTCCCCCAGCGCCCGCTCAGGAGCAGCCGGCCACGAACCCCGCTCTCGCGCAATTCCGGGAGGTGCTGGAGAGATACGGCACCATCGGAGAGCATTCGCGCTACGGCGAGGTCTGGCTTCCGGGCGCCGTCGCGCAGGATTGGGCGCCCTACCCGCCCTGCTACTGGGCCTATGATCGCCGGCGGAAAGCGTGGAGCTACCAGGATCCGACCGAATGGGGCGCGATCGTCCATCATTACGGCCGCTGGGCCCATGACCGGCACTATGGCTGGATGTGGATCGCCGGCATCGATTACGGCCCCGCCCAGGTCTCCTGGAAGGACGAGGACGACCGGGTGGGCTGGGCTCCCCTCGCGCCGGAGATCGACAACCAGCCGGTCCCGACCGCGGGCTGGCGGAGCCAGGATCGGCAGACCTTCTCCGCCGGCTGCCCGACCGCCCCCCGGCCGACGACGGCCGATGCGTCCGGCCCGCCCCCGCCCGCTCCCGGAAGGCCGCAGTCCCTGGCGGCGATTCTCGGCCCTCACTGCCAGCGCTTCCCGGCGAGCCCGGCCTGCAAAGGTCACCCGGCCGAAGCCGGGACGCAGAAGCCGCCGCCGCCCAAGGCCGTCGCCGCCGAAGCCCCCGTCATCTCGCCCTCCATGCGGCCCGGGACGGCCAAGCCGATCTACGGCCTGCGGCCAAGCCGGGCCTTCAAGCCCGTCCACGTCACGGGAGGCCACAGGCTCGTCTATCGGCAGAAATCCCGGCGTCGCGCGGAGCATCGCCGCAAATGAGCCGGGCCGCGTGACAGGTTTCTCCCCGGAGGGAGAGAGAAAAGGCCGTTTTCATCACGAACGTCATGGCCGGCCTTGTGCCGGCCATCCACGCCTGTCCGCCTATCCTGCGGTGAACGGGCTCGCAGGCGGCTGCCGCGCTCGTGGATGGCCGGCACAAGGCCGGCCATGACGCGCGGCAGAGAACGGGCCAAGCTGATCTATCGATTTTCGTATCACGCGAGCTTCATCGTTATGGCCGGGACAAGCCCGGCCATAACGAAGAAGAGCGAGGGAGCACGGAAGCGGAATCACTCCGCGGCGGGCGGTAGTTCCTCGATCTGGATCTGGGCCGCCGCGGCCGCCTCGGCGTTGCGCTGGGCGAGGATCAGCTCGTCGCGGCGCGTCGCGATCTGGCGGATATCCGTGTTGATGGCGCCCGTCCCCGCGGGGATGAGCGAGCCCACGATCACGTTCTCCTTCAGACCTTCCAGCGTGTCGACCTTGCCGTTCACCGCCGCCTCGGTCAGCACCCGCGTCGTCTCCTGGAAGGAGGCGGCGGAGATGAAGGACCGCGTTTGCAGCGACGCCTTGGTGATGCCGAGGAGGACGGGCACGCCCACGGCCGGCTTCTTCTTCTCGGCCACGAGCTGCTCGTTGATCTCCTCCAGCTCCAGCCGGTCCATCTGCTCGCCGGTGAGAAGCTCCGAGTCGCCCCCCTCGGTGATCTCGACCTTCTGCAGCATCTGGCGGACGATCACCTCGATGTGCTTGTCGTTGATGTTCACGCCCTGGAGCCGGTAGACCTCCTGGATCTCGTTGACGAGATAGGCGGCCAGCTCCTCGACGCCCTTGACCGCCAGGATGTCGTGCGGCGCCGGGTTGCCGTCCACGATGAAGTCGCCGATCTCGACCTGGTCGCCGTCCTGAAGGTGGATGTGCTTGCCCTTCGGGATCAGGTACTCGACCGGGTCGGAGCCGTCATGCGGGTTCAGCGTCAGGCGGCGCTTGTTCTTGTAGTCGCGCCCGAAGGCGATCGTGCCTGATTTCTCCGCGATGACGGCCGCATCCTTCGGCCGGCGCGCCTCGAACAGCTCCGCCACGCGCGGCAGGCCGCCCGTGATGTCGCGCGTCTTGGCGCTGTCGGTCGAGATGCGGGCGAGGACGTCGCCGGCCTTGACCGACTGGCCCGGATCGACCGCGAGGATCGCCTCCACCGGCAGGAGATAGCGCGCATCGCCGCCGCGCGAGAGCTTGCCGATCTTGCCGTCCTTGGTGCCGACCGTGATCGCGGGCTTGAGATCCGAGGTCCGGGCCGAGCCGCGCCAGTCGATGACGACGCGCTTGGAGATGCCCGTCGCCTCGTCCGTCGTCTCGGTCATGGACATGCCGTCGGTGAGGTCCTCGTAGCCGGCGATGCCGTCGATCTCCGTCAGGATCGGCCGGGTATAGGGGTCCCACTCGGCGATGCGCTGGCCGCGCTTGACCTTGTCGCCGTCATCGACCTTGAGCTTCGAGCCGTAGATGATGCGGTGAACCGCCCTCTCCTGCCCGTCCGCGCCCACGATCACGACCGAGTTGTTGCGGCCGACCGCGACGAGGTCGCCGTCCGTGTTCTTGGCGATGGCCTTGTTGCGGATGCGGACCGTGCCCTCGAAGCCGGATTCGACGAAGGACTGGTCGGCGATCGTGGCCGCGCCGCCGATGTGGAAGGTCCGCATCGTGAGCTGCGTGCCCGGCTCGCCGATCGACTGCGCCGCGATGACGCCGACCGCCTCGCCCATGTTGACGGGCGTGCCGCGGGCGAGGTCGCGCCCGTAGCAGGTGGCGCAGACGCCGTTCTTCGATTCGCAGACCAGCACCGAGCGGATCTTCACCTCCGTGATGCCGGCGGCGGTGATCGCCTCGATATGCTTCTCCTCGATCATGGTGGTCCGGGCCGGCACGATCACCGTCCCGTCCGGCGCCACCACGTCCTCGGCCACGAAGCGGCCGATGATGCGCGAGGCGAGCGAGGCCACGATCTGGCCCGCATCGATGATCGCGCGCATCGAGATGCCCTTGTCCGTGCCGCAATCGGGCTCGCGGATGACGGCGTCCTGCGCGACGTCGACGAGGCGGCGGGTCAGGTAGCCCGAGTTGGCGGTCTTCAACGCCGTGTCCGCGAGGCCCTTGCGGGCGCCGTGGGTGGAGTTGAAGTACTCGAGCACGTCGAGCCCTTCCTTGAAGTTCGAGATGATCGGGCTCTCGATGATCTCGCCCGAGGGCTTGGCCATCAGGCCGCGCATGGCGGCGAGCTGCTTCATCTGCGCCGGCGAGCCGCGGGCGCCCGAATGGCTCATCATGAAGATCGAGTTGACCGGCTTGTCGCGGCCCTTGTCGTCCTTCTGCACCGAGGAGATGCGGTTCATCATCTCGCCGGCGAGCCGGTCGGAGCATTTCGCCCAGGCGTCGACGACCTTGTTGTACTTCTCGCCCTGGGTGATCAGGCCGTCCTGGTATTGCTGCTCGTAATCCTTGGCGAGCGCGCGGGTCTCGTCGACGATCTGCCACTTGTTCTCCGGCACGACCATGTCGTCCTTGCCGAAGGAGATGCCCGCCTTGAAGGCGTGGTGGAAGCCGAGCGCCATGATCCGGTCGCAGAAGATGACCGTCTCCTTCTGCCCGCAATTGCGGTAGACCGTGTCGATGGTCCCGGAGATCTCGCGCTTCGTCATCAGCTTGTTGACGACGTCGTAGGGCACCTTCGGATGCCGCGGCAGGACGCGCGAGAGGATCACGCGGCCGGGCGTCGTGTCGTAGAAGCGCGTCACCGGCTGGCCGTCCTCGCCGAGGCCCTCCCAGCGGTAGCGGATCTTCGAATGCAGGTGCACGACCTTCTCGTGCAAGGCATGCTCGAGCTCGCCGAAATCGGCGAA
>NZ_DAOLAJ010000020.1:0-51691 GCF_035325185.1 Enterovirga sp. | reverse complement strand
CCCGAGATCGCCGAGATGCAGGCCCGCGCCATCTTCGAGGCGGCGGTCGAGGCGGGGAAGGCGACGGGCTCGCCGGTCCAGCCGGAGGTTATGGTGCCGCTCGTCATGACGCGGCGCGAGCTGGATCTCGTCAAGGAGCGCGTCGACGCCGTGGCCCGCGAGGTCATGGAGGAGACCGGGGTCGCGATCGACTATCAGGTCGGCACCATGATCGAGTTGCCGCGCGCCGCCCTGCGGGCGGGGGAGATCGCCGGAACCGCCGAATTCTTCTCCTTCGGCACCAACGACCTGACGCAGACCGCGCTCGGCATCTCCCGCGACGATGCCGGCACCTTCCTCGGCGCCTACGGCGCCAAGGGCATCTTCGAGAAGGATCCCTTCATTTCCATCGACCGTGACGGCGTCGGCGAACTGGTGCGCATCGGCGTCGAGCGGGGGCGCAAGGTCCGGGCCGGCCTGAAGATCGGCATCTGCGGCGAGCATGGCGGCGATCCGGCCTCGGTGGTCTTCTGCCACGAGGTGGGGCTCGACTACGTCTCCTGCTCGCCCTTCCGCGTGCCGATCGCCCGCCTCGCCGCCGCCCAGGCGGCGCTGGGGAAGGGCATCGCGAGCCAAGCGTAAGGCGCGCCGGCTCGCAAGGAAAGGAAGGCCGCCCCCGCTGACGGAGGCGGCCGATCCTCAGCGGTTGCCGTGGCTGTGCTGGCCGCCCTTGCGGCCAGCTTCCGCCGCCAGCTCGTGGTCCTTTGAGAAGCTCCGTTCCTCAGCGGGAACGCCGGCGCCGCCTTTTCGTCCAGCCTCGGCTGCCAGCTTATGGTCCTTCGAGAAGCTGCGCTCTTCGGGCGGAACGCTCGCGCCGCCCTTGGCGGCGATCTCCCGTTGCTTGCCGTCGTCCATGGCCGCGAAACCGCGATTGGCTGTGTTTGCCATGATATCCTCCTGGAGATGGGTAGAGGCCAGCACCGGCAGGCGCTGGTTACCGGCCCAACCGAGCATCCGTGAGGACGTTCCGGGAAAGTTGAACGGCCACGCTTCTTAGTAATTCATTTACTTGTCAGGCAGAGAAGGTGTCTGCGCAAAGCAAGAGAGACGGTTTGTCTTTCCGCCGAGACGGCGGTTTGTCTCGCTTCGGACCGCCTTCCGTCCGCTTCTCAGCGCTGGAAGACATAGGTGCCGGGAGCGTTCCCGAGGGGCGCGAGGTTCCTTTCGGGAGAGCCCATGGCCGGGGGCGCCACGGGCTCCGGTGCGGAATGGCCTCCGAGCCATTCCGTCCAGCTCGGCCACCAGGATCCCTCCCGCGAGGGCGTCTGTTCGAGCCATTCGTCCGGCCCGAGATCGACATCGCCGTGGGTCCGCGTCGCGATGCGGAAATGCCGGTGAGGATGGCCCGGCTCGCTCACGATGCCGGCATTGTGGCCTCCGCTCGTCAGCACGAAGGTGACATCCGAATCCGTGAGGTAATGGATCTTGTAGACCGAGCGCCAGGGCGCCACATGGTCGCGCTCCGTCCCGACCACGAAGAGCGGCACGCGGATATTCTGCAAGGCGACCGGACGGCCATCCGCCGTCCGGCGGCCGGCGGCGAGCGCGTTGTCGAGATAGAGTTCGCGCAGATATTCCGCATGCATGCGATAGGGCATCCGGGTCGTGTCGGCGTTCCACGCCATCAGATCGCTCATCGGCGTGCGCTCGCCCATGAGGTAGTCGTGGACGAGCCGCGACCAGACGAGATCGTTGGAGCGCAGGAGCTGGAAGGCTCCCGCCATCTGGCCGGCGGCGAGATAGCCCCGGTTCCACATCACGCTTTCGAGGTAGTGCATCTGGCTGTGGTCGATGAAAAGCGCGAGTTCGCCCGGCTCGGTGAAATCAGTCTGCGCCGCGAAGAGGGTCATGGACGCAAGCCGCTGGTCGCCGGCCTTCGCCATGGCGGCGGCGGCGATCGAGAGCAGCGTCCCGCCGAGGCAATAGCCGACCGCATGCACCCTCCATCCGGGCATGATCGCACCGAGCGCATCGAGCGCCGCCATCACGCCGAGCCGCCGGTAGTCGTCGAGGCTGATGTCGCGGTCCTCCTCGGTCGGGTTGCGCCAGGAGATGCAGAAGACGCTGTGCCCCTGTGCCACGAGATGGCGGATCAGCGAGTTCCGCGGCGACAGGTCGAGGATGTAATATTTCATGATCCAGGCTGGCACGATCAGGATCGGCTCGGCCCGCACCGTCGCGGTGGCCGGCGCGTATTGGATCAGTTCGACGAGGTGGTTGCGATAGACGACCTTGCCGGGGGTGACCGCGACGTCGCGCCCGACGATGAAATTCTCCGCGCCGACCGGCGGCTGCCCCGCGACGAGCCGGGAAGCATCCTCCAGCCAGTTCCGCAACCCTTGCGCGAAATTCATCCCGCCCGTCTCGATCGTGCGCGCGACGACTTCGGGATTGGCGAAGGGGACATTCGCGGGCGAGGCCACGTCGAGAAGCTGGCGCGCCACGAAAGACGCCACCTCCTCGTGATGCGGCGTCACGCCCGGCACCTCGCGCGTGACGTTGTGCCACCATTGCTGGTTCAGCAGGAACGCCTGGGCCCAGACATTGTAGGGGAACCGGCGCCAGGCCTCGCCGGCGAACCGCTCGTCTCCCGGCAGGGGTTCGATGCAGGCGGGAGCGGCCGCGTCGAGGGTCGAGGCGGCGAGGAGGCCGAGCAGCCGGTACGCCTTGTCGGCGGTCTTGTAGGCCAGCTCGGCGCGCTTGCCCGGCGCCGCCGCGAGATGGATCGACCAGTCGAAGAAGGCGAGGGCGAGAGCCTGCGGGGACAGCCCGCCGGTGAATTGCGCGCTCAGCGCCTCCCGCATCCTGTCGATGGAGCGGAACGCCTTGAGGCTCAGCCCCTCGCGCTCGCGCGCGGCAGTGCGGGGAGGAGAGACGGAAATCGTCGTCGGGTCCTGGACGGACATGGCGGTTCCTTCGGGAAAGGAATGGGCGAGTCGCTCCGTCTTCTGCCGAAGCCTCCGGCATGCTCTCGCGGGAGGGGAGGGCGCTCGACGGCGAGATGGGAGGAGAGACGGCCCTTGATCACAAGGCGCAACCCTCGGCGTGATCGGGCAACGGCGTCGCGGCGAGCGATACCCCAGGACGCGCGGCGCGTGAAGCGCGGCATCGTGCCGTGCTCCCGCTCGCCTCGGCGGCGTTCCGGGCGCATTTGCGCTCCGGGGCCGATCGGGCATATCGGCCCATTTCGGATCCTCCGGGGAGACGGAAGATGAAGGCGATGGTTCTGCGGGCGCAGCGGCAGCCGCTTGTCTGCGAGGACGTGCCTGATCCCGTGGCAGGCCCCGGCGAGGTCTGCGTCACAGTGGAAGCCTGCGCCGTTTGCAGGACGGATCTTCATGTCGTCGACGGCGACCTGACGAATCCCGCCCGTCCCGTGATTCCCGGCCATGAGATCGTCGGGCGGGTGCGCTCGGTCGGTGCGGGCGTCGGGCATCTGAGGGTCGGGCAGCGCGTCGGCATCCCCTGGCTGGGCCATACCTGCGGACATTGCCGCTATTGCGTCTCGGGCCGCGAGAACCTCTGCGACGAGCCGCTCTTCACCGGCTACACGCGCAACGGCGGCTTCGCCACGGAGGTCGTCGCGGATGCGGATTTCGCTTTCCCGCTCGACGGATTCGCCGATCCGGTGGCCGCGGCGCCCCTGCTCTGCGCGGGACTCATCGGCTGGCGCTCCCTGAAGGCCACCGGCGAGGCCGAAAAGATTGGCATCTTCGGGTTCGGGGCAGCTGCCCATATCATCGCCCAGGTCTGCCGCTGGCAGGGCCGTCGCGTCTACGCCTTCACCAAAAGCGGCGATCGCGCCGCGCAGGACTTCGCCCGGACCCTCGGCGCCGTCTGGGCGGGCGCCTCTGACGAGCAGCCTCTCGAGACGCTCGACGCAGCCATCATCTTCGCGCCGGCCGGCGAGCTGGTTCCCGCTGCGCTCCGAGTGGTTGGGAAAGGCGGGCGAGTGGTCTGCGGCGGCATCCACATGAGCGACATCCCGCGTTTTCCCTACAGCCTGCTCTGGGAGGAGCGGGAGATCGTCTCGATCGCGAACCTGACGCGCGCGGATGCGCGGGAATTCCTCGAAATCGCCCCGCAGGTGCCGGTCCGCACCACGACGACAACCTATCCTCTCCCAGAGGCCAACCGCGCCCTGTCCGACCTTCGGGACGGGCGCCTGACCGGGGCCGCCGTCCTCGTGCCCTGACCGGCCGCGTCGCCGGGGCAATCAGCATGACATGGCGAATCCGGCCCCGACGATTTCCTCGGCGAAATGACAGCGGACATCGCGCCCGGCCACGTTCCGCAAAGCCGGCATTTCCTGCGCGCAGCGCTCCCGCGCGAAGGGGCAGCGCGTGCGGAAGCGGCAGCCCGAGGGGGGATCGAGCGGGCTCGGCACGTCCCCTTCCAGCGGCTTCGCGCCTGGCGCGTCCCGGTCACGGCCGATCTCGGGCGAGGCCGCGAAGAGAGCACGGCTGTAGGGATGAGCGAGGCCGGCTCGAAGCGCCGCCGCATCCCCGATCTCGACCACCTGGCCGAGATACATCACCGCGATGCGGTCGGAGATGTGCCGCACGAGCGCGAGGTTGTGGGAGATGAAGACATAGGCGACGCCGAGCGCCGTCTGGATGTCGCTCAGGAGGTTGATGATCTGCGCCTGGACCGAGACGTCGAGCGCGGAGACCGGCTCGTCGCAGACGACGACCCGCGGCGAGACGGCGATGGCGCGCGCAATGGCCACGCGCTGGCGCTGGCCGCCCGAGAGTTCATGCGGATAGCGATCGACATGGTCTTCGGACAGCCCGACCTGCTCGAGCAGATCGCAAACGCGCGCCCGCCGCTCCCTGGCCGGGCAGAGCTTGTGCAGCCTCAGGCCATCGCCGATCGCCTGGCCGATCGAGCGTCGTGGATTGAGGCTCGCATAGGGATCCTGGAAGACGATCTGCACAGCGCGCCGGAACCGCCCGGGGTCGCGGTGCAGCAGGTTCTGGGCATCGGCTCCGTCGAGAAGAACGCTGCCGGAAGTCGGCGCAGCCAGGGCCGTAAGGCAGCGCGCGAGAGTCGATTTCCCGCAGCCCGATTCGCCGACCACCGACAGGGTCTCGCCCGCCTTCAGGGCGAGATCCACGCCGCTCAGCGCATGCACGATCCGCTTGCGGCCCGCGAAGGCGGAGCCGATCTCGTATTCCTTGACGAGGCCACGGGCTTCGAGGAGCGCGCTCATGCCGCGACGGGCTCCGGGTGATAGCAGGCGACCTGGCGCGCCGTGCCGGTCAGGGCGGGCGGAGCCTTCCCGCAATCGGCCGCCGCTCTCCCGCAGCGCGGCGCGAAGCTGCACCCCTTGGGCATGGCGAGCGGGGACGGAACCGTGCCGCCGATTTCCGGGAGACGCCCGGAGGTGTCGTCCTTCCAGCGCGCCGCCCTCAGGAGGCCCCGCGCATAGGGATGGGCCGGGGCGCCGAACAGGTCCGCGACCGGGGCCTCCTCGACCTTCCGGCCGGCATACATGACCGCAACCCGGTCGGCGACCTCCCAGACGACGCCGAGATCGTGGGTGATCAGGAGCACGGCCATGCCGAGTTCCCGCTTGAGCCGCTGGATCAGCGCCAGGACCTGCGCCTGGATGGTGACATCCAGGGCCGTCGTCGGCTCGTCGGCGATCAGGACCTTCGGCTGGCAGGCCAGCGCGATGGCGATCATGACGCGCTGGCGCATGCCGCCGGACAGGTTGTGGGGATATTGGTCGCAACGCTCCGCGGGCGAGGGGATGCCGACGAGGTCGAGCAGCTCGATCGCGCGCTTGTGGGCGGCGCCGGCCGAGAGCCCCTGGTGGATGCGGAGCGATTCCGCGATCTGCCAGCCGATCGTGAAGACCGGATTGAGCGCCATCATCGGGTCCTGGAAGATCATGCCGATGCCGCGCCCGCGCACCTCGCGCATTGCGCGCGGCGACAGGGCCATGAGGTCGCGGCCTTCGAGCAGCACGCGCCCGGTGACGCGGCAGGGGCCGCGCATGGCCAGAAGGCCGAGGATCGACATGGCCGCCGTGCTTTTCCCGCAGCCCGATTCCCCGACGATCGCCAGGGTCTCGCCCGCGCCGAGCGAGAAGGAGAGGCCGCTCACCGCCTTCACGGCGCCGCGGCTCGTCGGAAACTCGACGCCGAGGTCCTCGACGGCGAGAACCGGCTGGGAGGCGGGACTCGTCATCGCTGTTGCAGCCTCGGATTGAGGGCGTCGTTCAAGCCTTCGCCGACGAGGTTGATGCAGAGCACCGTGACCAGGATCGCGGCTCCCGGGATGGCGGACATCCACCAGGCGGTGCGCAAGACGGTGCGGCCGACGCCGATCATGTAGCCCCACGATATGAGGTCGGGATCGGCGAGGCCGAGGAACGAGAGCCCGGATTCCGTCAGGATCGAGGTGGCGACGAGCAGGCTCGACACCACGATGACCGGCGGAAGCGCGTTGGGCAGGATCTGGCGGAGAGCGATCTCGAGGTTGGACATCCCGAGCGCCCGGCAAGCCTGGACGTATTCGCGGTCGCGCTGCGCCATGAACTCCGCGCGGGCGAGCCGGGCGACGGGCGGCCAGGAGACGATGGCGATCGCGCCCGTGACCGTCACGATCGACGGGCTGAAGATGGCGATGATGACGACGGCGAGCACGAAGGACGGGATCGTCAGGAAGAAATCCGTCAGCCGCATCAGGAACGTGTCGAGCCAGCCGCCCCGGTAGCCGGCCAGCGCCCCCACGGCGACGCCCAGCACCGTCGCTCCGAGGCTCGCGACGAGCCCGATCAGCAGCGAGACGCGGGCGCCCCCGATCAGCCCGGCCAGGATATCCCGGCCGGAGACGTCCGTCCCGAGCGGGAAGCGCGGGGAGGGCGGCTGCGAGGGCCGGCCGATCATGTCGTAGGGATCGACGGAATAGAGCAGCGGCCCGAAGATCGCGACCGCGACGATCAGCACGAGAAAGACGAGCCCGATGACGGCCGCGGAATTGCGGCGGAAGCGGCGCCAGAAATCCGCGAGCGCGCTCATTTCGCCATCCTCGGGTCGAGGACGCCGTAGAGCAGGTCCACGAGGAGGTTCGCCGCCACGACCAGGATGGAGGAGATGAACAGGATGCCGAGTAGGAGGTTCAGGTCGCGCTGCTGGAGCGCGTCGAAGAGAAGGCGTCCGAGGCCGGGCCAGCCGAACACCGTCTCGATCAGGATCGAGCCGCCGAGCATGTGGCCGACCTGGATGCCGGCCATGGTGACGACCGGCAGAAGCGCATTGGCGGCGGCGTGGACGAAGCCGACCTTGGCCTCCGAGACCCCCTTGGCGCGGGCCGTGGTGATGAAGTCGAAGGTATAGACTTCGAGCATCGAGGCCCGCATCAGGCGCGTGTAGAGCGCGACGTAGAACAGGCCGAGCGTGAGAGCCGGAAGCGCGAGATGGCGGGCGATGTCGAGGAGGCGCTCCGGCCAGGCCATCTCGACGCCGATCGTCATCATGCCCCCCGAGGGCAGGACGCCGAGCGTCACCGAGAAAAGAACGATCAGCATCAGGCCCAGCCAGAATTGCGGCGTCGCGTAGACGAGCAGGGCGAGGATCGAGATCACGCCGTCCAGCCATTTGCGATGGCGCATGGCCGCGATCATGCCGAAGAGGATGCCGAGCAGCGTCGCGATCACGATCGCCGTCAGCATCAGGAGGACGGTCGCGGGAATCCGGTCCGCGATCAGGGACAGGACCGGCCGCTGCTGCACGTTCGACATGCCGAGATCGAAGGTGAGGAGCTTGCCGAGATAGATCAGGAATTGCTGCCAGAGCGGCTTGTCGAGGCCGAAGGAGCGGCGCAGCTCCTCGACATATTCGCCCGTGCCGCCTCCCGATTGCGCGGCGATGATATCGGCCGCATCGCCGGGAGCCATGTGGATCAGGACGAAGTTCAGCACCGCGATGCCGAGGATGCTCGGGATCACCCGCGCCGCGCGCCCGAGGACGAACAGGAGAGGCTTCATCGCGGTTGCTCCGGTTCCGTCCGCCCCGCTCAGTCCTTCCAGACCGCGGCCCAGGGCGAATACATGGAGATGCCGTTCGTGATCAGGCCGTGGATGCGCTTGTTCCAGACATGGGTGTAGGAGGGCTCCATCAGGAAGATGACCGGAAGGTCGTGGTGGAGGATCTCCTGCAATTCGTCGAACTGCTTGCGCCGCTCGGCCGGGTCGGTCTCGATCGCGGCCTTGGCGAACAGCTCGTCGACGCGCGGGTTCACATAGCCCATCGAGTTGGTGAAGGTGGCGCCCTTCTTGATGAAGGCGGAGCTGAAGGTCCGCTCGACGCCGATCGAGGGATCGGAATAATTGTGCGAGAAGGTGCTGGTGAGGTCGAAGTTCCAGTCGGTGTAGATGGTCTTCAGCCAGCCGCCGAGATCCGCGCTCTTCGTCTCCACCGGGATGCCGATCTTGCCGAGTTCCTGGCGGACGTATTCGGCGAGGCGGACCCAGTTCTCGCCGTAAGGCAGGAAGTTCTGCGTCAGCTTGAAGCGGATATTGCCCGCGCCGCGCGGATAGCCCGCCTCGTCGAGCAGCTTGCCCGCCTTGGCCGGGTTGTACTCGTAGGCCGGCAGGCTCTTGTTGAAGAACGCGCCGGTGCTCACGATCGGCCCGCGCGCGGGCTTGCCCTGGCCGTACCAGATGACGTCGGCGATCCGCTCGCGGTTGAGCGCCATGCTGATGGCCTGGCGGACCCTGAGGTCCTGCAAGGGCTTCTCGCGCATGTTCACCTCGAGCCACATGTTCGGCCCGAGCGCCTCGCTTCCGGCGGTCGAGGTTTCGAGCTTGGGCGAGGAGGCGAGGCGCTGCACCTCGGCCTCCGGCAGCCCGCTCATCGGCACGAGATCGACCTCGCCGGTCTCGACTGCGATGGCGCGCGCGGCGCCGTCCGGGATCATCCGCACGATGATGCCGTCGAGGCAGGGGAAGCCCGCGAGCCAGTAATCCTTGTTGCGCTCGAGGGCGATGTAGCTGCCCTTCTGCCATTCCTTGAAGCGGAAGGGGCCGGTGCCGATCGGCTTCTGCATGATCTCGGCGCCGCGGACCGAGGCGGCGGTGCTCATGTCCACCCCGGCGAAGGCGTGGGCCGGCAGGATCGGCGTCTCGCCGGCCTGGAAGACGTTCATGAAATAGGGGACCGGCTTCTTCAGCGTGAAGACCACGGTCAGCGGATCGGGCGTCGCGATGTCCTGCAACTCGCCGAAATACGCGTGGCCGCGGGAATGGTAGGGCTTCACGATCTTCTCGACCGAGAACTTCACGTCCTCGGCCGTGAAGGGCTTGCCGTCATGCCATTTCACGTTCGGGCGGAGCTTGAAGGTATAGGTCTTCTTGTCGGGAGAGATCGTCCAGGATTCGGCGAGGCCGGGCTTCGGCTCCAGCGACGGCCCTTCGTAATTGAGCAGGCTCTCGTAGATCTTCGTCGCGACGAGCGCGACCGGCACGGCGGAGGTCGCGATGGTCGACAGCGCGCTCGGCTCGAGGCTGTAGGCATAGGTGAGCGTGCCGCCGGTCTTCGGACAGCTTTGGGCCTCGGCCGCGCCGGCGAATGCGAGGGCGGCGGGTGCCGCGAGGAGGGTGGCCCTGAGGGCCGTGAGGGTCTTGATGCGCATTCTCGAATCCTCTCTCGTCCGGCGGTGGTAGTTGGGCGGTGTGACGCTCAGGCGACGCCACACCATTCGGCGATGAAGGCCATGAGGTGCTCGATCGCCGCGACGTAATCGGCGACCGGAATATGCTCGTCGGGCTTGTGCGCCTGCGCGATGGAGCCCGGCCCGAAGACGATGCTCGGGATGCCGCCCTGGTTCACGAGATGGCGCATGTCACAGCAGAAATGCCCCTGGTGGGCGATGCCGTCGGCACCCCGCCCCGCCAGGACTGCGCCCATGACGCGGGCGATCTCGTGATCCACGCCTTGGGCGGTGGCGTCGTCATGGTGCAGGAATTCGAGCTTGGCCGGATGGCGCCGGAGCCGCGGATCGGTGCGGTTGGCTTCGGTGATGGCGTCGCGGAAATTCGCCATCACGTCGGTCACGCTGCCGAGCGAGGGGGCGAAATAGGCGCCGCCCTTGAGCTGCGCCTCCGCGGCGCTCGACGTCTCGTAATGCCCCCCGGACACGCGGCCGATCGTCAGCGCGAAGGGGGCCTTCTGGCATCGGGGCGTGCCGGCATTGTAGCGTGCTTCCAGCGCCAGCAGTGCCTCGATGACGGGCGGAAGAGCGTCGATCGCGCCGAGCCCTTCGAGTTCCGTGCCGTTCCAGCGTGCGCCGGGCGAGCGCGGAACGCCCGTGAGGGAGACCTGCCAATAGAGGCCGCCCGGATGCGAGACGGCGATCGTGTTGCTGGTCGGCTCGAGAACGACCGCCGCATCCGCCCGGAAGCCGCGGCGGACCAGATCGAGCGTGCCGTTTCCGGCATGCTCCTCGTTGACCACGGATTGCAGGCTGACATCCCCGCGCAGCCGGATGCCGGCTTCGCGCAGATAGGTGACGGCCATCAGGGCCGCCATGACGCCGCCCTTCATGTCCGAAGTGCCTCGGCCGTACATCAGGCCGTCCACGATCTCGGCCCCAAAGGGATCGCGCGTCCAGGCCGCGCGGGGCTCGACCGTCACCGTGTCGACATGGCCGTTCAGGATCAGCGAGCGCCCGCCGCCCTCGCCCCGCCAAGTCCCGACGAGGTTCGGCCGGCCGTCGTAATTGAGCACGTTCGAGAGGCCGCTTGCCTGGAGAGCGGCGAAGCTGGGAAGGTCGGCATAGGGCAGGATGAGATCGTGCTGCCAATGCGTCGGATATTGCGCGACGTCCGGGTAGGCCGCGAACATCGCTTCGACGTCGGGTTCGGATTGGTGGATATCGGCGCCCGCCGCCTCCATCCATGCGCGCATATGCGCCTGGGCGGCTCCTTCCTCGCCCGTCAGGGAGGGGATGCGCACCCATTCGGCGAGCCTGCCGATGCTGCGCTCCTGCTGCGCGTGCGCGGAGGCGATCGCGCCCTCGAGCGTGACGGAGGTTCGGGCGAGGTCGGCTTCCCACATGACCGGATGATCCCGGTCGTCCGGCTATAAGACAAATTAGAAATGTTGAGAGGCAATCGAGAAGGATTTATACCTCGCCGGAGGAGCGGCGGTCGATGATCTATACCCAAATCCGGGCCTTCGACGCCGTCGCGCGAGAGGGGAGCTTTTCCCGGGCGGCCGAGGTGCTCGGGCTGACCCAGCCCGCGCTCACGATCCAGGTGAGGGCGCTGGAGGAGCGGCACGGCCTGAAGCTGCTGCATCGCGACGGGCGGGGCGTGAAGCTGACGGAGGCGGGTGAGCGGCTGTTCACGCTGTCGCGCCAGCTCGCCAGTCTCGAGGAGATGATCGACGATACCCTCGCGACCTCCAGCGAGGTGCAGAGCGGCGAGTTGCGTCTCGCGGTCGACGGGCCGCACATCGTCATGGGCCTGTTCGCCCAGTTCCTGGCGCGGCATCCGCGCGTCCGCCTGTCGGTCTCGATGGGCAACACGCAGTTCGTGCGGCAGCGGCTCCTCGATCGGCACGTCGATGTGGGTATCCTCCCGCTGATCGCCGATCACCCGCGCGTCCATGCCGTTCCGCTCTGGACCCATCGCGGGCTTCTCATCACGTCCCACGACCATCGCCTCGCCGGCCGGGACGTCGTGGCGCTGGCGGAGCTGGAAGGGGAGGCCATGATCGGCCGCGAGGACGGCTCGACCACGCAGGCTCTCGTCGATGCCGCCTTGGCGCGGCACAAGGTCAAGCCCCGCAAGGTGCTGGAACTCGGGAGCCGCGAGGCCCTCATCGAAGCGGTGGCGGTCGGGCTCGGTTGTGGAATCGTCTGGGAACTCGAGGCGTTGGCCTCGAGCCGCGTCCGCGCCATTCCGATCGAGAACGACGAACTCGTGACCATGGACTACATCGCCTGCCTGAAGAGCGAGCGGGAACGCGCGATCGTCAAGGCCATCTTCGCCGAGGCGGCCCGCATGCCCGGAGACCGTCACGATATCGGGGCCTTGAGACGCGGTTGACCTCCGTTCCCGGAGGCTGTCAGGCGCCGTTCGGTTGTGTCGGGCGCAGGCCCCTACGGCGATGGCGGCTGCGTGACGTGAACGATGTGATCCTCGACGGGCTCGTCCCCCAGCAAGTGCTCGTCGACGATCCGATCGAGCGCCGCACGGTCGAGCGCGCCATACCAGACGCCTTCCGGGTGCACCGTCATCAGCGGTCCGAGATTGCAAGGATAGAGGCAACTCGTCCGCGCGCACATCACACGGTGGGGGCCGGCGGCCAGCGAGCGGTGCTCCTTCATTCGCGCGCGCAGGTGCTGCCAGAGGGGCTCCGCCGACCGATGCAGGCAGCGGGCGCCGACGCAGAAGAACAATTGCCGGCCGTGTTCCGGGATTTTCGACCATCCCGGCTTGCCGAGGCTCGGCGGCGTCTCCGTGACGTCCGACGAAGGCCCCGCCAGACAGGCGGCGGCCGCCTGGGCCAGGTCGAGCGCTGCCTCGCCGAGCCTGGGCCCGAGCCGCGCCGCGATGGCGGCGAGTGCCTGCGTCCTGTCGAAGGAAGCGCGGCCATAGAGCACGACCGCTCCCGATTCCGAGTCCCCGTTCACGGTTCCCGTCTCCTGCGCATCAGCCAAAGGAAGAAGGCGCCCCCGATCGCTGCCGTCACCACGCCGAGGGGAATCTCGCGCGGCGCGAAGGCGCTGCGGGCGAGAACGTCGATCCAGACCAGGAAGAGCGCCCCGAAAAGCCCGGAGAGGGGCAGGAGGCGCCTCAGGTCGCCGCCGGCCAGCAGCCGCACGATATGCGGCATCACCAATCCCACGAAGCCGATGCCGCCGCTCATCGCGACGATCGCCCCGGTCATCAGCGCCGTGACCACGAACATCTCGGCGCGAAGGCGGACGGGATCGATCCCGAGGGTCCGGGCCGTATCGTCCCCGAAGGCGAGGGCGTTGACGGAGGCGGCGCGCAGCATGAGCCAGACGATCCCGGCGCAGCTCAGGGCGAGCGGGACCGGAACGCTCGACCATCTGGCGGCGCCGAGCCCGCCCATCATCCAGAACATCACCGCGTCGGCGCCCCGGTCGAGCGAGGTCGTGATCAGGAAATTCGTGGCCGCATGCAGCACGAAGGCGACGGCCACGCCGGTCAGGATCAGGCGCTCGCTGGTCGGCGCTCCCTGCCGTCCGCGCGCCGCCGCGAAGACGAGCGCCATGGCCAGGAGAGCCCCGAGGAAGGCCGCGCCCGGCAGCGTCAGCGGCCCCGCGAGGCTCCCGGCATAGAGGATGACGACCACCGCCCCCAGGCCCGCCCCGGCCGAGACGCCGAAGAGATAGGGGTCGGCCAGCGGATTGCGGGTCAGGACCTGCAGCACGGCGCCGACGGCGGCGAGGCCCGCTCCCGCGGCGGCCCCCAGAAGGACGCGGGGGACACGCAATTCCATGACGATGTTGCGCTCCGCCGGAGTCCAGTTCCGCGTCCCGCTTCCGAGGCCAAGTGCGTCGGCCACGATGGCGAAGACGTGCGAGACGGGGATGCGGGCCGCCCCGAACCCGAATGCCGCGACGCCCGAGGCGGCGAGAAGCGCAAGCAGCCCGCAGCAGAGCAGCCACAGGCCGCCCCTCGACAATCGGGCCGCCCTCACTGCGCGCTCCCGCCGGCAAACCGTTCCGGATGAAGGGCGCGCGCGAACTTTTCCAGCCCGTCGACGCTGCGGGTCGAAGGGGTCTGCTCGGCATAGGTCAGGGGAATGAACCGGCGCTTGCGGATCGCCTCGACATGGGAAAGCTCGGGATCGCTCGTCAGATGCGCGATGGTCTGCTCGACCGGAATGCGGTGGTCGTTGACGATGATCCATTGCGGGTCCCGCCGGGCGACCTCTTCCCAACTCACCCAAACATAGCTGTCGGCGATGTCGTCGAAGATGTTTTGGCCGCCGGCGAGGCGCATGAGGAGCGCCGTCATGCCCTCGCGCCCGACCGAGAGAGGCGGGGTCGCCCGGTAGCAATCGTCGCAATACATCACGCGGGGACGGACGGATACGTCGCGAAGCCGCTCCTCGACCGCCGCGACGCGGGCCTTCAGCGACGCGATCATGGCCTCCGCGCGCTCGCGGATGCCGAAGATGGCTCCGAGCGCCGAGATGTCCGCGTAAAGCGTTTCCATCGAGATCGGCTCGCGCTGGCCGATGCGGATGCAGCTCTCGCGCAGCACGTAGCTCTTGACGCCGAACGCGGCGAGCGCCTCCGGCGTCACCCCGGTCGTGTTCCGAAAGCCGTAGTTCCAGCCCGCGAACATGAAATCGGGATTCTGGCCCAGGATCGCCTCGAGCGAGGGATAGCGATCGACGAATTGCGGCAGGCGGGCGATGTCCTCGGGCCTGCCGACGAGATGGCGCTCGACGCCCTTGATGCCGGAGACGCCCACGACCCTGTCCGCGAGGCCGAGGTCCAGGATCGTCTGCACCATGTTGGTGTCGTTCACGAGCGCCCGCCGCGGGGGACCGTCGAAGGTGACGGGATCGGCGCAACTGCGGATCTCGACCGGATAGGTCTGGGCGATGGCGGGCCGAAACGCGAAAGCGAGGGCGAAAGCGCCCAGCCAAATTGCGCCTCTATGCACGGGACGATTCCCGAAGCGGCTGAAGGTCGATGCGCATCTGTCCTGTCACGGGATGGTGATCGATTTCGGCGCGGAGGTTCCAGACGCCGGCGACGACGTCCGGCGTCAGGGCCTTTTCGGGCGGCCCGTCCGCCGCGATGCGGCCTCCGCCGAGGACGATCAGGCGGTCGCAGATGCGGGCCGCGAATTCGATGTCGTGCAATGTCGCGATCACCGTGACGGCGAGCCCGCGCACCCGCTCCATCACCGCGAAACGGTGGCGGATGTCGAGATGATTGGTGGGCTCGTCGAGGAGCAGAACCCGCGGCTCCTGCGCCAGGGCCCGGGCGATCGTCACGCGCTGGCGCTCGCCGCCGGACAAGGTCTCGACGGCGCGCTCGGACAGGTTCGCGATGTCGAGAGCGGCGAGGCTTTTCGCCACGACGCTCTCGTCGTCCCGCTCGCGGCCCGCGAAGAGGCTGGTCCGATGGGCAAGGCGCCCGAGGCCGACGACGTCGCGGACGCGATAGCCGAGCACGTTGGGAGTGTCCTGGGCCTGCATGGCGAGACGACGGGCCAGGGTGGCGGGGGCGAGGCTCCGCACATCCTCGCCTATGACCAGGACGCGCCCCGCCGCCGGGGCGTGCAGCCCCGCCACGGTGCGCAGCAGCGTCGTCTTTCCGCAGCCGTTCGGCCCGAGGATGCCGACGAACTCGCCCGCGCCCACGGCGAGGTCGATGCCGCGCAGCACCTCGGTCTCGCCATAGTGGCAGGCGAGGCCCTCGATCACGACGGCCGGCATCGCGTACGCACCCGTCAGGCGCCCCATCAGAACGTGATCGCGCAGGCGACCTCGACCGAGCGCGGGCGGCCGAGAACCCAGGTGTTCGAGCTGCCGCGCACGGC
Organism: Enterovirga sp.; assembly: GCF_035325185.1. GTDB lineage: Bacteria > Pseudomonadota > Alphaproteobacteria > Rhizobiales > Beijerinckiaceae > Enterovirga. The sequence goes on along the minus strand of NZ_DAOLAJ010000020.1, from coordinate 36,105 downwards.
ATAGACCTCGTCCGTGAGGTTGTAGCCGCGGATGCTGAGCTTGGAATTGTCGGTCACGCGGTAGTCGAGGCTGGCATTGAGGATCGTGTAGGCGGGACGCTTGAGCGTGTTGGCGGCGTCGCTGAAGGTCGCGCCGACATATTGCACGCCGACCCGCGCTTCCCAGCGTGGCCAGAAGGCCCAGGAGACCCAGAGATTGGCGACCTCGTTCGGCACGTCCACGGGCCGATTGCCCCTGTAGGACACGACGCGGCCGGCGACCGTCTGCGAGAAGTCGTCATATTGCGCCTTGAGCAGGGCGAGGTTGCCCTCGAGGCGCAGCGTCTCCAGCAGCTTCATCGAGGCGAAAGCCTCGAACCCCGTCGAGGATTGCTGCCCCACCTGGACCGAGAGCGTCGGATTGTCCGGCAGCACCGTTTGCAGGTTGTCCTTCTGGATGTGGTAGCCCGCCAGCGTGAATTCGAGGAAATCGCCGAACAGCTTCTGCTTGACGCCGCCCTCGACCTGCTGCCCGGTCGTGAGGCGCAGGTCCTTCTGGGCCATCGAAAGCGAGATGAGGTTGCCGATCGGATCGACGCCTGTCGCGTATTGCACAAACAGCGCCGTCTCCGGGAGCGGGTTGTAGACCGCGCCGGCGCGCCAGGTCAGGGCCTCGAAATCGGTCTCGAAGCTGTTGGCCGGGTTGCGGGGATCCCTGCGCCGCATCTGGGGCGCCTCGTAGCGCAGGCCCCCGATGATGGCGAACTGGTCCGTCAGCTCGATGCGGTTCTCGGCGAAGACCGAGGCTTGGTTGGTCGTCGTCATCAAGCTCGGCAGCGTCGGGGATGCATGGATGAACGTTCCCGGATCGAAGAAATAGGGATTGACGTAGCTCGTTCCGAGATAGGGCGAATTGCTGGTGTTCTTGAAGTCGATGTGGTTGACGTCGAAGCCGATGAGGAAGGTGTTCTTCATGTCGAAGACATCGCTCTTCCAGGTGGCGTCGAAGCGGTTCCCGATCTGCTCCTGCGTATGATAGATCTCGATGTAGTCCGAGCGCCGGAGCAGCCCCGTCAGCGGCTGGTAGGCGTAGGTCTCCGTGTCCCGCCAGTGCCTGTCCGAGGTCAGGCGATAGGCGGTGTTGCGCAAGGTGATGTCCGGCGTGATGCTCCACTCGGCCTTGAGCTGAGTGATGTTGTCGCTGAAGGCGACGATATTGTCGGAGACGTTGAAGTTCGTCTTGCGCAGGTTCCTCGGCACCCGCCCGTTCACGAGCGGCGAGCCGAAATAGGCCAGAGGCTCGTTGTAGCCGTAATCGTGCGAGAGGGTGAGGGAGAAGTCCGGGTTCACCTGCCAGAGCAGCGCACCGGAAACGGCGAGGTTCCTGAACCCGCCGTTCGGCTTGAGCCAGCCGTCGGCCTGGTTGCCGCTGATGTTCAGCCGGTAGGCGACATCCTGGCTGATCGCCCCGCCGCTGTCGAGCGCGAGACGCTTCGTGCCGTCTGAGCCGTAGGCCGCCCGCATCTCGTTGACGGAGACGAAAGTCGGCTTCTTCGGCACGATGTTGATCGCGCCGCCGATGGAGCCCTCGCCGTAGAGGACGGAGGCCGGCCCGCGCAGCACCTCGATCCGGTCGACGTTCCAGGTGTCGAAGGGGAAGGTCAGCGTGCCCGAGCCGATATAGGTGCGCGTGCCGTCATAGAGGGTCATGATCGAGCCGACCCCTGAGAAGCCGCGCGAGGTATAGGCCTGGAAGCCGTTCCCGGGCGAGCCGATATTCGTGATGCCCGTGGCGTTCTGGGTGATCGCCTCCTGGATCGTGTTCTGGCCGCGCTCCTGGATCTTCTGGCCTGGAATGATCTCGACCGCGGCCGGCGTCTGGAACGGGGTGAGGCCGAGCCGGCTTCCGGTGCGGGACGGCGTTCCGAGGTTCAGGCCGGTCGGGGACGCCGTGTAGCCCCGCTCCCCGGGAGCCGGGACCGGTGCTGCGGCGGCCGCCGGAGTGGGGGAGGGCGGCGCGCTCGCGGCCGAACTTGAGGAGAGGCCGGGCGCGCCGCGGCGCGCCGGACGGGAGGCGCGTGAGGGCGCGGCCGCGCTTCGCGGCGCCTGCGCTTCAACCCGCCGTGTCTTCAGCGTCGTCCGCGGCTGTTGAACCACGACGGGGGGCAGTTCTCCCTGCTGCGCCTCGGCCGGACCGGCCGCGTGGGCGAGCAAGGCGGCGAGCGACACGGCGCCGAGCGCAGCGCCCCGGCTCGATGATTGAGGGAATATCACGATGGGCCTCGGACGAACGGTGGTACGTCACCGCGAACGAAGCCCCGGCTGCCTGAGCAGCCGGTTCGCCTACGATCGGGACACCCCGCCCGATCGTGCTCGCGCGTGACCACGGCTGACGGCAGGTCTCCTGGCTCGCGGGTCGCCGCCTCCCGCCGCCTTCCCGGGCCGAGGACCCAGTGGCATCGTGGCGAGAGGCTCACCGCTCACAGTTGCGGGGGCAGCCGCGGATTCGGGCGAGCCCTCACCGCGTTCCCATTCAATCCCCGAAGGGAACCGTCGTTTCTTACAATCCGTTAACCTTGGAAGCCGTCAATCGCCGAGGTGCCTGGATCGCAATTCGATAGGCGGGCGTTGCAAGCAAGCCACGGGGCAAGCCCAAGGCCCCCGCTGCTGTCTAGTGTGGATTGAACCGCTCCGGGATGTCCGGAGGCCCATTGGTTTTGAGGCCTACGTTGCGATCGAGCTGGCCTTGAGGTTTGGGTGAAGCGAGCCAGCGGCAGGAGATGCAGCCCCGACGCCTCCGGGATAGTCGTCTCGGTTGAGACTGCGGCTACCGCCACCCTTTGCGCCCCGTGTAGGCCCTGCCGGGCGAATTGCCGTCAAGGCTCGAATGAGGGCGCTCCCGGTTGCGATGCGTCGGAAGCCGGCGATCGCAACTGGCATCGGAGCATGATGCAGCCGGCATGCGCCGACGCTGAAATCCGCGTCGAAATCTGGCATCAGGTATATGTATCAGTCGATTGCAGCAGCCTCCGGCACCGCATGCGGGTTTCGGAGGGGAGTTCCCCGAAAAGCTCCTGGTAATGACCGGCGAAGCGTCCGAGTTCGGTGATGCCCCACAAATTTGCGATAGAGGCAATTGTGCAGGAGAGTTCGGCGTCCGAGACGAGGACGTGGCGGATCCGGTGGAGCCTCAGCTTGAGGACGTAGGAATAGGGCGTCTCGTCGAGAACCTCCTGAAAGGTGCGGTGCGGGGGCGAGGCGGCCGCGGCGATCCTCTCCACGGAGAGCGGCTGGCTCAGGCTCTCATGGATGAAGGCACGCGCGGGCGACCACGCGCTCCCGCCTGCCCGGAGCGCAGAGCCCCAGGCGCGCGCGCAACTGGCATCCGAAATGCAGCAAAAACGCATCCAGGAGCCGCTGTCCGCACAGGTTGAAATGGGAGGCGCGGACCGATGGATCCGTGTGAAGCCGCATGTATTCCCGCTGGAATTGCGTCAGCAACTCGTGCGATAGCGGCCGGGCATGGACGCCGGTCCCCAGCGCGGAAGAGTTCAGCACGATGTCGAGCTGGGCAGCGCGCTCCTCGATCCGTTCCGGCGAAACGCCCACCGTCGCATAGAGGGAACCCGGGGCATAGAGAGCGTCATGATCGTCGCCCGGCAGGAAAGCCGCGACTTCCCCCGTCTGAACTTCCCTCAGCCATTGGCGGCTGCCCGGTTTCAGATGGACGCCAAGACCGAAGGTGACCAGATCTTTCGACAATACTCCCGCGAGGGCGATGCGCCCCCCGATGCTGGCCGAGCTGAGGGCAAGGCCCTTATGGCTGGACAGGATAATGGAGCCCGTGACGGGCGCGCGCGACAGCTGGGTGGCAGTGAGACCCGCGCCCAGCACGGCATTGTGGAGGTCTTCGAGCTGAGAGATGCGACTCAGGAGCGGCGCCGTCGGCGGCGGGGTGCTCATGGGTGCCCGTGGCACCTCGGCGGAATGCCGATTGCCCATTCGACCTTGTTCCTCGACAGACGGGTATTTGTCCCAGCATGGGAAAGAAAGCGCATTTTGCCAGCAAAACCACCGGCTTCCAAGCATTCAAAATAATTCATGGGGCGATGGAATTTGGCAGGATCTGCACAGATCGACCCGGAAATCGCTCATATATTCTCCGTCGATCGTCGCGGGAGGCCGATTTGAGAAAACTGAAGGTCGTGCGGTGCCCGGTCTCGTTGCTGCTCGCGGCGATGCTTGGTGGCAGGGGCGCCTTCAGCTTGCCGCTCTGAAACCATGCCCTCGCTCGACCTCGATGTGTCGGCGGACTGCCGGGCTCACGGTCGGCGGCATCGATCCGGCGATCGGTTAGAGGGTCGGAAAGCCCGATCTGTTCAAGGAGCCGAAGGTCGAGTTCGTCAACGACGGGGCAGGCAAGCCCGTGGGCATCAACCGCTTCATCGGCCGGCGCCCGATACTGGCCTTCGGCAATTCCGACGGCGACCTGCAGATGCTGCAATATGCCGCCGCGGGCGCGGGGCCCCGGCTCGCCCTCATCCTCCACCACACGGATGCCGAGCGCGAATGGGCTTACGATCGCAACTCCAGCTTCGGCCAGCTCGACGAGGGGAGGACCAGGGGGTGGACGATCGTCGACATGAAGGCGGACTGGAAGACGGTGTTCCCCTCGAGCCGGTGATCATGCGCAAGAGCCAACCCCTCAACCGCCATTGAAGCATCGCCGAAGATCGTGCAACAATTTCCTTGCTCATGGAGGCGCTGGAGCATTTTCGCGTGAGGCGGCCCCGGCACAGGTGAAGAACCCGAGGATCGCGTCAGCGAAAATGTAACGGGATAAAAGAAGAAAGCCGCTTCCACTCGAAGCGGAACGGCTCTAGTATTCCAACTCGACGTGACGTTGTATCGCGTATTCGGCTCAGATAATAACAGGGAGACATGCTTTGAAAACGCGCAGGATTCTTGCGGCGGCGGCCCTGGCGCTATCGCTGGGCGTCTCCACCAAGGCGGTGCAGGCCCAGACGGCGCCCGCGACGAAGCCGAACATCCTCGTGATCTTCGGCGACGATATCGGCCAGACCAATGTCAGCGCCTATGGACGGGGCGTGGTCGGCTACAGGACGCCCAATATCGACCGGATCGCCAATGAAGGCATGATGTTCACCGACTATTACGCGGAGAACAGCTGCACGGCGGGCCGGGCGACCTTCATCACCGGGCAGGTCTGCCTGCGGACGGGTCTGTGCAAGGTCGGCATCCCCGGCGCGACCGTGGGGTTGCAGGACCGTGACGTGACCATCGCGGAGGCTCTCAAGCCCCTCGGCTACGCGACCGGGCAGTTCGGCAAGAACCATCTCGGCGACCGCGACGAATACCTGCCGACGAAGCACGGCTTCGACGAGTTCTTCGGCAACCTCTATCACCTCAACGCCGAGGAAGAGCCCGAAAGGCCCTATTATCCCAAGCAGGACGCCGAATTCGTCAAGCAGAATTCTCCGCGCGGCGTCATCAAGTCCTCGGCGGACGGCAAGATCGAGGATACGGGCCCGCTGACCAAGAAGCGGATGGAGACGATCGACGACGAGACGACGGGCGCGGCGATCGACTTCATGCAGCGCCAGGTGAAGGCCAAGAAGCCGTTCTTCACCTGGATGAACACCACCCGCATGCATCTCTTCACGCATGTCCGCGATTCGATGAAGGGGCGAAGCGGCATGCCGGGGAACGACTATGCCGACGGCATGCTGGAGCACGACGAGGATGTCGGCAAGCTCCTGAAGACGCTCGACGATCTCGGCGTGGCCGACAACACGATCGTCATCTACACCACCGATAACGGGCCGAACCAGTTCTCCTGGCCCGATGCCGCGACGACCCAGTTCCGCAGCGAGAAGAACACCAACTGGGAGGGCGCCTTCCGCGTGCCCGCGATCATCCGCTGGCCCGGCAAGATCAAGGCCGGGGAGGTCTCCAACGAGATGATCTCCGGCCTCGACTGGTTCCCGACTCTCCTCGCCGCCGCCGGCGACACGACGGTCAAGGAGCGCCTCCTCGGCGGCACGAGCCTCGGCAACAAGCAGGCGAAGGTGCATCTGGACGGCTACAACCAGCTTCCCTACCTGACCGGCCAGCAGCCGAAATCGGCCCGCAACGAGTTCATCTACTTCAACGACGACGGCGAGCTGGTCGCGTATCGCTACGACGATTGGAAGGTCGTGTTCTGCGAGCAGCGCCAGCCCGGGGGCTTCCAGGTCTGGGCCAATCCCTTCACCTGCCTGAGGGCTCCGAAAATCTTCAACCTGCGCATGGACCCGATGGAGCGGGCCGATTCGGTCTCCGACCAGTATTACGACTGGACCACGAAGAACGCCTATCTGTTCCAATACGGCGTCTGGAAGGTCGCTCCGTTCCTGAACACCTTCAAGGAGTATCCGCCGAGCCAGCGCCCGGCGAGCTTCAGCATCGATCAGATGGTCGCGGCCCTCATGAGTTCGCTCGACAAGGCGCCAGGGGCGGCGAAATAGCATCCTCCCCATCCCGCCGCCTCACGGGCGGCGGGATCATCTCCGTCTGACACGCCAAGGGTTCCCGCCCTGAACAGGATCGGTGCAAAATGGGCCGCGGTGGCGGCCCATCGGCGCCGAAAGGGAGCGGAGGGTTCCTGACATGGCTGGACAAGCGTTGCTCGACAGGTCCGCGGCGCAGGATGGGATGATCCGCATTCCCGGCGGGACCTTCCGCATGGGGTCGGACCATCACTATTCCGAGGAGGCGCCGAGCCATCGCGTGGAGGTGGACGGCTTCCTGATGGACGAGACGCCCGTCACCAACGCCCAGTTCCGGGCCTTCGTCCGGGCGACGGGCCACGTCACCTTCGCCGAGATCCCTCCCGATCCGAAGGACTATCCCGGCGCCTTGCCGCACATGCTGCGGGCGGGCTCGCTGGTCTTCGATCCGCCGCCCTATCCCGTGGACCTGCGGAACTGGTCGCAATGGTGGACGTTCCGGTTCGGAGCGACGTGGCGCAAGCCCTATGGCCCCGGCTCCTCGATCAAGGGGCTCGACGATCATCCCGTGGTGCATGTGGCCTATCGGGACGCCGAAGCCTATGCGGCCTGGGCGGGCAAGAGCCTGCCGACCGAGGCGGAATGGGAATTCGCCGCGCGCGGGGGCCTCGACGAGGCCGAATTCGCCTGGGGCGACGAACTGACGCCGGGCGGGCGGCACATGGCCAATACCTGGCAGGGCAATTTCCCGCACGAGAACACCGAGGCGGACGGCTATGCCCGCACCTCGCCGGTTCGGGCCTTTCCTCCGAACGGCTACGGGCTCCACGACATGATCGGCAATGTCTGGGAATGGACCTCCGACTTCTGGTCCACCCGCCACCCGGCCGATGCGCCGAAAGCCTGCTGCGTGCCGCAGAACCCGCGCGGCGGCCCGGAGGCGGACAGCTACGATCCGCGCCAGCCGGCGATCCGCATCCCGCGCAAGGTCCTCAAGGGCGGCTCGCATCTGTGCGCGCCGAACTATTGCAAGCGCTACCGGCCGGCGGCGCGCCATGCCGAGCCGATCGATACCTCGACGAGCCATGTCGGCTTCCGCTGCGTGGTCCGGGGTGCCTGATGGAAGGACAATCGATGAGCGAAGCCACGGGATCGGCGGCACGCCGGGCGATCGCCGATCTCGAGGCGCGGATCAACCGGGACATCATCGGCCAGGAGCGGGTCGTCGAGCGGCTCGTGATCGCGCTCCTCGCCAACGGCAACGTCTTGCTGGAGGGTCTGCCGGGCCTCGCCAAGACGCGGGCCATCAAGAGCCTATCGAGGAACTTGGAATCGGAGTTCAGCCGCATCCAGTTCACGCCCGACCTTCTCCCCTCGGACGTGACGGGCGGGGAGATCCTGCGCGGCGACGGGCAGTTCGAGTTCAGGAAGGGGCCGATCTTCGGCAACCTCATCCTCGCCGACGAGATCAACCGGGCTCCCGCCAAGGTGCAATCGGCGCTGCTCGAGGCCATGGAGGAGCGCCGTGTCACCGTGGCCGGCAAGAGCTACGACCTGCCGGGCCTGTTCATGGTGCTCGCGACCCAGAACCCGATCGAGCAGGAGGGAACCTATCCGCTGCCGGAGGCGCAGATGGACCGCTTCCTGATGCATGTGCGGATCGACTATCCCTCCGACGCGGACGAGGTGAAGGTGATGCGGCTCGTCCGCGGGGAGACCGGCGCGTCCTCAGGGCCGGCTTCGCCCGCGCCCGCGAAGATTGCGCAGCAGATGATCTTCGACGCGCGGCGCGAGATCGACCGGGTGTCGAGCAAGGATGTCGTCGAGACCTATATCGTCGCGCTCATCGCCGCGACGCGCCGGCCGGCCGAATTCGGCGACAAGCTGAAGACCTGGATCGCGGTGGGCGCGAGCCCGCGCGGCTCCCTCGCCCTCGACCGCTGCTCCCGCGTCCATGCGTGGCTCGCGGGGCGCGACTATGTCACGCCCGAGGATGTCCAGGCGGTGGTGCATGATTGCCTGCGCCACCGCCTGTCGCTCAGCTACGAGGCGGGAGCCGACGGGGTGAGCGCCGACGGCGTGCTGGACGAGATCGTCCGGCAGGTCGCGGTGGCCGTGTGAGGGCGGGCGATGGCGGCGATGCGCGAGCGGGCCGGCACGGGGGAGCGGAGGGCCGCGCCGTCCGCCCGCGCCTTCGTCTCGCTGGACGAATTGCTGCGGCTGAAGCATCGGGCAAAGGGGTTCAGCTTCCTGCCCCGGCAGCCGGTCCACAGCCTTCTCATCGGCCGCCACGCCTCGCGCCTGCGGGGGCGCGGCCTCAATTTCGAGGAGCTGCGGTACTATTTCGAAGGCGACGACACACGCTCGATCGACTGGCGGGCGACGGCCCGCCTCGGCTCGCCGCATGTGCGCGTCTATTCCGAGGAGCGCGACCGGCCGGTCCTTCTTCTAGTCGACCAGCGCAGCAGCATGTTCTTCGGCAGCCGGCACTGCATGAAGTCGGTTGCCGCGGCCGAGGCGGCGGCGCTCGCCGCCTGGCGCGTCACCTCGCTCGGCGACCGGATCGGCGCGGTCGTCTTCGGGGATGAGCGGATCGTCGAGATCAAGCCGCAGGGCCGCGACGCGGGCGCCATCCGCGTGCTGTCGGAGGTGGTGCGTCAGAACAGGCTTCTCGGGGCGCCCGGCGACGGCGCGCCGGGGCAGCTCGACGAGGCGCTGCGGCGCGCGGCTCGCAGCGCCACCCATGACTGGCTCGTCTGCCTGATCTCGGACGCGGCCGGCGCCGGCGAGGACACGGCGAGGCTCGTCACGCGCCTCTGCGCCCATAACGACGTCCTGTCGATCTATGTCCACGACCCGCTCGAGCACGACCTGCCGGATGTCGGGCAGGCGGTCTTCGCCTCGGGAGCCGGCCAGATCGAGGTCGATTCCTCGGCGCGGGACCTGCGCCGCCGCTTTGCGGCCGAGCATGCCGCGTGGCGGGCCGGGCTCGCCGATCTCTCCCGCCGCCGCGAGATCCCGGTCCTGCCGATCGCGACCGATCGCGATGTCGCGACGCAGCTGCGCGAACTCATCGGCAAGCGGCTCGACCGGCGCGCCGCGGCCGTCCAGGGCGGAGAGCGGCGATGAGCGGCGATCCGGGCGATCTCGCCCATCTGCGCGATCTCGCGCTGCCGGCCCCGATCTCCTTCTGGCCGCCTGCCGCGGGCACCTGGATCGTCGTTGCGGCCGGCCTCGCCGTGCTCGGAATCGTCCTGTGGCGGGCGAGGCGGCATTACCACGCCATGGCCTATCGCCGGGCCGCGATCGCGGAACTCGGCGAGATCGCCGCCGCGGGCGGCCCCGACATGGCCGGGCGCCTGTCGGCGGTGATGAAGCGCGTCGCGATGGTGGAATATGGCCGCGAGCGCGTCGCCTCCCTGACCGGCAAGGTGTGGCTCGATTTCGTGGCGGAGACCGCCTCGGGCGCCGACACGATGGCACTCCGCAGGTTCCTGGCGACGAGTTGCATCGCTCCGCGGATGCCCTCTCCGGCCGAGCGCCGTTTTCTCGCCGCGCAGGCGTCGGGCTGGGTCCGCGCTCATCGCGTGCCGGCCGCCGGGGAGGCGTGACGATGCTCGCCTTCGCCTATCCCTGGATCGCATTGCTCGCCCCGCTGCCCCTGGCCGTCCGGTGGCTGCTCCCGGCCTATCCGAGCCGGCGCACCGGCCTGCGGGTGCCCTTCTTCGACCGCCTCGTCGCTTTGAGCGGCGAGACGCCGCGCCACGGAGGCGTGGTCGCCCCCCGCCAGCGTCTTCCCCTGGCCGTGCTCGTCCTGTGCTGGCTCCTCGCGCTGGCGGCCCTGGCGCGGCCGCAATGGATCGAGCCGCCGCTGCACCGGGACCAGCCGACGCGGGACCTCCTGCTGCTCGTCGACCTGTCCGGCTCGATGGACACGAAGGACTTCGTCGACGCCTCGGGCAAGACGGTCGACCGGCTGAGCGCGGTCAAGCAGGTGCTGGGCGATTTCCTGTCGCGCCGCAAGGGCGACCGGGTTGGCGTCGTCGTCTTCGGGGACGCGCCCTTCGCGCTCGTGCCCTTCACCACCGATCTCGACCTCGCGCGCGCGATGCTGCAGGACATTGTCGTCGGCATGGCCGGGCCGCGCACCGCCTTCGGCGATGCCATCGGCCTCGGCCTCGGCCTGTTCGACAAGAGCACGGTGAAGGCCAAGACCATCATCGCCCTGACCGACGGCAACGACACGGCGAGCAAGGTTCCTCCCGCCGAAGCCGCCGGCATTGCCAAGGATCGCGGCATCGTCATCCACACGGTCGCGGTCGGGGACCCGACGGCGGCGGGCGAGGATAAGCTCGACGAGGAGGCGCTGAAGCAGGTCGCGCAGGCGACGGGCGGCGGGTTCTACCGGGCGCTCGACCGGGAGCAGCTCGAAGGCATCTACCGGCGGCTGGACGAGATCGAGACGCGCAAGATCGACACCGTGACCTTCCGGCCCAAGCGGGACGTCTACTGGGTCCCGCTCGCGGCCGTCCTCACGCTCTCTCTTCTGATGCGGGCCTTCCTGCTTCTGCGGCGCCGGATCCGGATGCCCTCCGGCCTCGCAGCCGCGCGGGGGGCACCATGACGGAGAGCCTGTCCGCCTTTCATTTCGAGCGCCCGCTCTGGCTGCTCGCCCTCGTCCCCGCTGTGCTGCTGACGCTGCTCGGCCACCGGATCGCCGATCCGGCCTCGCATTGGCGGCGGGTCATCGATCCCGACTTGCTGAAATACCTGCTGGTGAGCAACGGCCCGGCCGCGCGCGTGACGCCGAACCTGCTGCTGATGGCGGCCTGGGCCCTCGGCATCGTGGCGGTCGCGGGGCCCGCCTGGCAGCGCGTGCCGTCGCCCTTCGCCGATTCCAAGCCGCCGGTCGTCGTCGTCCTGAAGGTCACGCCGTCGATGATGACAGGGGATCTCGCGCCGACGCGGCTGGACCGGGCACGGCAGAAGCTCGCGGACCTGCTGGCGCTGCGGGAGGGGGCCTCGGCCGGGCTGATCGCCTATGCCGGCTCCTCGCATCTCGTCCTGCCGCCGACGCCGGACGCCAAGGTCGTCCTCGACCTCGCCAAGGCGCTCTCGCCCGCGATCATGCCGAAGGAGGGCGACGATCTCGCCGGAGCCCTGGCCATGGCCCGGCGGGTCCTCGCCGGGAACGGACACGGCGGCTCGATCCTCGTCATGGCCGATACCGTCGCAGGCGACCAGATCCCGCGGCTCGGCAAGATGTCCGGGGTCGACGTCACCCTTCTCTCGCTGCTGCCCCCCCATCTCGACACGCCGGCGCTGTCGGAAGCGGCCCGGTCGCTCGGAGCCACCCTCGTCGCAACCACCCCGGACCAGTCCGATGTCGCCGCCATCGCCCGGCGGCTCGACCGGGTCGGGCGCACGGGCGATGTGGAGGGGGAGGGACAACGCTGGCAGGAGGCGGGATATTGGCTGACGCCCCTTCTGGCGCTCCTGGCGCTGCTCTGGTTCCGCCGCGGATGGGTGCTGACGTGAGCCGCGCAAGACATCCTGCCTGGGCTCCCTTCGCGCTCGTCGCCGCGGCGGCGATTGTGGCGCTTCTTGCCGCGGGCCAGCGCGTCGGCTGGCAAAACCTGTTCCTCACCCCGGACCAGCGCGGGCGCCTCCTGCTCGAGCGCGGCAAGCCGGCGGCAGCGGCCGAGGCTTTCCGCAACCCGCTCTGGCGCGGGGCGGCCTCGTTCCGCGCCGGCGATTTCAAGGGCGCGGCCCAGGCTTTCGCCAGCCTGGACAGCGCGGAAGCGGCCTATAACCAGGGCAACGCCTTCGTCATGCTCGGCCAATATGACGACGCCGTGAAGCGCTACGACCGCGCGCTCGCCCTGCGTCCCGGCTGGCAGGATGCGGCCGTCAATCGCGAGATCGCGCGCATTCGCGGCGAGCGCAAGAAAGCCGAGGGCGGCGTCACCGACGACACCGAATCCAAGCCCGACGAGGTCGTGTTCGACAAGACGAAGAAGGGCGGGGAGGAGACCACCGTCGAGCAGGGCGGCGCTCCCATGTCCGACGAGGCGGTTCGGGCGCTCTGGCTGAAGCGGGTTCAGACGAAGCCCGCCGATTTCCTGCGGATCAGGTTCTCCCGCCAGCTCCAGGCGGGCGGTGCGGAGGCGCAGCCATGATGCGCTTCCTCTGCGTCCTCGTCCTCCTCGTCCTATCCAGCGCCGCCTGGGCGCAGAGCCCTGCGCCGCTTGTGCGGACCACGCTTCATCCCGCCGACGGCATCGTCATCGGCCAGACCGTGCGGCTCGATGTCGAGGTGCTGTTTCCCGGCGAGATGCCGAGGCCGCCGCGGGTCGCGCTGGGCGACGTGCCGGGCGCCCAGGTCATGCGGTTCGAAAGCCAGGCGACGACGATCCGCGAGACGATCGGCGGCCAGGATCATGTCGGCCAGTCCTTCGAATTCGTCGTCTTCCCGCGCCGGGGAGGAGACATCGAGGTGCCGGCCGCGAAGGTGACGCTGCTCGACCGCGCCGGAGAGCCCGTAGGCTCGGCGCAGGGCCAGCCGATGCGCTTCACCGCAACCGTGCCGCCGGGGATCGATCCGTCCGGCCCGGTCCTCGCCGCCGCCAGGGTGGAGGCCGGCGAGAGCTGGTCGCCCGATCCCGCCTCCGCGAGCTTCAAGGCCGGCGGGGCGATCACGCGCATCATCCGGCGCCGGGCGGCCGGCGTGCCCGCGCTCGGCATGGCCGAGTTCCGTTTCACCGCGCCGGACGGCGTGCGCGTCTACGTCGATCCGCCCGAGATCGACGACAAGGTCAATCGCGGCGAGGTCGAAGGCACTCGCACCGACAAGGTGACCTATGTCTTCGAGAGGCCGGGCACCTATGCCCTGCCGGGCCTGTCCCAGCCCTGGTGGGACACCGCCCGGAAGCAGGCGCGCTCCGAGCCGCTCGCCGGAGCGACGATCACGGTCGCGGCCTCCGACGCCGCGAGACGCGGGCCGGCCGCCTCGGGAGGCCGCTGGATCACGATCGCCCTGGCGGGTCTTGTCGTTCTGCTCGCGCTGTTCGCCACCCGGCCGCGCCTCGCGGCCATCCTGCATCGCCGGCGGGACCGTCGTCGCGCCTCGGCCGCCTTCGCCCGCAAGGTTCTGATGGAGACCGCGCCGGGCGGGGACGCCGCCGCGACCTGTTCGGCCCTCGGCATCTGGCTGCAACGGCTCCCGGCGGCGGCTCGGGAGGCGGTCGGGATGGACCCGCGCATCCGGGCGCTCCACGGGAAGCTGGATCGCGCGCTGTTCGGCCCGGACGGAAGCTGGTCCGCCCGCGACGGCGCTCTCCTGGCGCAATCCCTTGCGCAGCTTCCCGCATCCGTGTTCGGCGAACGGAGATCGGCAGAACCGGCGCTTCCCCCCCTCAATCCCTCCGAGCAGTTCGGCGGCAGGGGCAGCAGTGTGATGTTGGGCGGAACCACCAGCACAGATGCCAGCGTGCGATGAGTCACGCACTCCGAAGGTCGGCATACCAGGACGCGCTGATCGTGACTCCTTGCGAGTCTGCGAATCGGCTTGGTTCTCCTCGATGGCGATTCCGAAGGTCCGTCATGAGCAAGGCGTGGTGTTCACGCGTGCATCAGGTCACATTGGAGAGGAATTCACGCACCCTCGGGCTTTTCGGAGCCCCGAGCACCTCGGCCGGCATGCCGGCCTCGACGACGACGCCCCCGTCCATGAAGACGATCTTGTCGGCGACATCGCGTGCGAAGCCCATTTCGTGGGTCACGACGACCATCGTCATGCCGCCGCGCGCAAGGTCGCGCATGACTTCGAGCACCTCGCCAACCAGTTCCGGATCGAGAGCCGATGTCGGTTCGTCGAAAAGCAGCAGCTTCGGCTCCATCGCCATTGCGCGCGCGATGGCGACGCGCTGCTGCTGGCCGCCGGAAAGCTGGCTGGGATAGAAATCCGCCTTCTCCTTCAAGCCGACGCGCTCCAGGAGCGACTCGGCGAGCGAGCGTGCCTTCGCCTTGCTCATGCGGCGGACGGCGACCGGCCCCTCCATCACATTCCTGAGCGCCGTCTTGTGCGCGAACAGGTTGAAGTGCTGGAAGACCATGCCGATCTGAGCCCGACGCGAGGCGGCTTCGCGCTCGCGCAGCTCGATCAGGTTGTGCCCCTCCTGCCGATAGCCGACCAGTTCGCCGTCGACCGACAGCCAGCCGGCATCGATCGATTCGAGATGGTTGATGCAACGCAGGAAGGTCGACTTGCCGGAGCCCGACGGCCCGATCAGGCAGACGACCTGCCCCCTGGCAACCTCCAGGTCGACGCCCTTGAGGACCTGCAGCGAGCCGAAGGCCTTCGTGACGCCTTCGGCAAGAACCATCGGCTCTTCCGATTTCACCATGACCCGATCAATCCCATCGTGGCGTGGAGCGGACTGCGTTCTCTTGACGCGAGCCGGCATCCGCTTCGCTTGAAGACATTCTAGAATCCTTTCCCGAGGCGGCGCTCGAGGAAATATTGGACGATCGAGAGCAGACTGCAGATGAGCAGATACCAGAGGCTGACGACGATCAGCAGCGGAACGACCTCGAAGGTCCGCGCGTAGATGGTCTGCGCCGAATAAAGCAGTTCAGGCAGCGCGATGACGCTGACGAGCGAGGTGGTCTTCAGCATCAGGATCACCTGGTTCCCGCTCGCCGGCACGATGATGCGCAGGGCTTGCGGCAGCGTGATGCGCCTGAACGCCTGAAGCGGCGTCATGCCCAAGGCCACCGCCGCCAGGCTCTGGCCTCGCCCGACCGCGAGCACGCCGCCGCGGACGATCTCCGCCATGTAGGCTCCCTCGTGAAGCGAGAGGCCGAGAACCGCCGCCATGAAGGGCGTGATCGCGTTGCCGGAGAAGGAAAACAGATAGGGCCCGCCCGGAATCCCGAAGCTGATCTGCGGATAGAGCGCGGAGATATTGAACCAGAAGATGAGCTGCACCAGCAGCGGCGTCCCGCGGAAGAGCCAGATATAGGCGGCCGCAAAGCCCGACAGGAACCGGTCCCTGGAGAGCATGAGCATGGCGAAGACGATGCCCAGCAGGACGCCCAGAACCATCGTGATGACGGTCAGCCGGACGGTGACCGACAATCCTGACAGGATCGCCGGATGGAAGAGGTATTTCAGCACCACGTCCCACTGGAAGTTGGGATTGGTGATGCTGATCCACGCCAGGCCGACCACGAACAGGACGAGCGCCGCGTCGACGCTCCATCGGCCGTAATGCGGCCGATGGATGATCTTCCAGTTTTCTCTTCGCGTGCCGCCGGCCTTGACCGCGGAGTCACGCTCTTCTGCGCCGGAGGTCATTCATTCCCCGTTGAGCATGGGCTTGTCGACCCCGACGTCGGACATCTGCCATTCGTCGAGAACCCGCTGGTAGGTGCCGTCCTTGAGCATCGCGGCGAGCGCGTCGCGGACGAGGAGCGCCATCGGATCGCCCTTCTTGAAGGCGAAGCCGGACAGACCCGAGAGGACGGCGGTCGGCGTCTTCTCGAAGGTGCCCTTGGTCTGCTTGATGACGTAGGCGACGGACGGTGCGTCGCCGAGCCAGGCCTCGATGCGCCCGGACTTCACGGCCAGCGCCCCCTCGTTCAGCCCGGAGAAGGCAAACATCTCGATGGCGGGCCGGCCCTGGCTCTTGCAGGCCTCCTGGAGCTTGGGCATCAATTCGAGATGCTGCTGGGCTCCCGAAGCCACGCCGACCTTGTGCCCGCACAGGTCGTTGAGGTCGAGCTTCTGCGGATTGCCCTTCGCCACCATGACCACCGCGCCGGTGCGATGGAAGTCGATGAAGTCCATTTTCTCGCGGCGCTCCTTCGTGTCATGGAAGAAGGAGGTGTGGTAGCGGCCGCCGAGAATGCCCGGAATGATCGCAGCGAACTTGGCCTGCTCCTCCTGCGAGGGAATGCCCAGCTTGGCGGCGATGATCCTCTGGAAGTCGATGGACAATCCGACCATCTTGCCGCTGTCGTCGATATAATAGGTCGGCGGATACTGGGGGTCGTAGACCCCGATCAGCCCGTTGCGATACGCCTCCGGCACCTTGGCCTTCAGGGCGGGATCGACGCCTTCCGCGGCCTTGGCGGAGGAGCCCAGGACGACGGCGAGGGCGCCGGTGGCGGCCAGGACGGATATTCCCGTCCGGACGAAGCTGGACAAAGCATTCTTCACGACTTTTTCCCCTGTGGAGCTGTGTGTTTCGCCGATGATGGCATTCCCTTGCGACTGTCGATCCGCGCCAGCGCAGGATCGCGGATTCCGGCGATTGCGCGAAAGACGGTTCCCGCGAAGAACCGGAAGACCGCCAGCAAAGATGCAACCAAACAAAGTAGAAAGACGATTCCGCCTGAGGTGGAACGGCTCTAGTCGGACGGGCCCAGATCCTTGTAGATCCGGGCATAGGTCAGCTCGAATTCGGCCCGGATCTTCTCGGCTCCGAGGACCTCGAGCGGTCCCAGCTCGAACAGCGGGTCCATGGCCCGGGTCCCGCCGAGGGTCACCTTCGCCGTGCCCGTCCTCGTCTCGAAGAGATCCCATTTTCCGAGCGTATTGAGCACGACCTGATGCGCGTCGTAGCCCATCCCGTCGGCTCGCGGGATCCGCTTGATCTGGAGGCGCGGCTGAAGCACGGGCTTCTCGAAGGAGACAGGCGCCTCCGTGAAGGCGATGTCGATCAGCGTCTGATCGCGCCGCACCGTCCGGGACGTCACAGCCGGCCCGTCGACCACCCAGTCCACGTCCGCGAGCTTCTTTGGATAGCCGAAAATCTCGCGGCCCGGCGCCAGCGCATCGTCGGTGGTCACATATTCATAGGCGACATGGCCGCCTGTCACGTCGTCGATCCCGGCCTGGAGCACGATGCCGCTTTCGAGATAGCTGCGGGTCGGCGCTTCCGGCACGGCGAGATCGTGCACTTCCGGGCATTTGTAGACGAAGACCTCGATCACGTCCGACACGTAGCGGAAGGGAGCCGGCAGCACGCGCCGCACGGCCTCCTTCGGCGCACGGCAGATGACGCTGATCTTCTCGAACTTGGCGTAGAGCCGCGGCAACGGCTTGAACAATGGACTGTAATGCGGAATGGTCCCGAGAAGCTGTTGTGACATGAGCGCTCCTTGCTCGATATTCACTGGTGGTGATCTTGCGCCCGCCGGTCAAACCAGCGAGCCGACGACGTTCGCCCGGCCGTTCTCGCGGGTCGATGCGAAGTCTCCCACGGCATATTCACCGCCGAGCACATCGAGAACCTGCAACCGGCGGCCATTGACGGCGATGGACGGACCGAGTTCGACCGAAGCCCTTCCGAACGTCTTGCTGATCGGCCGATAATCCCTGCTCGTGTCGCGCGAGACGATATCGAAGCTGGAGAAGGACGGGCCGTAGATCTCCGACACCGCACGGATCTGGAGATGGGGGAAAATCCGGTAGTCGCTCCACGCAGCGTTGTTCGTCGCGTCGTCGAACTCGACCGCAATGCGGAACATGGTTTCGTCGTAGAGGGTGACGTCGCCCCTGGCGCGCTGTCCGTCATCCTCGAGCGTTATTCTGGCGTAGCGCTTGGGATAGCCCCACTTCTCGCGGCCGGACGCCACGGTCTCGTGACTGTCTTCGTATTCGAAATAATATGTGCTTCCCTCGACATCGCCGAAGCGCACCGGAAGCAGCACCGCCGCGTCGAAGAACGAGAAGTGCGATTGATTCCTGAAATCGGCGATCGTGACCATGAAGCGATCGTCTGCCAGAAGGAACGGCGTCGGCTCGAGCATTGCTTCGAGCTGCGCACGATCGCCCTTCAGGAAGACGGACAATGTCCGCATGCCCGGGCAGGTCGGCGTATAGTTTGTCGGATAATAGCCGAGGTAGTCGAAGAAGCGATTGACGTCGTAATTTTTCTTCATGGCGGATCAGATGCTCCACATGCCTGACATATTTCCAAAATTCGACTGAAATACTCCATTTTACATATGTGCAGAGGCACCCAAGCAGGCAGCCTGCCGTTCAGGCAACGATTCGAACATGACGGTAGTCCGCCGCCCTCCCTGAAATGTCTGTGACATTTCCAGCAAATGTTAAGGCTGGAAATTTCGGCATGTCAATGGCATTTTGTCCGGAAGCTGATATCAGGGTCGTTCCGGGGGCGTTCGGGGCATGCGCGATCCATCCGTCGACGGCGGCCATCCGCGCGGACGCATGAGGGAGCCGGGGTCGGGTGCATGGGGACGGATCGTGCGGGGGCAGCCGAGCGTGAGTACGAAGTCCTGGCCGGTACGATGAAAAACGAACAGATCGCCATGCACGAGCATCACGATGCGGACCGCCCCGTCGATGGCGAGCGGCTGAGCGACAAGGCGTACAGGAAGCTGCGCGACGGACTGATCAGGCTGGAATTCGAGCCGATGGAGCCGCTCAACGAGCGCGCCCTCAGCCAAAGGCTCGGCGTGGGTATCGCACCGATCCGGGAAGCATTGAGGAGGCTGGAACGCGAGCGGCTCGTGACGATCTATCCGCGGCGGGGAATATTCGCCTCCGAGATCGTGATCACCGACCAGCAGGCGATCCGCGAGGTGCGTTATGAGATGGAAGGACTAGCCGGGGCGCTTGCGGCCGTTCGTGGCACGAAAGAGGAGGCGGAGGAACTCGTGGCGCTCGCCGATGCGCTTTATCAGGAGCGCGTCATCGTGGACAAGATGAGCGGCGACGCGCGGTTCCACAGGCAGATCTACGCCATGGCGAGGAACTCGTTCCTCCTTCCTATTCTGGAGATGCATTTCAACCTGTCCCTGAGGCTCTGGCATTTTTGCCGTCGCCAGGCGAACCGGCGCGAACTGGGGCCTCTCGACCAGCGGCCGGTCGCCCGGGCAATCGCGGATCGCGATCCGCAGGCTGCCCGCGCCCTGCTCGGCGAGCATGTGACCCAGCACTCGGATCTTCTTCGAGAGATGCTGCTTTAGCATTACAGTTGCTGTTGCCTTGGGCGTCGTCGTCGCGGGATGCGAAGACGCGGATGCGGCCGCTGGGACGCCGATGACAAAACAGGGCGTACTCTTCGAGAGCCTGCTGGCGACCCGAACGGCGCGCTGATCGCGCCTGACGATCGCCGGGCGCTGTGGATGATCATGGAATCGGTGCCGCAACTGAAAGACATCGCGCCCGCACACGAAACTCCTCATACTCCCGCCGATACGCCCTGCGTCGCACGCTCCAATCTCGCCGGCCACCGCAAAATCCAGACCATGAGAAAAGCCGCGGCCCTGTCCAGGTCAGGCTCCCGTCCGGATTGCAAAAGCCGTCGCCTATAGTAAACGGGGCGCCCGTTCGTTGCGAGGCCTTGCCGTGCTCCACATTGATGTTCCCACGCGCAGCGAGATCGAGCGTCTCGCGGGTTTTCGTGGTAGCCCGGCCGTCTCTCTCTATTTGCCGACCACGCCCCTGACGCAGGATGTGCAGGCCGACCGCATCGCCCTCAAGAACTTGCTGAAATCGGCCGTCGCCGAGATGGAGGGGGTAGATACCCCGAAACGTGCCGTCCGCGCCGTCGAGGATGCCGTCGGGCACCTTGTCGAGGACGACGACTTTTGGGCCGAGCAGGCCAACAGCCTCGCCATCTTCGCCACACCCGAGGCCGTGCGCACCTTCCGTCTGCCCAACAAGCTGGCGGAGGGAATGGAAGTCGCCGATCGCTTCCACCTCAAGCCGCTGCTGCGCTCGGTCACCTTCCCGCATCACGCCTGGTTGCTGGTCATCAGCATGGGCGCGGTTCGGCTCGTGGAGGTCTCGGCCGACATGCCGCCGCACGAGGTCAAGGTGCCCGGCCTGCCGCGCAACGCCGCCGACGCGCTCGGACGGCGCAGCCACATCGAGCGCAAGGGCGACATGCTGAGCGGCGAGAGCACCAGCGAGCACGCTTCCATGACGCGATATGCCCGCGCCGTGGATCAGGCGCTCCGTCCGGTGCTGTCGGGCCACGAGCGCCCGTTGATCATCGTCGCGGCGGAACCGCTGGCGTCGCTTTACCGTGCCGTTTGCAGCTACCCGCACCTCGCCCCGGAAGCGATTCCGGGCAGCGCCGACCATTCGCCGGATCATGAGCTCGCCGCTGCCGCCCGGTCGGTGCTGGACCGCGTCTACGCGGGTCAGGTCGAGGAACTCGGCACGCTCTATGCCGCGCGCGCCAGCCAGGGCCGCGCGACGAACGAGATCGCCACCGCAGCCCGAGCCGCGACCTTCGGTGCGATCGACACGCTGGTGGTGGACATGGACGCCGACCTGCCCGGCACCGTGGCGGATGAGGACGGGGCGGTGACCTTTGCAGAGAAGGCCGACGGCGTGAACTACAGCGTCACCGACGAGATCACCCGCCGCGCGCTGCTGTCCGGCGCGCGGGTGGTGTCGGCGCGCGCCGCCGACATTCCGGGCGGCGGGGCGCTGGCGGCGATCCTGCGCTACCCGGTGTGATGCGAAGGGAAGATATCGCCTCTCTCCAACCGCTCCTCGCTCCTCGCCGTTCCGGCCCTGCGGGGCCAGTACGGCGAGGCGCGATCTTTCCCCTGGCCGGCGAGGCTTGGAATCGGGGCGGCCTCGAACTTGCTGCGCGAGGCTCGGTTGAATAGATTGGCGGAGGCCGTGCGCCGCACCTAATCGACGCCGTCGGCGCCGATCGGAGGAGGGTGGAATGGCGGAGAGGCACGTTACGCGCGTTCGGCAGCTGCTCGCGCGCAAGAATACCGGGCAGATCGGCGTTCTCCCCGACGACACCGTGCTCAAGGCGCTCGAGGTGATGGCGGAGAGCAATATCGGTGCCGTACTCGTGCTCGACGGCGAGCGGCTTGTCGGGATTTTCTCGGAGCGCGACTATGCCCGCAAAGTGGAGCTGAAGGGCCGCACTGCCGTAGCCACGCACGTCAAAGACCTCATGACCACCGAGCTTGTGACCGTGTCGTCGGACGAGACCGTCGAGGAATGCAACGTCCTGATGCGTCAGCACCACATCCGCCACCTGCCCGTGATCGAGAACGGCAAGCTCGTGGGCGTGCTCTCGAGCCGCGACGTGCTCACGGAAGTCGTGGCCGACGAGGAGAAAGACATCAAGAGCCTGGAGATCGAACGTCGCCTGGTTGAGAGCGGGCTCTATTGAAGCAGGATCCGAGGAGTGGTGTCTTTCGAAGAGATCATGCTCAAATGACAAGCTGGATCGCAATGGCGCTTCGACGAAGCATCATCGCGATCCAGAAGCCTTTTGGAAAAGCCGGTCGGATCTCCGCCGCCGGATGTCGAAACCTCTCTGAGGCGGTGGCCCGGTTCGCGGAGCCCGGCCATGGCAGGCTTGGCCCGAGCCGCTTCGGCAGGCCTTGCGCACCGTCGCCGGCATCGAGGCGATCCGCGAGCGGGTGAACACCCTTGTGGGCCCGCTGGGGCACAAAGTGGACGTGGTCGTGAACGACAACCAGGCGTAGGTTCACGATCAGGTCGAGCATGCCTGTGCCGGGATGGTGGACGACCTCGAGGCCCCCTCTACCGGGGCGGATATCGCGCCACTCCTCTTCCGCCTTCCTGTGCCGCCGGCTCGGCCAGACGCTGGCGCGCCGGCGCCGTTCCACCATTCACGAGAGCAGCCGCGCTGCGCAATCCGCCGGACCGACCGCCCTCGCGGCGGCGGAACGGGCGCGTCCACCAGGAATTTTGTTTCCGCCGGGCGTGGCACGTGCTTAACCTCGCCTTCAACTTGGCACGGATCGTCGAGCGTCGGGAGGAACAGCATGGATTTCCTGATTGTACTTTTATCCCTCTGTCTGCTGATGTTCGTGGCCTATCGCGGCTTCAGCGTTATCCTCTTCGCCCCGATCGCGGCGATGCTCGCTGTGCTGCTGACCCAGCCCGACGCCGTGCCGTCCATGTTCACCGGCATCTTCATGGAGAAGCTGGCGGGGTTCGTCCGGCTCTATTTCCCGGTCTTCCTGCTCGGCGCGGTCTTCGGCAAGGTGATCGAGATTTCCGGCTTCTCCAAGACCATCGTCCGGGCGGTGATCGGGGTGGTGGGGGCGCAGCGCGCGATGCTCTCGATCGTGCTGGTCTGCGCGATCCTCACCTATGGCGGCGTCTCGCTCTTCGTCGTGGTCTTCGCGGTCTATCCTTTCGCCGCCGAGATGTTCCGCTCGAGCGACATTCCCAAGCGGCTGATCCCGGGAACGGTTGCGCTCGGCGCCTTCTCCTTCACCATGGACGCTCTGCCGGGCACGCCGCAGATCCAGAACATCATCCCCTCGACCTTCTTCGGCACCACGACCTGGGCAGCGCCCGTGCTCGGCGTACTGGGGTCGGTCTTCATCTTCGTGCTCGGCATGGCCTATCTCGAATTCCGTCGCCGGACCGCCAAGGCCCAGGGCGAAGGTTATGGGACCGGCCATGTCAACGAGCCTGAGCCGCTCTCCGAGGAGAACCTGCCGAATCCCTGGGTCGCCATCCTGCCGCTGATCGTGGTGGGGGTGATGAACAAGGTCCTGACCTCGGCGATCCCGATCGTCTTCGGCACGACCCAGAAGGTCCAGCTCGTCGGCCATGAGCCACTCATCACCCAGATCGGCCCGGTGACGGCGATCTGGGCGGTGATGGGGGCGCTGATCCTCGGCATCCTGACCGTGCTCGCCTTCGCCTGGAAGGCGGTGGCGGCGAAATTCGCCGAGGGCACCAAGGCGGCTGTCGCGGGCTCGCTCCTGGCGTCGATGAATACCGCCTCCGAATACGGCTTCGGCGGGGTGATCGCCTCGCTGCCCGGCTTCCTCGTCATCGCCGGCATGCTCCAGGCGATCCCCAACCCGCTGGTCAAGATCGGCGTGACGGTGAGCGCGCTGGCCGGGATCACCGGCTCGGCCTCCGGGGGACTCAGCATCGCGCTCGCCGCCATGTCCGGCCAGTTCAAGGAGGCGGCGGCGGCGGCGAACATCCCGCTGGAAGTGGTGCACCGGGTCGCGGCGATGGCGAGCGGGGGCATGGACACCCTGCCTCACAACGGCGCGGTCATCACGCTCCTGTTCGTCACCGGGCTGAGCCACAGGCAGTCCTATGGCGACATCTTCGCGATCACGGTGCTGAAGACGCTGGCGGTCCTCTTCGTGATCCTCGTCTACTACACGACCGGAATCGTCTGACGCCGGCCCTGCGCCGATCCACAGCCCGAGGGCCTGGATTTTCCCGGCTCTCGCCGTGACCTTGGCCTGTGTCCATGGTCATGGCGCCGCTTCGGGATGGTCCGGTCCCAGAACTCGCTCCCGGATCTCCAGCGTCTCGCAATAAAGCGGCTCCGCTGAACCGCGCCGGGATTTCCGGAGGCTCCCCCCCCTCTTGAGAGGATGGAGCCATGACGAAGCGAACTGGCCTGCTGCCGGTTTCGTGGACACCGAGATTAGGTGTTTCCTGAAGCCGGAGGTGGCGTATGCAGCGAAGGCGATTTGGGCGTGAATTCAAGATCGAGGCGGTTCGGCTGATCGAGGATCGAGGGATGAGTGTCGCGCAGGCGGCGCGGGATCTCGAAGTCCATGAGAACGTGCTGCGCAAATGGGTGAAGGAGTTTGCCGCCGATCCTGGGCAGGCCTTTCCCGGCACGGCCAGATGAAGCCGGAGCACCTCGAGATCGAGCGTTTGCGGCGTGAGGTCGCCAAGCTCAAGGCGGAGCGCGATATCCAAAAAATGGCCGCAGCCTACTTCGCGAGGGAATCGATATGAGATTCGCTTTCGTTGCGAGGCACCGTGCGATCTGGCCGGTGGCATGGCTTTGCGACGCGCTGGATGTCTCCCGATCCGGGTTTCATGCCTGGCTGAACCGCTCAGCTATGCCGCTCCCTGTCCAATCAACGACCCGTTGATTGGAGCGTCTCTCAACGCTACATTCTAACCGTCGTTATTACATCCTCGCGCCGAGGAGGACGTTATGGTTGCGCTCAAACTCACCCAGGTCGGCAACTCGGTCGGCGTCGTGCTCCCCAAGGAGGTGCGTGACAAGCTCCGTGTCGAGAAGGGCGATGTCATCTACCTGACCGAGGCCCCGGACGGGTTCCGGATCACTCCCTATGCGCCTGATTTCGAGGAGCAGATGAAGGTTGCCCGCGCCGTCATGAAGAAGCATCGGGCGGCGCTCCGCGAACTCGCGAAGTGATGCCCTTCTGGATCCACAAGGCCGTCGTCCTGGCGATCCACGACGAGCAGATCGCCGAACACGGCGGCTCGCCGGGAACACGGGACGACAGCGCTCTCGAATCCGCTTTGGGACGCCCTCAGAACCTCGCGGCCTATGACGAACCTGACCTATGCGCTCTCGCTGCTGCCTATGCCTTCGGGATCGCCCGGAACCATCCGTTCGTGGACGGGAACAAGCGAACCTCCGAAGTGGTCTCCGTCACGTTCCTCGAATTGAACGGCCTGACGGTGACCGCAGACTTGGCGGATATCGTCACGACTTGGCTCGCAATCGCCGACGGGTCGATGGACGAGGAGCAGATCGCCGACTGGTTCCGATCAAACACGGAACCAGGTACCTCGGAACTCGCACCTCCCTGAACGCCGCGGCCGTCAGAGGCTCCAGCTTTTCCACGTCCTTCCCGGCTGCAAGGTTCGCCTCGATCCCCTTCTGGCCGAGGGCTCTCGCCTCGATGTCCATCGCTGCCAGCGCATCGAGTTGTCGGGCTCGGCAGCGGCACGAGGCGTTCAAGAGGAACCGGTGCCCTCGCGGTTTTCATCAAATTGGGAGACAAGGCACCTGCATCATGCAGGCGCTTCCCGGCGGGCGGGAGCCTGCCCGAATGTTGAGCTATGGCCGACCAGATCATCCACGCGCTCTATCTCGCGGCTATCGTCGCTGAAGCCATGACGGCTGCGCTTGCAGCGGGCCGCCGTGAGATGGATTGGATCGGGGTCATTCTGCTCGGTTGCGTCACCGCATTGGGAGGAGGTTCGGCGCGTGATGTTCTGCTCGACCATCACCCGCTGTCATGGGTCGAGCATCCGAGTTACCTGCTCCTCACGGGCGCTGCGGCGCTCGCGACGATACCGATCGCCCGCTTCATGCATTCGCTGCGGCGATTGTTCCTTTTCCTCGATGCTGTCGGGCTCGTCGTCTTCACTGTGATCGGCTGCGGAGTGGCGATCGGCATGAACATGCCGCTCATCATCGTGATTGCGTCTGGAATGATCACCGGCTGTGTTGGCGGCGTTCTGCGTGACATCCTCTGCGCGGACGTTCCCTTGCTTTTCCGCTCGGAACTCTATGCGACGGTTTCTGTCGCGACGGGCCTGCTCTACATTGCTGGCCGACACTTCGGCTTTAATCACGGCCTTTCGGCGGTACTTGCCATGTCAATCGGCTTGGCGCTGAGGCTGCTCGCCTTGCGCTTCGGCTGGAGCATGCCAAAATTCGTCTACCATGAGGACTGGCACTGACCAGGCACCTCGTCCCGGCACCAGCGAGCCGGGCCAGGAAACCACGAACGTCGTGGCGGGCACGCTGGCGATGGCCCGGCTGGCGTTCAAGCTCGGCGTGCCTGGCGCCATCGTGACGAAGATCATCACGACGCCCTCCAATCCGGAGAATCAAAGCCGGACCAGCCTGCGCGGCTGCTACGGCCGTTCAGAGGCCGGGCCGGAAGCCGGACGGCGCCGCGCTGTTCGAGGAGATGGTGAAGGCCGGCGTCCGCGTCCCGGAGATCGCTCGCGTCTTCGAGATGGCCGGGCAATCGGTGGACGTCCGCGCCAAGAAATTGGCGAACCTCCCGGCGCATGGGCCGGAGGCCGGATCGGCTCTGAAAGTCTTCTCGTGCTACGCCGCGGGCCGCGAGTGCCTTCCAAATCGTTTGGAGAGCAGCGGCTTTGTTGCGATCTTCTGGGCGCTGGCGGCGCGTGCTATGTCGCTCGCGGTAACGTCGACGTTCTCTTTGTCGGCAGAGGTGCCTGGAGAATCTCCATGTGGATCTTCAGAGCGGGTGCGTTATCGCCTTCGGGACAACAGCGTCCCCTTGCGCAATATGCGGACGCTCCGCGGATCGGCGGCCACAGAGATCGTCGCGGCCTGCATATCGTACCCCTGCTCCTTGCTCTCTTGAGCGTGGTGGTATTTGCGCCGCTCCTGGCCGGGCTTTGTCTTGCGGTGCCCGCGCAGGCCCAGCCGGGACTGCCCGCTCCCGACCCGCGCCCCGTCCTGCGGATCGAGACGGGGATGCACACGGCTCCCATCTGGCGCCTCGGGGCCGATCGGAGCTGCCGCCTCCTGGTGAGCGGGTCCCTCGACAAGACGGTGCGGCTGTGGTCGATGCCGGAGGGGAGGCTCCTGCGCACCCAGCGCCTGCCGATCGGGGGCGGGGACGGCGGCAAGGTCTTTTCGGTCGCGGTCTCGCCGGACGGCGCCTGGGTGGCGGCCGGAGGATGGGACGCGACCTGGGACACCGGCAGGAACATGAGCGTGTCCCTGTTCGACAGCGCGACGGGCCTGTCGATACGCCGGCTCGGCAGCTTCGGCAGTGTGATCACCCATCTTGCCTTCTCGGCGGATGGGCGGCGCTTGGCGGTGGCGCTCGGCGGGGGCCAGGGCGTGCGTGTGGTGGAGGTGGCGTCGGGCCGCGAGTTGACGGCCGACCGCGATTACGGCGGCAAGGCCAGCTACGGCGTCGCCTTCAGTCCGGACGGCTCGCTCCATGCGGTCGGGGATGACGGCTTCCTGCGGCGCTACGGACCGGACGGGCGTCTCGCCGCCAAGGTCGTGACCGAGGGTGGCAAGGAGCCCTTCTCGGTCGCGGTCGATCCGACCGGCCGCCGGCTCGCGGTCGGATACGCCGACACGGCGTCCGTGGACCTCTACGAAGCGGCGAGCCTGCGCCGGATCGGAGCAGTCGACACGCGCGGCATCAATAAGGGTAATCTTGGCAGAGTGGCCTGGTCGGCGGATGGACGCCGGCTGGTGGCGGGGGGGAGGTACTCCGACCGCAACGGCCGTCGTCGACTGCTGAGCTTCACGCCCGAGGGGCGTCGGCTGGGTCCAGAGGCACCGGCGGCGGACGACACGATCATGTCGCTCGCGCCCTGCGGGGATGGGGTGGGGTTCGGGGCGGCGGACCCGTCCTTCGGGTTGCTGCGGCCTGACGGACAGGCTGTCACCCTGGCGCGGGGCCGCAGCCCAGACATGCGGGACAAACTGGGCGAGGCCTTCACGGTCTCGTCCGACGGGCGGCAGATCCGGTTCGGGCTGGGCCGGGCCGCCAACCAGCCTGTGCTGTTCGATCTCGGCCGGTCGATGCTGACCCAGGCGGCTGCGGCCGTGCCGGGCCTGATCCCGCCGCGGACCGGCGGCATCGCCGTGACGGAGTGGATGGACACGATGCATCCCCGCCTCGGCGGCAAGCCGATCGCGCTCCGGGAATACGAGGTCACCCGCTCTCTTGCGGTGCGGCCCGACCGGTCCGGCTTCGTGCTCGGGACCGAGTGGTCGCTGCGCGCCTACGATGCGTCGGGCCGGGAGCGCTGGCCGGACCGGGCCGGGCCGGGCGTCGTCTGGGGCGTGAACCTCGCCCGTGACGGCGAATTGATCGTGGCGGCCTATGGGGACGGCACCGTGCGCTGGCACCGCTGGCGGGACGGGGCCGAGTTGCTGGCGCTCTTCGTCGACCGGCAGACGAAGGCCTGGGTGGCCTGGACGCCCAGGGGCTATTATGCCGCCTCGCCCGGCGGCGAGGAACTGATCGGCTGGCACGTCAACCGCGGCTGGGAGCAGCCGGCGGATTTCTTCCCGACCTCGAAGTTCCGCGACACCTATGCCCGGCCCGATATCGTCGAGCGGGTGCTGGCCACGCTGGACGAGGACGAGGCAGTGCGCCAGGCGAATGCGGCGCTTCCGGGCCGTGTGGCGCCGGCGAAGCCGATCGCGGACTTGCTGCCGCCGGTCGTCTCGATCCTGTCACCGGGCGAGGGCACGACGGTGGCGGGGGCGAGCGTTCGGATCGACTATCTGGTGCGCTCGCCGGCGGGCCTGCCGGTCGACCGGATCGAGGCGCTGGTGGACGGGCGCCCGGCGGGGGCCGGGCGGGGGCTCGGCCGAATCGAGGACCGTTTCGAGCCGGTGAGCCGCTGCCTCGCGGAGACGCAGGGCCGGGGCCGTCTGGAGGGGGGCCTCCAGGGCTGCCGTGGCAGCCTGACGGTGTCGCTCCCGCCGGGGACGCATCAGGTCGGGCTGTTCGCGCGCACGGGGGAGCGGGCGGGCGAGGTGGTCCAGGTGCGGTTGACCCGGGCCGGGGTCGCCGCCGGGGCAGAGCTGCTCAAGCCCAAGCTCTACGCGCTGGTGATCGGCATCTCGGCCTATGCCAATCCTGACTATGCGCTCGCCTACGCGGCCAAGGACGCGCGCGACTTCGCGGCCACGCTGGCGCACCAGAAGGGCGGGCTCTACGGCGATGTGACGGTGCGGATGCTGGTGGACGGGCAGGCCAGCGCGGCGGGCATCCGGGAGGGCCTCGACTGGCTGACGCAGCAGGTGACGAGCGCGGATATCGGCGTGGTCTATCTGGCGGGGCACGGCCTGCTCGACGAGCGCGGCCGCTTCTACTTCCTGGCGGCGGACAGCGACACGGCGCGTCTGCGGGCGACCGCCGTGCCGCGCGAGGACCTCCAGGACGCGCTGTCGGCCTTGGCGGGGAAGGCCCTGCTGTTCCTGGACGCGTGCCATTCCGGTGCGATCGCGGGGGCGGGCGGTCGCCGTGGGGGCCTGGACATCAACAGCGTGGTCAACGGCTTCGCGCAGGCAGAGCGGGGCGTTGTGATGTTCACGGCCTCGACCGGCAAGCAGGTGAGCCAGGAGAACCCGGCCTGGGGCAACGGCGCCTTCACCAAGGCGGTGGTCGAGGGCCTGGGCCTCCCCGGCCAGCCGGCCAAGGCCGATCTCCTGGGCACGGGCGCCATCACCACCTCGGCCCTCGACGCCTATGTGCGCGAGCGCGTCAAGAGCCTCACCGGGGGCACCCAGAGCCCCGTCATGATCCGGCCCGCAACCGTCCCGGATTTCGACTTCGCCATCGCAAGGCAGTGAGGCGCCGAGCCGGCCCGCCCTCCCAACCGTTGGGAGCTCTTGCAACTTCCAGACGTGGGGCGGTTTTGCCATATTGTGACGCACGACGATTTTTCCCGGAGCAGGCTCTCATGATGCCCAGGCTCACGATGCGTGCAACGGCATGCCAGTGTTTCACATTATGTTCCCTCATCGGCTTTCTCGCGTTCGCGCCCGATGCGTGGGCGCAGGAGGGGCCGGCATGCGACGCGGCGTCCGTGGCCGCGACCTTCCGGTCCGGCCATCTCGCGCAGCTCGAAGCGATCTACCGCAGAGCGCGCGAGCCGCGCTCGACCTGCCCGGCGAAGACGACCTTCTGCACGGGCCGCCTGGTCGGCATCCTGTACCGCAATGCGGTGATCGCAGGCGCCTCGACCATGAAGACCGGGGAGCTTCGGGAGACGATCAGAAAAGGCAAATCCTTCGGGGCGCCTTGGCAGCTTCTCGTGGCCGAAGGCGATCTGGAGTTCGAGGACGGGCTCAAAGGCGACAAGCGGGCCTATGGCCGGGCCGCGCGGGCCTACGAGATGGCCGTGAACGATCTCGCCGAGGAACCGGCCTGCGCCGCGTTCGGCGAGCCGGGCGCTCCCCCCAGCGCACAGATCGCGGGGCTTCGGCGTCGGATGACCGAGGCCAAGCTCCTCGCACCCGCCTTCGAGCTGGTCCGCACGCGGGACGGCCAATGCGGCGGCGTGTTCCTGACCAAAGTCCGGGGATTCGCGGCCGAAAGCACTCCCTTGCCGATCGAGTTCGACACGGACTCGACCACCTTCACCGCCAAGGGCCGGCAGGCGGCCGATGCGCTCGCCGAATGCGTGACCGCGCGGAGTTTCGCGAGCATTCGCCTGACCGGTCACGCCGATATGCGCGGAACCGACGACTACAACATGAAGCTGTCGGCGCGGCGGCTGCAGGCGGTCAAACAGCTCCTGGTCGACCGCGGCTTCACGGGCCGCATCGTTCTCGAGCCCAAAGGCAAGCGACAACCCTACCGGAGCGCCGATGCCGGTCGCCTCAGCGAGGATGAGATCCTCCAGCTCAATCGCCGCGTCGAGCTGGCAGGAGGCGAGCCATGAGACGCAGGGCTTTCGCCCGGCTTCGGTCGGCTTTCCTGCCGGCGCTCGTCGCCGGGATCGGCATCGGTTCGGCTGGCGGCGCGTCAGCGGAGATCCACGCCCTCGCAATCGGCTTCGACGCCTATAAAGGCCAGGCACTGCGCGGCGCGGTCGCCGACGCCAACGATATCGCGGGCGCGCTCAGGAAGCGCGGTGTCCGCGACGTCGTCATGATGACGGACCCCCGGTCGCGCGTGAGCGACTTCCATCGACGGTGGAGCGAGATCGTGTCGCGCTCGCGACCCGGCGATCTCATCGTCCTCTCGTTCGCCGGCCACGGCGTCGCAACACCCGCAAAGCGCTTGTCCAGGCCTACGCCGTACGGCAGCGACAAGGGCTTCCTGTTCCCGTCATTCGATCCCGATGCCCGTCCCGAGGAGATCCTCCGCGACGAGCATCTCTACGACCTCTTCAGCGATGTCGCGGCGAGAGGGGTGCGCATCATCTTCGTGGCTGATGCCTGCCATGCCGGATCCGGCATCAGGGATGTCGATCCCCGTCGGGGAGGTGGGGCTCCGCGCTTCCAGTCCTTTGACGTTTCGGCGGAAAGTCCGGCCGATGCCGCGCCGCAGCCGGTCCGCGCTCCGCGCCCTCCGATCCCCTCCGTGGCCACGATCACGGCGCAGCTCGAGGAAAAGAAGATCCAGGAATATCCGATCGACGGCCGGCAGCGCGGCATCCTCAGCTACGCCGTCGCCCGCGGCCTGGAGGGGGCGGCCGATGCCGGCCGGACGGGGTCGATCACGTTCCGGGCGTTATGGGATTTCGTCAAGCAGGTGGTTGAGGACCGCTCCGAAAACCAGCAGGCGCCGCAGAAGAAGGTCCGCGCCGAGGATGAGACGATGCCGATCTTCGGGCCGGAGCCCGGTGCGAGGCCGCCGGTGCCGGACCTTCCCGCCGCGCCGGAGGTGGTGATCCATAGCCTCGGCTCCGGCGCGGCCCTGCGCAATGCGAGATTCATGACCTCCAAGGCGGCCGCCGACCTGATCTGGGATCCGCAGCGCCGCCAGCTCCTCGATGCGGCCGGCGACGTTCTGGTCTCGGGGCTCGACGGATCCGGCCTCCAGGGTGCGGTCGATGCCCGGCACCTGCTGCTCTTCCTGCGCGGTGCGAGCGAGCGGAGCGGCAACCTGAACGTTTCGGTCCGCTCCGCGACGGGCGGAGCCGCGGGCGCGGACGAGAAACATCGCTATTTCCTCAAGGACGAGAGGCTCGTCGTCGAGACCGCGCCGAGGCCGTTTCCCTACACGACTCTGTTCAACATCAGCGCGAGCGGCGAGGTGCAGATCATCTTCCCGCGGGAGGATGCGGAGGAGCGGCCCGGACGCTTCGATTTCGAGCCGCTGGTCGTTCTCGAGCCGTTCGGCGGCGATTTCGCGGTCTTCGTCAACAGCGAGGCGCCACTCGGATTGTGGCGGGCTTTCAAGGGGAACAAGGCTGGTGCCAGCGAGATCGAGGATGTCTTGACGCGCGCCCTCGCCGGCAAGCGCATCAGGATCGGCATCCAGAGCCTTTTCACCTGCCGGGAACTCAAGGGAAACAAGACGTGCGACAGCATGCTTTCCTTGGCGCCCTGATCCTCGCGATCCTGTGCGCCATTTCGGCCGGGGCGCAGGCCCGCGACCGTGCCCTGGTCGTCGGCATCAACCGATATCCGGGCATCAGCATGAACGGGCTCCCGGCGGATCTGCGCGGGGCGGTGCCCGACGCGCGAGCCTTCGCCGATGCCCTCGTGGATGTGTTCGGGTTCGAGCAGGGCGACATCCGCCTTCTGCTCGACGGCCAGGCGACCCGCGGGGCCATCCTCGCCGGTCTTGAGGAGTGGCTGATCGCCGGGAGCCGGCCCGGCGACCGGGTCGTCCTCTACTTCGCCGGCCACGGCGCGACCGCCTATGTGACCGATCCCGATGGCCGCGGCCGTTTCACCTCGACGCTGGTGCCGGCGGACGCTGCCGACGATCCCGTACGCCACAGCGTCGCAAATATGATCGAGGGCCGAGCGATCGGCTCCTATCTCGAGCGCCTGAAGGATCGACACGTGACCGTCGTGGCAGATTCCTGCCACTCCGGCTCGGTGACCCGCGGGCTCGATGGCCCCTCCGGCGACGAGCCGCTCGTGCGGACCATCACGCCCCGCATTCCGATCGGCCTCGCCGGCGACGGCTACACCCGCAGCCTGCAATCCGAGGTGAAGGCGCAGACGCGCTTCGTGAAGGTCGGACCGCGAAATTCAGGTCGCGGCAGCCTTGCGGTCTGGTCTGCGACCACGCTCGACCAGTTGGCCTATGACCGGAAGGATCGCTCGGGAGGCGTCTTCACCCAGAGCTTCGTTGAGAGGCTGCACAAGGCGAAAGCGCCGGGATCGCACGGCCTCACGGCCGGCTCCCTCTACAATTACGTGCGCGAGCAATCCGAGCTTTTTTGCGCCAACGTGGCGTGCCCGGGTCTGACTCCGCAGCTTGAGACGAACGTTCCCGAATACCGGACCGCGCTCCTCGTGCCGGACCGCGCAACCGCCGCCCCTCCCAATACCGCGACGCAGGCGGTCGCCGACGCGACCAGCGTGCTCTCCCACCGCAACGACTTTCCGCTGAAGGTGGAGATCATGCCGAGCCCGCGCCCCAGGCTCGGCGACGCGGTCCAGTTCCGCATCACCTCCGGCGAGGCCGGCACGCTCGTCGTGCTCGATTCCAACCCCGACGGGAAGCTGTACCAGCTGTTTCCCAGCGGCGCCTGCCGGAGCGATCCCGGCCTTCGCTCCGTGCGGGCTAAAGCACCTTACACCATCCCCGATGCGAGCTTCGGCTGCCGCTTCATCGCCCGCGATGCCGGCCCCGGCACGCTGATGGTGCTCGTCGCGGAGCAGGCGCTCGATCTTTCGCGCGTCATCGGCGCCCATCTCGACCTGAAGCCGGTCTCCGATCCTCGCGGTCTCGTGGTCGAATATGCCGAGGCCGTGCAGGCCGCGCATATCACACCCGACCTCACCATCCCGAATGGCCGCTATCGCTGGTCGTTCGTGACCATGCCCTACACGATCGCCCGATGATGACGATGCCGACCCGCATGCGACCCGTGCCCGCGACGATTCCGGCACGGTCCGGCGGGTCGGAGCGCGATGGAAGAACAAGAACGCCGCGCCCTGCGGGTGGCGGGAGAGCGGCGCCGGCTGAAGGATGGGGAACATGATGCGAAGATGCGCTGCAATCCTCTGGCTCGGGCTGGCTGTCATGTGCTGGCAGCCGGCCGCTGCGCAGGTGGCCGGCTGTGACCGGCTCGCCGCCTCGCCGCTCGACACGACGCGCCCGGCCGGCGTGCCGGGGGTCGGGTTCGACGTCGTCGACGTCGCCCGGGCGGTGCCGCGCTGCATGCAGGCGCTCAAGGAGCGGCCGAAGGATCCGCGCATCAAGTATCAGCTCGCCCGCGCGCTGGCGAAATCCGGTGCTCCGCCGGAGCGCTAGCCGTCCTCTTCCGCGAGGCGGCGGAAGGCGAGAGCATCGTCGCGGCCCATAATCTGGCCACCCTGCACGAAACCGGGAGCGGCGTTCGCGAGGACCAGGCCGGGGCGGTCCGCCTGTGCCGCGTGGCGGCCGAGGGTGGGCTCGTCCTCTCCATACGGCTGTTGGCGGCCCACCTCCACCATGGCCGAGGCGTTGGCTGGAACAAGGCCGAGGCAATGGCATGGTACCGGCGCGCGGCCGAAGGCGGGACGACGTTGCTGAAAGGTGAGGACAGGGCTCGAACGAGTATTGCCGTTCTGACGCTGCTGGTGGCTGCGGTCGGGGGGTGACGTATTTTGCTGATCGGAGCGGCCGGAACTATCATAGGTTGCCGGCCTGAAGCAGGAGATGTCGATGATGCCATTGTTCAAATACCTTGCTGTGGCGGCAATCCAGATCGCCGCTGCCACCGTCGCGCCAACAGCGGGCGTGGCCGCTCCCGACCGGCCGTCGGGTTTCCGGGCGCTCGTCAGTTCCTCCGGTCTGGCGTTCGAGGATCCGGACGGCTCGAAACCGCAAGACGATGCCTCTCGACCTTCGCCACCACAGCCACGCCGGATCGCGTTGACGATCGGCAACGGGACCTACGAACGATTTCATCTGCAGAACGCTGCCCGCGACGCCAAGGCCGTGGGAGAGGCGCTGCGACGTGCCGGTTTCGATTCCGTTCGGGTCGTGACAAACGCCTCCAGGGCCGAGATGCTGGGAGAGCTTCGCCGGTTCGAGGAGGAGGCCAAGGAGGCGGAACTGGCCGCCATCTACTATGCGGGGTCGGGAATCGGCTCCGAGAACGACACGCTGCTCATACCCATCGGGGTCGATCCGGAAGATCGCTCGGCCCGGGCGACGAAATCAATCCCTTTGAACACCGTCCGGGCGTCCCTTGACGGCGTCGGCCGCTTCGGTCTGCTTCTCGTCGACACGTTCAGGAATACCCGAATTGCGTCCGACGGCGGTGGCTCCCCGCGATCTTCGCAGGACGAGGCCATGCAGGGCTCGGCCAAGATTATCGTCTCGTATGCGTCGCGCCCAGGCAAGTTTCCCTTCGAGTGGTCCGTTCTTTCGCCTGATCATTCGCCTTATGCGGCAGCCCTGATGCGTCACGTCGCGACGCCCGGCCTTGATCTGGCGACGCTGTTTCGGCGGGTGCGGGAGGACGTTACGCGCGAAACCGGCGGGACGCAGGAGCCCGAAGTCGTGAGTCAGCTTCCGCTTGCGGAACTGTCCTTCCTGCGGCCGTGACCGAAGCCGAGGTTGACCGGCCTCTTCCAGATGTCCGCGACTTACACCTCAAGGGTCTGGCGCCATTGCCGACGATGCACGGCATTCCGCCACGCCGCCTCACGATCGGCCATGTATGCCTCGGCCACCTCGCCGAATGTCGGCGCGGCTTTGGCGGGCGCCACGGTCGAATTACGCGCTTCGATGGGGTCGATTCGCTGCTGAATCAGGGCTCGCGCCTCTGCGGCTGCCTCGCGGGCCTTGGCCAGCGGGACCGAGATCGTGTTGCCGAGCCCCATTTCGCGCCGCCGGCCAGCCATGTGATACAGCATGACCCAGCGCTTTGCGCCGCCCGGCTCGACGAAAAGGTACAGCCCGCCGCCGTCGGCATGCCGGCCCGGTTCGGAAATGGTCTGCACACGGCGCGCCGACAGGCGATTAATCTCTCGGGCCATCACCCCACCATTCGCCCCAACGCGGATGGCTCATTGTGTCGAAACCGCGCGGCATCGTGCGAACGATTATCCGTGCGCCGCAGAGAGTTTCAAGAGGGCGAGCGGACGAGGAGTAGGAAAAAATGAATAACTACGGACCGCCCGGTGGTGGAGCTGAGGGGATTCGAACCCCTGACCTCTGCAGTGCGATTGCAGCGCTC
>NZ_DAOLAJ010000019.1:0-51900 GCF_035325185.1 Enterovirga sp. | reverse complement strand
TGGCCTTGCCCTTCTCCTTCAGCCGGATCGCCTCCTCGACCGCGATCTCGTCGAAGGGGTTCATCGACATCTTCACATTCGCCAGCTCGACGCCCGAACCGTCCGGCTTCACACGGATCTTCACGTTGAAATCGACAACCCGCTTTACGGGTACGAGGACCTTCATCGAGGGCGTTCCCTGAATTTGCACTTATGCCTTGCAGGCCGCAGCCGCGACAAAGCATGCTCCGGACGAACCGTAAAGTTGCCCGGCGCTGTTTGCAACGCGATATGGCGCGGCCGGCCCCCTATCGGTTCTGGCCCGGCACCCAGAGCACGTCCAGCCTCCCCTGCCCGTTGGCGTGGCGTGCGGCGACGAAGAGGAGGTCCGAGAGGCGGTTGGCGTCGTCCACGAGCAGCGCGCGGCGCTCAGCCCGCCGGCAGACGGTTCGCGCGAGGTGGAGATGGGCCGCCGCCGCCGTCCCTCCCGGCAGGACGAAGGAGCGTAGAGGCGCCAGGCCCTCGTTCATGCCGTCGATCTCGCGCTCCAGGCGCTCCACCTGCGAATCCAGGATGCGGAGATCCTCGCGCTTCGCGGGAGCGTCGCGCGGGGGGGTGGCGAGATCGGCGCCGAGGTCGAAGAGGTCGTTCTGGATGCGCGCGAGCATCGCGTCGAGGGCGGCCTCGCCGGCCGTGTGAAGGCGGGCGAGGCCGATCGAGGCGTTCAGCTCGTCGACCGTGCCGTAGCACTCGATGCGCAGGTCGTGCTTCTTGCGGCGCTCGCCGCCCACGAGCTGGGTGCGGCCGCCGTCGCCGGCCTTGGTGTAGATGCGGTTCAGCGCGACCATGTTCTCAGCCCGAATGCCTCGCCCAGATCACGAGCATGATCACGACGATGGCGACGAATTGCAGCGCGACGCGCATGCGCATGAGCTGCTGGGAGCGTTGCGGCGAGCCGCCCCTCATCATGTTGACCAGCCCGAGCCCGAGCACGGCCGCGACGACCAGGACGGCCACGATGACGAGGACGTTCGACATGCGCGGTCCTTAGCCCCTCCGGCGCTCGCGGTCACGCGGTACGTCGTCGCCGGAGAGTTGGGGCGGGCGCCGATCCGTGATATGGCGCCCGCAACCGCCCGTTCGGCCGCAGGTCCATGCGCATCCTGATCGCTCCGTTCCTCGCCCTCGGCCTCGCCGCCTGCAACCAGATGGCGACGATGCCGGTCGTCAGGCCCGTCGTGGCCGAGCCCTCCTACGGGCCCGTGGGCCCGGGCTGCGCCGCCCAGATCGCCCGGTTCCGGGAAATCCTCGATTACGACCTCAGCGTCGGGCGCGTGCACAGGACGGTCTACGACAAGGCCATCGGCCCGGTCGGCCAGGCCGAGAGCGCCTGCGCGGCCGGCCGCTCGTCGGAGGCGATGACCATCCTCGCCCGCACCAAGCGCGCCTCCGGCTACGGGTAGCGCTCCTCAGTTCCTCTTCAGCAGGCGTTCGAAATAATCCAGTTCCTCGCGGGGGCGCGAGGGATCGCCCAGCTTGCGGCGCAGCTCGTCGAGGATGCGGCGCGCGCGCGCCGCGGCGGATTCGTCGATGCCGGGAATGCGCACGCGCCCGTCCGAGGAATCGCGCGAGCGCATCGGGCGGCCGAGAGGATCGTCGCTGCGGGGATCGTTCGCCGCGCGGCCTTGCGGATTGCCGGGCCCGTCCGGCTCGCCGTCCTCGTCGCCCTCGGCCATCATCTGGTCCATCTGCCTGGCCATGCCCTGCATGCCGCGCCGCAATCCCTCCAGGGCGCGGCCCTGGCTGTCGATCGCCTGGCCCTCGCGGCCCTGGCCGAGCTGTCCTTCGGCGTCGCGCATGGCGCCTTCCGCATCGGCCAGGCCCTGCTCGTTGCGCAGGCCCATGCCGCGCATGCGGCGCTGGAGGGCCTCCAGGCGCTCCCTCAGGGCGCGCTGGCGGCCCTGGAGATCGCCGCCCCCCTGGCCCTGGCCGTTCTCGGCCTGCTCGCGGTCTTCTCCGTCCTGCCCCTGCCGGCCCTTCTGCCCGCGCTGGCCCTCCCGCGTGCCGCGCTGGCCCTGCCGTCCCTGGAAGGTCTCGTCGCGAAGCTGCTGCTGCTCGCGCGTCAGTGCATCCAGCTCGTCCATCTGGCGCTGCATCTCCCGCGCCACGGGATCGCCGCGTCCGCCGGGGCGGGCCGTCCTGAGATTCTCCATGATGCTCTTGAGCTGGTTCAGCAGGCGCTGCGCCTCGGCGAGGTCGCCGCGCTTCACCGCATCCTCCATCTCCCGCATCATCCGGTTGAGATCGTTCTGCGTGATGACGCGCTCGCGCCCCGCGGAGGGAGACTCGCCTTTGGGGTCGCGCTGCATCTGCTCGGCGAATTCGCGCAGGAAGCGGTCCATGGCCCGGCGCAGCTCGTCCGTGAGCCGGGCGATCT
Organism: Enterovirga sp.; assembly: GCF_035325185.1. Taxonomy (GTDB): domain Bacteria; phylum Pseudomonadota; class Alphaproteobacteria; order Rhizobiales; family Beijerinckiaceae; genus Enterovirga. The sequence continues at coordinate 49,484 of NZ_DAOLAJ010000019.1, read as the reverse complement.
CCTTCTCGTCGGCGCCGCGATCCAGTGCCTCGCGCAGGCGCTCCTGCGCGGCCCGAAGCTCGCGCTCCGCCTCCCCGAGATCGCCCTCCTCGATCTGGAGCGCCATCGCCCAGAGCCAGTCGGCGACGTCGGCGAGGTCGCTGTCGGTCCGCGCGGCCCGGTAGCGGTCGGCTGCGATCCTGAGGCCGAGGAAGACGCCCCATTCGGGCGTGAAGCGCTCGGGCGCGATCAGCAGCGCGTCGAGGGCGGTCTGGACCGGCTTGCGATCGTCCGGGTCGAGGACGATATGGCGCCGCTGCTCGACGAGCGCCCTGGCCAGGGGCTTGGCGAAGGGCTTCTGCGGCAAGGTGAATTCGAGAGGCGCGCTGCGGCCCTCCTGGTCGGCCTCGTCGCGCGCGACGAGCGTCATGCGCACGCGCGCCCCGGCCCAGGGATTCTCGGTGAGGTCGAGCGTGGCCTTGGTCTCCGCGCCCGCCCGGTGGTCGTCGGGAAGCTGGAGGATGGCGGAAGGGGCGGGGACGAGGGTGCGCCGCGCGGCCTTCGTTCCGTCCGCCCTCTCGAACCTCGCCTCGGCGAAGGCGAGGCCGTAATCGTCCTTGGCCTTGTAGGTGAGGTTGAAGGTCCCGCGGGCATTGATCTCCGGCGGACCGCTCATGGCGATCTCGGGAGGATGGTCTGGAATCGCCTCGATGGAGAGCGAGAGGCTGCCGGGGAGCCCGGCGCGCGCGGCGAGGCCCGTGCCGATGGTCAGGTCGCCCGAGGCCGCGAGCTTGTAGCGCCGCTCGCGCAGGCCCTCCCTGCCGCTCTCGGCGGACTTGATCTCGACGAGGCCCGGCGAGGCGGCGAGCGTGGCTTCGCCCTGGCCGGCCATGCGCACGACGATCGTCGAGCCGATCGGCGCACGCAGCTTCTGCGCCCCGGCGGCGAGGTCGATCATCAGGGGCGGCAGGCGCGTATAATGGGGGGGATCGATCCAGCCGTCGATGCGGAACAGCGAGGCGGGGCCCCGGGCGCCCCCCCCGTCGAAAGGGGCCCCGCTCCCGCTTGCGATCTCGGGGCCCGCCACGAAGGCCGCGGCGACGGCCGCGGCGAGGCCGGCGGCGCGGAGAGCCCAGGGGTCGCGGCGGGCCATGCCGGGGCTCGGGGGAGCGACATGCAGCGCGGCGAGCTTTGCCGCGGCGCGCCGGCGATGCAGTTCCCAGAGCGCGCGGCTGCCCGAATCGGCGGCTCCGAGGGCGAGGGAATCCTCGAACGTCCTGGCCGGCCGGTGCGGGCCGCCCGAATCGCGGTCCACCCGGTCGAGCGCTTCGGTCCGGCCGGGGAAGCGGACCCTCAGCAGCGGATAGAGAGAGGCGAGCAGCGCGAGTGCGAAGAGCCCGAGGCCCGCCTGCCGGCCGATCGCCGGCAACTCGAGCCAGAGCCCGAGCCAGGAGGCGGTGAGAAAGAGGAGCAGCAGGCCGAGCGGCCACCACAGGGCCGGCCAGATCCGCTCCCACGCGATCGCCCGGCGGGCCTCGCGCACGAGCCGGTCCAGCCTGCGCCCGGCTCCGGCATTCGCCGGAGAGGCGGGAGGGGGCGTCGGCTCGCCCGTCATGCGGGTCTCCGGGGGCGCGCGGGCGCGATCCGTCTCATGCCCCGACGATAGCATGCCCCGATCCCCCGGCTAGTGCAGCCGAATGGCGCGGGGTGTCAGGCAGGTTTCGACAGCCAGTCCGGCATCCGGTCGAGCGCGATCAGGGCGTCGAGCGAGGGGCGCGGCCGGACGACGGCATGGGCGGCTCCGCGCACCAGCACCTCCGGCACCAGCGGCCGGGTGTTGTAGGTGCCCGCCTGGACGGCGCCGTAGGCGCCGGCCGTCATGACGGCGAGGAGATCGCCCGCCCGGACGGCGGGCATATCGCGGCCGAGGGCGAGGAAGTCGCCGGTCTCGCAGACGGGCCCGACGACGTCGGCCCGGATGCGCTCCGCGCCGGGGGCGGCCTCGGCGACGGGCAGGATGTCGTGATGGGCCTCGTAGAGGGTCGGGCGGACGAGGTCGTTCATGGCCGCGTCGACGATGACGAAGGTGCGGCCCTCGCCTTCCTTCACATAGAGGACGCGGGTGAGCAGAATCCCGGCATTGCCCGCGATCATGCGCCCGATCTCGAAGACCAGCTCGAGGCCGAGGCCGCGTGTGCGCTCCTTGACGATCTGCGCATAGGCGCGCGGATCGGGCGGGGGCGGGTCCGCGTGGCGATAGGGGATGCCGAGGCCGCCGCCGAGGTCGAGATGCCGCAGCGGATGGCCCTCGGCCATGAGATCGCGCGCCAGCTCGACCAGAAGCTCGGTGGCGTTGCCGAAGGGGGAAAGGTCCGTGATCTGGCTGCCGATATGCATGTCGACGCCGACGATGCGCAGGCCCGGCAGCCGCGCCGCCTCGGCATAGGCCGCGCGGGCGCGCGAGATCGGAATGCCGAACTTGTTGTCGAACTTGCCGGTCGAGATCTTGGCGTGGGTCTTCGCATCGACGTCCGGGTTGACCCGGATCGAGATCGGCGCCTCGCGGCCCATGCCGCTCGCCACCTCGGAGAGGGCGCGCATCTCGGGCTCGCTCTCCAGGTTGAAGCACAGGATGCCCGCCTCCAACGCCGCCGCCATCTCGGCGCGCGTCTTGCCGACGCCCGAGAAGACGATCCGCTCGGTCGGGGCGCCGGCGGCGAGGGCCCGCTTCAGCTCCCCTTCGGAGACGATGTCCATGCCCGCGCCGAGCCGGGCCAGCGTCGCCAGAACGGCCTGGTTGGAATTCGCCTTGACCGCATAGCAGACGAGCGCGTCCACATCCGCGAATGCCTCGGCGAAGACCCGGTAATGCCGCTCGAGGGTCGCCGTCGAATAGCAATAGAAGGGCGTCCCCACCTCTTCGGCGAGCGCCGTCAGATCGACATCCTCGGCCTGGAGCAGGCCGTTCCGATAGTGAAAGTGATGCATGATCCGAAATCCGGTCGATCGCTCCGCCCGTTCTCTCCCGGCCATCCACGCCTTTCCGCGCACTCTGCGGTGAACGGGTTCGCAAGCAGCTGCCGCGTGCGTGGATGGCCGGGACAAGCCCGGCCATGACGAAGAGGGGCAAGGCCCCCGAAGCTCGGGCGGCGGGGCTACAGCAGCCAGTCCAGGATGAAGGGCTCCTTCGGGACGACGAAGGGCTTGTTCTTCCTGCGTCCCGGCGCGTTCGGCTGCGGCGAGATGGAGAGCGATCCGGGATCGGATTCCTCGTCGTCATCGTCGTCGCTCGGGGCGCCGGTTCCGGGGCGGGTCCGGGCCGCCGGCTGCGCCTTGCCGGATGTGGTGCTCGCCCGGGCCGCCGGCGCGTTGGGGTCCGGCGGCGGCTCGGGCCGGCCGCGGCGGCCGCAGGCGCCGACGCTCAGCGCCAGCGTGCCGGCCAGGAGCACGGCCAGCAGCGCCTGCCGGGAGGTCATCGTGGGGGGCGTCATCGAGATGCTCCGCTTTCGCGGTTTTCTAGCCACATAGGAAACGGCGTGACGAGTGCAGCCAAGCCTCAGGTCGCAGTCTCTTTTCCGAGGCGCTCCAGCCAGCCCCGCGCCTGGGTGCGGACATTGTCCGGCGCGGTGCCGCCGAAGCTGGTGCGGCTGCGGATCGAGGCGTCGACGCCGAGCACGTCGAAGACGGCCGCCGTGATGCGCGGCTCGACCGCCTGCATCTCCGCGAGCGACAGCTCCTCCAGCCCCGCATTGCGGGAGGCGGCGGCGGCGACGAGCCGGCCCGTGACGTGGTGCGCGTCGCGGAAGGGAAGGTTCAGGACCCGCACCAGCCAGTCGGCGAGGTCGGTCGCGGTGGCGTAGGCCGCGCCCGCCCAGCGCCGCATGGCCTCGCGGTCGGGCTGCATGTCGCGCACCATGCCCGCGCTCGCCGCGATGCAGAGCGAGAGCGTGTGGACCGCGTCGAAGACACCTTCCTTGTCCTCCTGCATGTCCTTGCCGTAGGCGAGGGGAAGCCCCTTGAGCACGACGAGCAGGCCCTGGAGCGCCCCGAGGATGCGGCCGGACTTGCCGCGCACCAGCTCCGCCGCATCCGGGTTGCGCTTCTGCGGCATGATGGAGGAGCCGGTCGAGAAGGCGTCCGACAGCCGCACGAAGGCGAATTGCGGCGTCGTCCAGAGCACGATCTCCTCGGCGAGGCGGGAGAGATGCACCGCGCAGATCGAGGCCGCCGCGAGCGTTTCGAGCGCGAAGTCGCGGTCCGAGACGGCGTCGAGCGAATTGGCGGTCGGCCGGTCGAAGCCGAGGGCGCGGGCGGTGGCCTCGCGGTCGATCGGAAACGAGGTGCCGGCGAGCGCGGCCGAGCCGAGCGGGCATTCGTTGAGCCGCAGCCTGGCATCCGCAAGGCGGCCCCGGTCGCGCCCGGTCATCTCGACATAGGCGAGGAGGTGGTGGCCGAAGGTCACGGGCTGGGCCGGCTGGAGATGCGTGAAGCCCGGCATCACCGTGTCGGCGAAGGCGAGGGCCTTCTCCGCGAGCGCCCGCTGGAGGTCGGCGAGCTGGGAATCGAGGCTGTCGATCGCATCGCGCACCCACAGCTTCATGTCGGTCGCGACCTGGTCGTTGCGCGAGCGGGCCGTGTGCAGGCGCCCGGCGGCCGGGCCGATGAGGTCCCGGAGGCGGCTTTCCACATTCATGTGGATGTCTTCCAGCTCGCGCGAGAAGGCGAATTCGCCCCGCTCGATCTCCCCGCCCACCCGGTCGAGCCCCGCCGCGATCGCCGCGACGTCCTCGGCCGAGAGGATGCCGGCCGCGCCCAGCATCGCCGCATGCGCCTTTGAGCCGCGGATGTCCTGGGCCGCGAGGCGCTTGTCGAAATCGATCGAGGCGTTGATGTCGGCCATGATCTCGGCCGGGCCGCTGGCGAAGCGGCCGCCCCACATCCGGTTGCTCATGGTGAGATGCTCTTCACTCTTCGGCAGGACCGCGCTCCTCTTGGGCGCGGCCCTCATCGTCACTGCCGCCGGCCTATACGGGACGGCCGGCCCGTGGGGCAACCGCGACGGCGGCGCCTGCGCGGCCTCGGCCGCCATCGCCCAGCGGCTCCCGCTGCTCGCGCAGGGGGAACTCGCCGCGTTCCGGGTCGAGAAGGCGCCGAAGCCGCTGGCCGATCTCGCCTTCGAAGGTCCCGACGGAACGCCGCTGGCTCTTTCTTCCTTCCGGGGCCGGACGGTGCTGCTGAATCTCTGGGCGACCTGGTGCGAGCCCTGCAAGCGCGAGATGCCGGCCCTGGACAAGCTCCAGGCGGAGCTCGGCGGCCCGGGCTTCGAGATCGCGGCCGTGAATATCGACACGCGCAATCTCGACCGCCCCCGGCAATGGCTGCGCGAGGCGGGAATCGCGAAGCTCGCCTTCTATGCCGACCCCAAGGCCGGGATTTTCCAGGATCTGAAGCGGGCAGGGGAGGTCGAGGGCCTGCCGACGACGCTCCTTGTCGGGCCGGACGGCTGCAAGATCGGCAAGCTCTCGGGCTGGGCCGAATGGGCGAGCCCCGAGGGCCTCGCCCTGATGCGGGCTGCGCTCCCCTCCGGCGGCTGAGTGGATCGAAGAGCCCGCCCCGGCGTTGACCTCTCGCAAGATCTTGCCGCGAGAGGGATTCGATGACGATGGACACGAAGGAAAAGCCGGCGGAGCAGGAGCAGGAGACCCGCAAGCACACGGGCTTCGGCGAGACGGCGAGCCCCGGAGACCGGAAGCTGCCCGAGAATTCCAAGGAAGCCCTCGACAAGCGTCTCGACGAGGCGTCCGAGGAGAGCTTCCCGAGCAGCGATCCGATCTCGGTGCAGATCACGCGGTAGGCCGGGACGCTACTGGCTCTCCAGCAGGCGGCGGGCGATGACCTGCGCCTGGATTTCGGCCGCCCCCTCGAAGATCGACAGGATGCGGGCGTCGCAGAGGAGGCGGCTCACCGGATATTCGAGGGCGAAGCCGTTGCCGCCATGGATCTGGAGCGCGTTGTCGGCGGCCGACCAGGCGACGCGGGCGGCGAGGAGCTTCGCCATGCCGGCCTCGAGGTCGCAGCGCTTGCCTTCGTCCTTCGCGCGGCCGGCGAAATAGGTGATCTGGCGCGCGATCATCACCTCGGCCGCCATCATGGCGATCTTGTCGGAGACGCGCGGAAACTCCGCCAGCGCCTTGCCGAACTGGTGGCGCTCCTCGGCATAGCGGAGCGCGACGTCGAGTGCCGATTGCGCGACCCCCGTCGCCCGCGCCGCCGTCTGGATGCGGGCCGATTCGAAGGTCTGCATGAGCTGGGTGAAGCCCCGGCCCTCGACCTCGCCGAGCAGGTTTTCGGCCTTCACCGCGAAGCCGTCGAAGGACAGCTCGTATTCCTTCATGCCGCGATAGCCCAGCACCTCGATCTCGCCGCCCGTCAGGCCCTCGACGGGGAAGGGATCCGCGTCGGTGCCGCGCGGCTTCTCGCCGATCAGGAGCGACAGGCCCTTGTAGCCCGGCTCCTCGGGCTTGGTGCGGACGAGGATCGTCATGATGTCGGCACGCACCGGATGGGTGATCCAGGTCTTGTTGCCGTAGACCTTCCAGACTTCGCCTTCCTTCACCGCCCGGGTGCGCAGCGAGGCGAGGTCGGAGCCCGTGTTCGGCTCGGTGAAGACGGCGGTCGGCAGCAATTCTCCCGAGGCGATCCGGGGCAGGAATCGCGCCTTCTGCTCCTCGGTGCCGCCGCCGATGATCAGCTCGGCCGCGATCTCCGAGCGGGTGCCGAGCGAGCCGACCCCGATATAGGCCCGCGACAGCTCCTCGGAGACGACGCACATGGAGACCTTGGACAGGCCCATGCCGCCGAATTCCTCGGGGATCGTGAGGCCGAACACGCCCAGCTCGGCCATCTGCTCGATGATCGTCATCGGGATGTATTCGTTGCGCATGTGCCAGCCATGGGCATGCGGCTCGACCTCGCGCTCGGCGAAGCGGCGCATCTCGCCCCGGATGGCCTGGAGGTCCTCGTCGAGGCCGGGATCGGCCGGCGTCGGGCCCTTCTCGTGCAGGATCGCGGCGAGCCGGGCGCGGTGGGCGGGCGTGCTGCCGGCCTCGATCAGGCTCTCGACCGCCTCGGTGCGGAACTTCGCCGCCTCGCGCGCCGGCAGGCCGAGATCGGAGAGCCGCGCCGTCTCGAGCTGGCTCATCGGGATGCCGGAGAAGAGCTGCTCCAGATATTCGCCCATGCCGATGCGCACGATCAGGCTCTCGGCCTCCCCGAGGCGGCCTTCGCCGGCAAGGCGCTCGGCATAGGCGGCCAGCTCGCGCAGCGCGATCGAATAGGTCGCCGCCCAGGCGAGGGCGTGGGTCGCGTGTTGCTCCTCGTCGAGCTTCTGCTGCGAGATGCGGCCATTCTCGACGAGCCGGGCCCGGACGCGCCGCGAGGCTTCGGCCACGAGGTCGGAAGCTGCGGCCGCGCCCTCCCGGGCGAGGGAGACGAGATCGGCGGAAGGCGGGGTGGTGGACATGGAATCTCCTTTTCCCGAGCCGGCGGGGTGCGTCAATCGGGGCGTCAGGCGCGGGTCGCGAGCGCGACCCCCGCCGTCGCAACGGCCATGCCGGCGATCTGGAGGGGCGACAGCGTCTCGCCGAACAGCGCGAAGCTCATCAGCACCGCGACCGGCGGGACGAGGAAGAGCCAGGCGGCGACGCTCACCACGGCGCCGCGCCGAATCATCAGGAAGAGCAGAAAGATCGCCCCGATCGACAGGCCGAAGACCGCCCAGAACAGGCCGATCCAGAATCCCGGGGCGGGATCGATTCGCATCGTCTCGGTGGCCAGCGCCATCGCCAGCATCAGCAGCGCGGAGGCGCCGAACTGGATCGCGGTGCCGGCCCGGAAGTCGATCTCCCCGCCGGCGCGCTTCTGCCAGATGGTCGCGACCGTGATGGTGAGGAGGCTGCCGAAGGCGGCGAGCAGGGTCGGCAGGGAATAGCCGTCTGCCCCGCCGAGCTTCGGGGCGAGGACCAGGGCGACGCCGGCAAAGCCGATCGCGATCCCGATGCGGCGGCGCATCGGCACCCTCTCGCCGAGGAGCCGGCGGGCGACGAGCGCCGTCAGGAGCGGCTGGAGGGAGACGACGAGCGAGACGATGCCCGCGGGCAGCCCGTGCCGCACGGCCCAGAAGACGCCGCCGAGATAGACGCCCTGGAGCAACAGGCCGATTCCGATGGCATGGCCCCAGGCCCGCCGCGTCGTCGGCCAGGGCGCGTGCATGATCAGGGCGAGGGCGCCGAGCGCGCCGCCCGCGAAGGCGAAGCGGATGGCCAGGAACGTCATCGGCTCGACATGGGGCGCGACGAGCCGCGCCACGACGAAGCCGGTCGCCCAGATGAAGACGAAGAGAAGCGGAACGGCGAGGGACAGGATCTGCATCGGCGAAGGGGCCTCGCGCCCCGAGTCTCGGGGGCCGCCTCCTAACCCGGCCGGGCTTCGGGCGAAACCTGCCCCGGGGACCTGTCGTTTCCGCGAAAAGCTCCTTTTCGGCTTGCGGGGGGCAGGGCTGCCTGACATCTGATCTGCGAATGCCGGCTCAGACGCGCACCGTTCCTTTTCTCGACGTCCCCGCGCTCGCCTTCCAGCGCTTCGTGATGCATGACGGCTGGGCGATCGCGAGCCATATCGCGCTCTCCGTCCTGACGTCCCTGTTCCCGTTCCTGATTCTCCTGACCGCGGTGGCGCCGCTCTTCGGCACGGAGGCGCTTGCCGACGAGGCCGCGAGCCTCATCCTCGAGGCGTGGCCGAAGGAGGTCGGCGGCCCGATCGCGGCGGAAGTCCACCGCGTCCTCTCGACGACGCGTCCGGGGATCCTGACCTACGGCGCGATCCTGGCGCTCTATTTCTCCTCCTCGGGCGTGGAATCGCTCCGCGTCGGGCTCAACCGGGCCTATGACAAGCCGGAATTGCGGCCCTGGTGGCTGACGCGCCTCGAATCCATCGCCTATGTCGTGTTCGGCGCCTGCGCCATGCTGGCCTTCGCGTTCCTGGTCGTGCTCGGCCCGCTGATCTGGCGCGGCGCGGTCGCCTTCGTGCCGCAGCTCGCGCCGCTCAGCTGGGTGATCACCACCCTTCGGATCGTCGTCGCCACGCTCGCCATCGTCGGCACGCTCACGATCGCCCACAAGTTCATCGCCGCGGGGCGGCGGCGCTTCAGGGACATCGTGCCCGGCATCTCGACGACGCTCCTCCTGTGGCTCGTCGCCGGCACCCTGTTCGGCTGGTATCTCGACAGCTTCTCGGGCGCCTATGTCTCCACCTATGGCGGCCTCGCCACCGCCATGGTGGCGCTCGTCTTCCTCTACTGGCTCGCCGCCATGTTCCTCTTCGGGGGCGAGGTGAACGGCGTCCTCATCGCGGCGCGCCGCCGCAGCAAGCGCGCCCAGAAGCGCCGGCTGCCGGCCGAAGCGGCGGAGGGGACGCCGCGGCCCCCTGATCCTCCCACGTGAACGGGGCTCCCCGCCGGCAAATGCAACGGTCCCCCGCCCGGACGGCACGGAACGCCGGTCTCGCGAGCGCGTTCGAGGCTGGTATCAGCCCGTCGCGAGCCTCGCCCGGAGATCCCCATGCAGTCACGCCGCCGTTTCATCGCCGGCGCCGCGGCCACCGCCGGCGCCCTCTCTGTCCTCGGCCGGCCGGCGGGTGCAGCCGACGAGGTGATTGCCATGCGTCCGATCCCGGCGACGGGCGAGAAGCTGCCCGTGATCGGCGTCGGCACCTCGGGCAGCTACGACGTCGCGGACGGGTCTCCCGAATTCGCCAAGCTCGTCGAGGTGCTGAAGGTCTTCTACGGCGCCGGCGGCAGCGTGATCGACACCTCCCCGAACTACGACCGCTCGGATGCGGTCGTGGGCAGGCTCCTGGCCGAGGGCGGATGGCGCGACAAGACCTTCCTCGCCACCAAGATCGCCGCCGACAGCCGGGCGGAGGCGGAGCGGCAATGGGCCGGCTCGCTGAAGAAGCTGCGGACCGACAAGGTCGAGCTTCTCCAGGTCCACAACCTGCGCGCCCTGAAGATGGCGCTGCCCTATGCGCGCGAGCTGAAGGAGCAGGGCAGGACGAAATATGTCGGCATCACCCATTACCTGCCGAGCGGGCTCGCCGCGATGGAGGAGGTGATGCGGGCCGAGAAGCTGGACTTCATCCAGATCAACTACTCGGTGAATTCCCCGCAGGCCGCGAAGACCGTCCTGCCGCTGGCGCGGGAGAAGGGCGTCGCCGTCCTGATCAACCGCGCCTTCGACGACGGGCGGCTCTTCGCGAAGGTGAAAGGGCGGGCGCTGCCGGGCTGGGCGGCCGAGATCGGCGTCACCTCCTGGGCGCAGATGTTCCTCAAATTCGCCCTCGCCCATCCCGCCGTGACCTGCGTCATTCCCGCGACCGGGCGCCCCGAGCGTCAGGCCGACAACATGCGCGCCGGATTCGGCCCGATGCCGGACGAGGCCCAGCAGAAGGAACTGATCGCTGCCTTCGCCTGACGAGGACGTAAGCCCGGTCCGGCGCCTGGTCGATATCCGGCCGGGGGAGGGAGCGCTCGTCCTGTGGGGCGGGCTCTACATCTTCTGCCTGATGACTTCCTATTACGTGCTGCGTCCGATCCGCGACGCGATGGGGGTCGAGGGCGGGGTCGAGAACCTGCCCTGGCTGTTCACGGGCACGCTGGTCGCGATGATCGCGATCAACCCGCTCTTCGGGCTGCTTGTGCGGCGGCTCTCGGCGCAGGTCTTCATTCCCCTCGTCTATGTCTTCTTCATCTTCAACCTCCTCGGCTTCGGCCTCCTGCTCGGCGCGACGGAGGGGGCAGCGCGCATCTGGGCGGGACGCGCCTTCTTCATCTGGACCTCGGTCTTCAATCTCTTCGTGGTCTCGGTGTTCTGGATGCTGATGGTCGACATCGTCGACACCGCCCAGTCGAAGCGCCTCTTCGGCATTCTCGCGGCGGCGGCGAGCCTCGGGGCCATCCTCGGCTCCTCGCTCGCCGGGTTCCTGGCGCGGGGCTGGAGCCATTCGCTGCTGATGGCGGGGGCGGCGCTCCTCCTGTGCGGGGCGATCCTGTGCGTGACGCAGGTCTTCCGCATCGCGCGCGACCTCAAGGGCGAGGAGGCCGTGAAGCTGGAGCGCCAGCGCATCGGCGGCGGCATCTGGGCCGGGCTGACCCATGTCGCCCGCTCGCCCTATCTCCTCAGCATCGGCTTCTACATCCTCCTCTACGCCATCACCTCGACCTTTCTCTATTTCCAGCAAGCGGCGATCGCCCAGTCGGCTTTCCCCTCGAGCGGAGAGCGGCGGGCCTTCTTCGCGCAGGTCGATCTCGCGGTGAACGTGCTGACGCTCCTGATGCAGGTCTTCCTGACGGGCCGCATCCTGAAGGGGCTCGGCATCGCCGCGAGCGCGGCCTTCCTGCCCCTCCTGACGGTCGGCGGCTACGGCATCCTCGCGGCGGTGCCGACCATCGCCGTCCTCGTCGGCTTCCAGGTCCTGCGGCGGGTCGGGAATTTCGGCCTCTCGCGCCCGACGCGGGAGGTGCTGTTCACGGTCGTCAGCCGGGAGGACAAGTACAAGGCCAAGAGCGTCGTCGACACGGTGGTCTATCGCCTGGGGGATCAGGTCGGGAGCTGGTCCTACGCCCTGGTCTCGGGCCTCGGCACGGTCGGCATTTCGCTGGTCGGGCTCGTGCTCGCGGTGCTGTGGACGGCGAACGCGGTCTGGCTCGGTCGGCGGGCGGAAAGCCTGGCGGCCGAAAAGGCCCGAATCGGGGATTCGGAGGTTCCGGTTTCGTGATGGCGTCCACTTCTCCCCGCCAGCGGGGAAAGGGCGGCTCGCTTGCGGCAGCCTGTCCGGGCCGGCTATCCGGCGAGAGCGCGAATCACTGATCGCGAGATCGAGCCGGGGCCCTCTCATGCCGCAGAGTCACAAGCACGTCGCCGTCCTGATGGGAGGTCTCTCGGCCGAGCGCGAGGTCTCGCTCAACAGCGGAAGAGCCTGCTCCCAGGCCCTCGAGGAGCAGGGCTACCGGGTCACCCCCATCGACGTCGACCAGGACATCGCCCGGGTGCTCCAGGCCGTCCGGCCTGACGTCGCCTTCAACGCGCTGCACGGGCCGCAGGGCGAGGACGGCACCATCCAGGGCCTGCTGGAGATCCTGCGCATCCCCTACACCCATTCCGGGGTCCTGGCCTCGGCGCTGGCGATGGACAAGGAGAAGGCCAAGCACGTCATGCGGGCGGCCGGCGTTCCGGTGCCGGACGGCCTCGTCGTGTCGCGGCGCGAGGCCGCGCGGCGGCATGTCCTGCCGCCTCCCTATGTCGTCAAGCCGATTCGCGAGGGCTCCTCGGTCGGGGTGATCATCGTGCGGGCCGGCCGCACCCATCCGCCCCAGGAGCTGGGGCGGGAGGACTGGCAGTTCGGCGAGGAGGTGATGGTCGAGCCCTTCATCGCCGGGCGGGAGCTGACCTGCGCCGTGATGGGCGACCGGGCCCTCGGCGTGATCGACATCCGCGCGGCCACCGGGGAGTTCTACGACTACGACGCGAAATATGCCGAGGGGGGCTCGATTCACATCCTGCCGGCCGAACTTTCACCGAATATTTACCAACGGGTCCAAGAGTTGGCGTTAACGGCGCATCAAGCACTCGGATGCCGCGGCGTCAGCCGCGCCGACCTCAGATACGACGACACGCCCGGTGGCTCGGGCGCGCTCGTGGTGCTCGAGGTCAATACGCAGCCCGGGATGACGGCAACGTCCTTGGTGCCGGAGATGGCGGCCCATGCGGGCTTCCCGTTCGGCGAGTTGGTGAGATGGATCGTGGAGGACGCGTCGTTGAGCCGTTAAGCGCCGGGCCGGCCGGCGGGACGGCTGCGCGCGCCCCCCGGCAGCAGGCCGGAGGGCGTCTCGCCGGGCTGTCGCTTCGGCTCCTGCGCTCGATGGCGCTGCCGCGATTCGGGTTCCGGCGCCGGTCCTCGGTCTCCGTTCCCTTCGCGCGCCGCGTGCCGCGGCTCGCCGGGACCTGCCTCGCCCTCGGCTTCTTTGCGGCGATCGGCGCCTACGGCCTCGTCCTCAACGGAAGCTATGCCGATTTCAAGGACGCCTACGGCGATCTGCGCGACGTCGCGGCGCGGGCCGTCGGCTTCGGCCTCGACAAGGTCACCATCTCGGGCATCGCGCGCCTGGGCGAGGCCGAGCTGCTGCGGACGGCCGGCCTGTCGAGCCGCAACTCGCTGGTCTTCCTGGACGTCGCGCATGTGCGCCGCCGCCTCATGGAGGACCCGTCGATCAAGTCGGCCGAGGTCCGCAAGCTCTATCCCCACGAGCTTCTGATCAACATCGTCGAGCGCGAGCCCTTCGCGCTCTGGCAGCTCAACGGAGACCTCTACGTCGTGGCCGAGGACGGCACCCAGATCGACCAGATGCGCGACCCCTCCCTCGTGGACCTGCCTCTCGTCGTCGGCGAGGGAGCGAATCTGAAGGCGGCCGACTATGTCTCGCTGCTCGAGGCGGCCGGGCCCCTGCGCTCGAAGATCCGGGCCGGGATGCTGATCTCGGGGCGCCGCTGGACCCTGAAGATGACCAACGGCCTCGACATCCGCCTGCCGGAGGAGGGGGCCGCCGCGGCCGTCCGCCGCCTCGTGCGCCTGGACCGGGAGGCGGGCCTCCTCAACAAGGACGTGCTCACCGTCGACCTGCGGATGCCCGACCGAATCGTCCTGCGCCTGACGGAGGAGGCCGTGGCCGCCCGTGCCGAGAACACGAAGAAGAAACTCCAGCGCGGCGTGAAGGGGATCGACACGTGACCCTGCAAGCCCATGGCCTGACCCCCCGCCTCAAGCCGCTCTCCTCGCGCCGGAGCGCCACGCTCTCCGTGCTCGACATCGGCACCTCGAAGGTCGTCTGCCTGATCGCCGAGCTGCGGCCGGCCGAGCCCGGCGACGTCCTGCGCGGACGCACCCATCTCGCCCGCATCCTCGGCGTCGGCCACCAGCGCTCGCTCGGGCTGAAGGCGGGGGTCGTGGTCGATCTCGAGGCCGCCGAGACCGCGATCCGCCAGGCGATCCACGCGGCCGAGAGGATGGCGGGGGCCGAGGTGAAGTCGGCCATCGTGAACCTCACGGGCGGGCGCCTCGCCTCGCATCATTTCGAGGCCCATGTCCCGGTGCGCACGGGCATGGTCTGCGCGGCCGATATCGGGCGCGTGCTGGAAGTCGCGAGCGGTCACACGCTCCGTCCCGGCCGGGCCGTGCTCCACGCCCTGCCCACGGGCTTCTCCCTCGACGGCCAGCGCAACATCGTCGAGCCCTCGGGCATGCTCGGCCGCAAGCTCGGCGTCGATCTCCACGTCGTGACCTCCGATTCGGCCGCCTCCCGCAACCTCATGCTGGCGGTCGAGCGCTCCCATCTCGACATCGAGGCGGTGGTGGCGACGCCTTATGCGGCGGGCCTCTCGGCCCTGGCCGACGACGAGGCGGAAATGGGCGTGGTCGTGATCGACATGGGCGGAGGCACGACCTCGGTCGGCGTCTTCTCCGAGGGCCATCTCGTCCATGTGGATGCGATCGCGGTCGGCGGCCATCACGTCACGATGGACATCGCCCGCGGCCTCACCACGACCGTCGCCGCGGCCGAGCGCATGAAGACGCTCTACGGCACCTGCATCGCCTCGACCTCGGACGAGCGCGACATGATCGCGGTGCCCCATATCGGCGAGGACGACGACCGGGAGACGGTGAACCACGTGCCGCGCTCCCAACTCGTGCGGATCATCCGGCCGCGCGTCGAGGAAAGCCTCGAGCTGGTCCGCGACCGCCTGAAGCAGGCGGGCTACGCCGCCCAGGCCGGCCGGCGGATCGTGCTGACCGGCGGTGCGAGCCAACTCGTCGGCTTGCCCGATCTCGCGCGCCGCATCCTCCAGGGCCAGGTCCGCATCGGCCGGCCGCTCGGGGTGAAGGGGCTGCCCGAGGCCGGCAAGGGGCCCGCCTTCGCTGCCGCGGTGGGCCTCCTCGTCTATCCGCAAGTCGCGCATATCGAGCATTTCGAGCCGAAGGGGCGTGGCTTCTTTGGAGACGAATCAGTATCAGGCAGCTATGTTGGGAAGATGGCGCGTTGGCTGCGTGAGAATTTCTAAGAAAATCCGAAACGGGGTCGGAGAAAGGACAAGGTCATGATCAATCTGGGAGCCCCGGACATCCGGGAACTGAAGCCACGTATTACGGTGTTCGGCGTCGGCGGCGCCGGGGGCAACGCGGTCAACAACATGATCGTGTCGGGGCTGATGGGCTGCGAGTTCGTCTGCGCCAATACCGACGCGCAGGTTCTCGCCTCCTCGCGCTGCGAGCGGATCGTGCAGATGGGGCTCGGGGTGACCGCGGGCCTCGGGGCGGGTTCCCAGCCCGAGGTCGGCCGGGCGGCCGCCGAGGAGGTCATCGACGAGATCCGCGACCAGCTCTCCGGCTCTCACATGGCCTTCATCACCGCCGGCATGGGCGGCGGCACCGGCACGGGCGCGGCTCCCGTCGTCGCGCGGGCGGCCCGCGAGATGGGCATCCTGACGGTCGGCGTCGTGACCAAGCCCTTCCAGTTCGAGGGCGTGCGCCGCATGAAGATCGCCGAGGCCGGCGTCGCCGAGCTTCAGCAGCATGTCGACACGCTGATCGTCATCCCGAACCAGAACCTGTTCCGCGTCGCGAACGAGAAGACGACCTTCGCGGACGCCTTCTCGATGGCCGACCAGGTTCTCTATTCGGGCGTCGCCTGCATCACCGACCTGATGGTCAAGGAAGGGCTCATCAACCTCGACTTCGCCGACGTCCGCTCGATCATGCGCGGCATGGGCAAGGCGATGATGGGCACGGGCGAGGCGTCCGGCGAGAAGCGCGCCATGCGCGCCGCCGAGGCCGCGATCGCCAACCCGCTCCTCGACGAGGTCTCGATGCGGGGCGCCCGCGGGCTCCTCATCTCGATCACGGGCGGCCGCGACCTGACCCTCTACGAGCTGGACGAGGCCGCGACGCGCATCCGCGAGGAGGTCGATTCGGAGGCGAACATCATCCTCGGCGCGACCTTCGACGAATCGCTCGAGGGCACGATCCGCGTCTCCGTCGTCGCCACCGGCATCGACCAGCCCTTCGAGGCCGAGGCGCCGCTGTCCGATACCGAGCGCCGGATCGCCGAGGTGGCCGAGAAGCTTCGCGCCGAGGCGCGCCAGCGCGCCGCGCAGGCCAGCGCGCCGATGCAGGGCGAGATGGCGACCGCGCGGGCCGCCGAGATCGTGGCCCAGGCTTCCATGGCCTCCCCGATGCCGCCGTCCGCCGCGCCGGCCCCGGCGCCCCTCCTCCGCGACGAGGTCACCCTGACCCCCGTCGCGCCGAAGGGGGCGGGCTTCGAGCCGATCCAGCATCACCATCACGCTCCGGTCTCCCACCAGGAGGCCGCCCCGGCCCAGCCCTACCTGCCGCCGGAGCCCGAGCGCATTCGCCAGACCCGCATGCCGCGGATCGACGAATTGCCGATGCCCGCCCAGAAGCAGATCCGGGCCCAGGGCGGCCAGGGCGAAACGGGCGGTGGCGAGGCGAAGAGCTTCCTGCGCAAGCTCGCGACGGTCGGATTCGGACGCCGCGACGACGCCCCGGCCTCGCCGGCGCCCGTCCTGCCCGAGCCCATGCCGCCGTCCTCGCGCCACATGGCGCACGGCGACCTGCCGGAGGCGGTCCGATCCATGCCGCCGGCCGGGTCCGAATATGCCAAGCGCTCGCCGGCGGCGCCGGGATATCGGCCGGCCCACGGCAATCTCGACGGGCAGGGCCGCGTCGTGCCCTCGCCGCGGACCGGCGATGACGAGCAGCTCGAGATTCCCGCCTTCCTGCGGCGCGGCAACTCGGCCTGACCAGGCGGCTCCCAAAGGCCGTTCCGAAAGCTCCGGATCGCGAGATCCGGGGCTTTCGCGCGTCTTGCGTGTCGCGCGCGAAACACAATCGGGGCGGGTTGTAACAGAGCGTAAGAAAGAGTGATTTGGCGCAGAAGCGTCCCGGGACTAGTAATCCCCACACATATTTGATCCGGCAGCGCGTTCGCGTTCATAAGGCCGCGCCGAGATCGGGGCACAAGCACGGGCGAGATCTGGAATCGGTGGACGCGTGTTGGCGCGCCGTAGATGCTCGGCCCGAGGTGATAGGATGAAGAGCAGCCATCAAGCCACGATCGGGGCGCCTGTTTCACTGAGCGGCACCGGTGTCCATTCAGGCAAGATCGTCAATCTGCATCTCCATCCGGCTCCGGCCCATCACGGCATCCAGTTTCTCCGCACCGGTCTCCCCCATGGCCGCGAGCGCCTGATCGAGGCGCGGTTCGCGGCGGTGACCGCAACCGAGCTCTGCACGGTGATCGGCGACAAGGAGAGCGGTGCGGTCGCCACGATCGAGCACCTGATGTCCGCCCTTACCGGGCTCGGGGTGGATAATGTGCTGGTCGAGGTCGACGGGGCCGAGCTTCCCATCCTCGACGGCAGTGCCGCCCCCTTCGTCGCGGCGATCGATTCGGTCGGCCTCGTCCGCAGCAAGGCGCCCCGCAAATATCTGAAGGTGCTGCGCACCGTCCGCGTCGAGCGCGGCATCGCCTCGGCCGAGCTTCGCCCCAATGCCCGGGCGTTCCGGCTCGACGTCTCGATCGATTTCCAGAATCCCGTCATCGGCAAGCAGCGCAAGGTCCTCGACCTCACGCCCGACAGCTTCCGCCAGGACGTCTGCCGCGCCCGCACCTTCGGCTTCATCGGCGATGTCGAGAAGCTCTGGAAGGCGGGCTTCGCGCTCGGCGCCACGCTCGAGAACACCGTCGCCATCGGCGATGACGCCGTCATCAATCCCGAGGGCCTGCGCTTCGCCGACGAGTTCGTGCGGCACAAGATGCTCGACGCGGTCGGTGATCTCTCCCTGGCCGGATTTCCGCTCCTCGCCACCTACAAGTCCCATTGCAGCGGGCATCGCCTCAATGTCGCCGTGTTGGAAGAGCTTCTCTCCGACCGGGCAAACTACGCGATCGTAGAAGGCGGGGCGCGTCGCGAATCGGGTTATGCGGAGATCGGGAGCGGCATCGCCGCCCCGGCTTACGCGGCCGACGCACGCTGAGATTCGGGCCGGCCGGCCCGGAAACGCACGGCAGGACAGGCACGCCGCCATCATCCGCAGCGGGTGTTGCAGCGGCGGCATTGCCGGACTTGCCATCGATCCTTACGCCCTCTGTTTTGCGCCGGACGGCTCGGCGACCGCGAGTCTGGGGATCGACGACGGATGATGATCGAGACGATTGCAGGGACGCGGGGAGTCATGTTCCGCTTGGCGCTGCTCGCGGGCACGGCGGCGGCGCTGGGGGGCTGCGATACGGTCTCCAACCTCAATCCCTTCGACACCTCCGAAAAATACGAGATGAAGGTCACCGCGGACGTGCCGCCGCAGCAGCTGTACGACCAGGGGCTCGGGCGGCTGAAGAACGGCGACCATGAGGGGGCCGCCAAGAAGTTCGCCGCCATCAGCCGCAACTACCCGTCCTCGGAATGGGCGCGGAAG
Source organism: Enterovirga sp. (assembly GCF_035325185.1). Classification (GTDB taxonomy): domain Bacteria; phylum Pseudomonadota; class Alphaproteobacteria; order Rhizobiales; family Beijerinckiaceae; genus Enterovirga. The sequence goes on along the minus strand of NZ_DAOLAJ010000019.1, from coordinate 30,902 downwards.
GGCCTGATCATGGAGGCTTTCGCCAATTACGAGGGGCAGCAATGGGAGGGGGCCATCACCGCGGCGCGCTCCTACCTGCAAAAATATCCCAACACCAAGGATGCCGCCTACGCGCAATATCTGTATGCGATGTCCAACTTCAACCAGATCCCGGACGCGACGCGCGACCAGGAGCGCTCCGAGAAGGCGCTCGCCGCGCTGACCGATCTCGTCCAGAAATATCCGAACTCCGAATATGCCAGCGATGCGCGCTACCGCATCAACGTCGCGCGTGACCAGATCGCCGGCAATTACATGGAAATCGGCCGCTTCTATCTGGAGCAGCGCAACTACACCGCCGCGATCAACCGCTTCCGCGACGTGGTCTCCAAGTACCAGACGACGCGCCATGTCGAGGAGGCGCTGGAGCGCCTGACGGAAGCCTATATGGCGCTCGGCCTCACCGGCGAGGCGCAGACCGCCGCCGCCGTGCTGGGCCACAACTTCCCGAACAGCCAGTGGTATCAGGATGCCTACACGCTGGTCCGCTCGAAGGGGCTCGAGCCGCGCGAGGACGCCGATTCCTGGATGAGCAAGGCGTTCAAGGGCTTCCGCGCCATCGCGGTCGGGCAATAGGGCGCGGCGCCCGCCGTTCGAAGCGCCGATGGACCTGCGCTCCATCGTCTCGTTCGGGCATGCCGCCGTTTCCGCAAAACACCCGCATGCTCTAAGGAAGGCGGGGCATGCTCGCGCAGCTTTCGATCCGCAACATCGTCCTGATCGACCGGCTCGATCTCCGCTTCGAGGCCGGCCTCAGCGTGCTGACCGGGGAGACCGGGGCGGGGAAATCCATTCTCCTCGACGCCTTCGCGCTCGCCCTCGGGGCGCGTGGCGACGGCTCGCTCGTCCGGCACGGCGAGAGCCAGGGCCAGGTGACGGCGGTGTTCGACATCCCCGCCGGCCATCCCGCCCGGACGCTCGCCGCCGCGGCCGATCTGGAGGTCGAGGGCGAGTTGATCCTCCGCCGCGTCCAGTTCGCGGACGGGCGCACGCGGGCGCTCGTCAACGACCAGCCGGCGAGCGTCCAGCTCCTGAAGGAGATCGGCGCCTCCCTCGTCGAGATCCATGGCCAGCATGCGGACCGGGCGCTGGTCGATCCCTCGACCCACCGCGCCATTCTCGATGCCCATGGGCGGCTGTCGGAGCATGTCCAGGCCGTGGCCGAGGCTGCGCGCCGCCATCGCGCCGCCAGGGACGCCGCGCGGGAGGCGGAGGCGCGTCTCGCGGGGCTGCGCAAGGAGCAGGACTATCTCGCCCATGCGGTCGAGGAACTGACGGCGCTCGCGCCCGAGCCCGGCGAGGAGGCCGCGCTGACCGAGCGCCGGCAATTGCTCCAGCAGGCCGAGAAGGTGACGCAGGATCTCGCCGATGCGCGTGACGCCGTCGCCGCGCCGGTCGGCGGCCTGTCGGCCGCCTTGCGCAAGCTCGAGCGCCGCTCGAACCTCGCCGGGCCGCTGGTCGCCCGTCCCGTCGCCGCGCTCGATGCGCTGCTCGTTGCGCTGGACGAGGCCGAGCGGGCGCTCGGCGAGGCGATGCGGGAGGCCGAGTTTGATCCCGCCGAGCTGGAGCGCTCGGAGGAGCGCCTGTTCAGGCTGCGGGCCGCTTCGCGCAAATATGCCGTCCCGGCCGACGATCTCGCCGCCTTGCGCGACACGCTCGCGGCCGACCATGCCGCCATCGAGGCGGGGGAGGGAGAAGCCGAGAAGCTCGCCGCCGCCGCCCGCGCAGCCGAGGCCGATTACGTGGCGGCCGCGGGCCGGCTCTCCGCCGCGCGCCGCAAGGCCGCGGCGAAGCTCGACAAGGCGGTCGCGGGCGAGCTTGGCCCCCTGAAGCTCGGCCGGGCCCGGTTTCTGACGCGGGTCGAGACCGACGAGGCATCCCGCGACCCGGGCGGCTTCGACCGGGTCGAGTTCTGGGTCGAGACCAATCCGGGCACGCGGCCGGGCCCGCTGATGAAGACCGCCTCGGGCGGGGAATTGTCCCGCTTCATCCTGGCCCTCAAGGTCGTGCTGGCCGATCGCGGCTCCGCGCCGACTCTCGTTTTCGACGAGGTGGATACGGGGGTAGGCGGAGCCGTGTCCGATGCCATCGGCCAGCGTTTCGCCCGCCTTGCCGAGCGCCTCCAGGTCATCGCGGTGACCCATGCGCCCCAGGTCGCGGCGCGGGCCGCGAGCCATCTTCTCATTGCCAAGGAGGGGGGAGGCCGGCGGGTTGCGACGAGCGTCGCGGTTCTTGCGCCCGGCCCCCGCCGGGAGGAGATCGCCCGCATGCTGGCCGGCGCCTCCGTCACCGACGAGGCCCGCGCCGCGGCGGCGCGGCTCATCGAGGGGGCGCAAGCCTGACATGGCCGGCCAGGATCGCGCCGGCTGGTAGGGGTTCGCCTTGCGTCGGCGCGCGCGACTTGACACGGCCGGGCTTCGCCCGTCCCCATTCTCGCGCGGACGAGGATCGCATGAGCCGGCTGTCGAAAGTCACGTTGCTTCAGGACGCGGAGATCGATCTCGCGCCCTTCGAGGCCCGCACGCGCTGCCGCACCTTCAATCCGAACGAGACTCTCGTCGATTTCGACGATTCGTCCACAGATGTTTATTTCCTCATTTCGGGGGATGTGCGCGTGCTCATCCGCACCCGTGCGGGCAAGGAGATCATCCTCGGCGAGATGCGCAGCGGGGCCGTGTTCGGAGAACTCGCCGCGCTCGACGGGATCGCGCGCTCCGCCAACGTCACGGCGCTGACGCGGGGCGAGGTCTGCACCATGTCGGCCTCGGTCTTCCGCGACCTGCTCTTCGCCTCGCCGACCGTGGCGGACCGGCTCTTCCGGCTCCTGGCGCGGCGCATCCGGGATCTCGACGCGCGCATCATGGAGAATGCGGTCCTCGACCTGCGCCACCGCCTCTATGCCGAGCTGATCCGGCTCTCGATCCCGAGGGCCGGCCATGACGGGGAGAGGGTCGTCACGCCTCCGCCCTATCACCACGTCCTCGCGGCCCGCATCGGCTGCCGGCGCGAGCAGGTCACGCGCGAATTCACCGCCATGGCGGGGGAGGGGCTGATCGAGCGGACGCGCGGTGCCCTCGTCCTGACGAAGCCCGAGGTGCTTCAGTCGCGCGTCGCGGCGGCCATGCGCGAGGACGAGCGCTCGTAGGCGGCGAGGAAGACGCTCACGGCCGCCTCGACATTGCGGGCCGCCGTCTTCGGCAGGTCCGCGACCGGCATGCCGAAGAGCAGGCGCTTGAGGATGCCGGTCGAGCACAGGTTGAGGAACTGCTCGGCCGCAAGCGCCGTGTCGTCGATCGCGAGCCGGCCCGCCGCGACCTGCCCGTCGAGATAGGCTTTCAGCCGCGCCGCCCCGAAGGCGGGGCCCGCCTCGTAGAAGGAGCGGCCGAAATCCGGGAACTTGTCGGCCGCGCCGATCACCATGCGGATCGAGGCGATGTGGTCGGGGCGGATCATCATCTCGAGGAGGCTCGTGCCCACCCGGCGAAGCACGGCGCGCATGTCCGGGTCGCCCTCGTCCAGCCGGAACAGGACCTCGGCGAGGTCGCCTCTCTCCGATTGGGTCAGGGCCTCGAACAGGGCCTCCTTGTTGTCGAAATAGACATAGAGCGTCCCCTTCGAGACGCCGGCCGCCTTCGCGATGCCGCCCATGGAGGCGCCGTCGAAGCCCTCGGCGAGGAAGACCCGCCGTGCGCCGTCGAGGATCTGCCGGCGCTTCGACGAGTCGGCCGCGCGCTCCCGCTCCGATGTGCGCGCCGACACCTCGCTCATGGCCCCTCATCCATCCTTATTGACCGAACCGTTCGGTCAAACTATTTCCCGTTCCGGACGTTGTCAAACCTCAAACCCCGATCCGTGGAGTATCGTGGTGGCTTATCGAGAGGATCGCTCGGTGCCCGAGGCCCGGGAGGCCGAGCCCGAACAGGCGGCTTCCGCCGAGGCCGAAGCGCCCGCCCGCTCCCGCCCCGCCCGCAAGGCTCCCGCTCCGGCCGGACGGCCCGAGGTCCGGGAGACGCCGGGGGCGCTCCCCGCGCCGGGGGCGCCCCCCGCGCCGGGGACGCTCCCCGCGCCGGGGACGGTCCCCGCCCCGGAGCAGCCGGCGGCGGAGCAGGCGTCCGGCAAGCCCAAATCCGGCCGCAAGCGCCTCGTGCTTCTCGCGGTGCTTCTCGCCGCCCTGATGGGTGGCGGCTATTACGGCTGGCGCTACTGGACCGACGGCCGCTTCCTCGTGACGACCGACGACGCCTATGTGGCGGGCGACATCACGATCCTGGCCGCCAAGATCCCGGGCTATATCAGCGCGATCGAGGTCCAGAACGACCAGCCCGTGACGGAAGGCGAGGTGGTCGCGCGCATCGATGACGGCGACTACAAGCTTGCCGTACAGGCAGCGCGGGACAAGCTTGCGACGCTGGAGGCGACCACGGCGCGGATCGAGCGCCAGGTCGCGGCGGCGCGCGAGCAGGTTGCCCAGGCCGAGCCGCAGATCGACGCGGCCCGCGCCGACCAGATCAGGGCGGCCGCGGAATACGACCGGCAGGCGAAGCTCGCCCAGGCCGATTTCGCCTCCAGGGCCAAGTTCGAGCAGGCGCGGGCGGATCGCGACCGCACCGTCGCGGCGGTGAAGACGGCGGCGGCCGCGCTCGCCGTCGCGCGGGCCAATGTGGACGTCCTCGAGGCGCAGAGGGTCGAGGCCGCCCGCACGGCCGACGAGGCCCGCACGCAGCTCGCCCGCGCGGAGCGCGATCTCTCCTTCACGGAGATCCGCGCGCCGGTCTCGGGCATCGTCGGCAACCGCGCCGTGCAGGTCGGCTCCTATGTCACGCCGGGCTCGCGTCTCGCGGCGCTCATCCCGCTCGGCACCGTGCATATCGATGCGAATTTCAAGGAAACGCAGCTCGCCTCGATCAGGCCCGGACAGGTCGTCCGGCTCGAAATCGACGCCTATCCGGGGCTCGATGTGCCGGCAACCGTCGAGAGCATCGCCCCCGCCTCAGGCTCGCAATACAGCCTGCTGCCGCCCGAGAACGCGACCGGCAACTTCACCAAGATCGTGCAGCGCGTGCCCGTCCGGGTGAAGGTCGATCCCGAGGTTGCGGCCAAGGGCTTCCTGCGGCCCGGCATGTCGGTGGTGGTCAAGGTCGATACCCGGGATCCGAAGACCGCCCGCGCCGCCCTCGAGGCGATGGCGCCTGCCCAGGACCGGCAGGCGTTCTGAGGCGCGCGCCGTGAGCACCATTGCTCTCCATGGGGCCGTTCCGGCAGCGAAGCCCGAGCAGAGCGAGGGGCGCAAGCTCTTCGCCTTCTTCTGCATGGTGTTCGGGATGTTCATGGCGATCCTGGACATCCAGATCGTCTCCGCCTCGCTGACCGAGATCCAGGCGGGCGTCTCCGCCTCGGCGGACGAGATCTCCTGGGTCCAGACCGCCTATCTCATCGCCGAAGTCATCATGATCCCGCTCTCGGGCACGCTCTCGCGCGTGCTCTCGACGCGCTGGATGTTCGTGATCGCCTCCGGCGGCTTCACGCTCATGAGCTTCATGTGCGCGACCTCCAGCACGATCAACGAGCTGATCCTGTGGCGCGCGCTCCAGGGCTTCATCGGCGGAGGGATGATCCCGACCGTCTTCGCCTCGGCCTATACGATCTTCCCGCCCTCGAAGCGCGGGGTGGTCACGCCGCTCATCGGCCTCGTGGCGACGCTCGCCCCGACCATCGGCCCGACCATCGGCGGCTATCTCACCGACCTGTTTTCCTGGCACTGGCTGTTCCTGGTCAATGTCGTGCCCGGCATCTTCGTCACCGTCGCGACCTATTTCCTGGTCGATTTCGACGAGCCGCAATGGAACCTGCTCTCGACCTTCGACTGGGCCGGCCTCGCCTTCATGGCGGCCTTTCTCGGCTGTCTCGAATACGTGCTGGAGGAGGGGCCCAATCACGACTGGCTGTCGGAGGAGGCGGTCGCGATCAGCGCGGTGGTCAGCCTCGTCGCCGGGATCGCCTTCTTCTGGCGGGTGCTGACGGCGAAGCACCCGATCGTCGACCTGCGCGCCTTCGCCGACCGCAATTTCGCCGTGGGCTCCCTCTTCTCCTTCATCATGGGGATCGGGCTCTACGGCCTGACCTATCTCTATCCCGTCTATCTCGGGCGCGTGCGCGGCATGTCCGCCCTCCAGATCGGCGAGACCATGTTCGTCACCGGCATCTGCATGTTCCTGACCGCTCCCATCGCGGGGCGGATGTCCATGAAGCTCGATCCGCGCGTGATGATGGGGATCGGCTTCCTCGGCTTCGGCGTCGGGACCTGGTGGGCCTCCTACATCACCAAGGACTGGGCCTTCGGCGAACTGGTGGTGCCGCAGATCTTCCGCGGCGTCTCGCTGATGGTCTGCATGATCCCGATCAACAACGTCGCCCTCGGCACCCTTCCGCCGGACCGGATCAAGAACGCGTCGGGCCTCTACAACCTGACCCGAAACCTGGGCGGCGCGGTCGGGCTCGCGCTCATCAACACGCTCCTCAACTGGCGCTGGGACCTGCACCTGCAACGGCTGCGCGAGACTCTGTCCTGGTCGCATTTCCGCACCCTCGAGACCCTCGACACCTTCAAGGGAGCCTTCTCCCGCCTCGGCTCGGACGCGGAAATGGCGGCGCTGAAGCAGTTGGAAGCGCTCTTCCGGCAGGAGGCCCTGGTCATGGCCTTCGGCGACGTGTTCCTCGCCCTGACTGCGCTGTTCGTGGGCATGACGGTGATGCTCGTCTTCGTGAAGAAGCCCGCCGCCGCAGCGGGCGCGGATGCGCATTAGGCGCGGCGGCCAGGGATGACGGGGGCAGCTTCGAACGTCTCGTATCCATCAATTGAGTCGACAAGGGTGCGGGACGCGCCGTCAAGCTGCCCGGATTGAGCCCCGGCGCCATCCCCTGCTAGGTCTGGGCCGGTTTTCAATGGGGCCATGGTGACCAGCAAGACGATCATCCGCATCGCGAACGTGACGCGGCGCTTCGGCACGGCCGTCGCGATCGACGGAGTATCTCTCGACCTCGAGGAGGGCGAGTTCTTCTGCCTGCTGGGCCCCTCGGGCTGCGGCAAGAGCACGCTGCTGCGGCTCCTCGCGGGATTTGAGACCGCCAGCCAGGGCAGGATCGAGCTGGACGGCGAGGACCTCACCCGCACTCCGCCGCACCAGCGGCCCATCAACATGATGTTCCAGTCCTATGCGCTCTTCCCGCATATGACGGTCGCCGGGAACATCGCCTACGGGCTCAAGCTCGCGGGCCTGCCGCGCGAGGAATGCGCCGCCCGCCTCGCGGACATGGTCCGGCTCGGGCGGCTCGAGGGGCTCGAGGGACGCTATCCCGCGCAGCTTTCGGGCGGCCAGCGCCAGCGCGTCGCGCTGGCCCGGGCCCTCGCCCGTCGTCCCCGCGTGCTGCTGCTCGACGAGCCGCTCGGCGCTCTCGACCGAGCCCTGCGCGAGGAGACGCAGGCCGAGCTGAAGGCGTTGCAGGCGCAGGTCGGCACGACCTTCGTCATGGTGACCCACGACCAGGACGAGGCGATGGGTCTCGCCGACCGCATCGGCGTCATGCAGGCCGGCCGCCTCGTCCAGGTCGGCACGCCGCGCGAGATCTACGAAGAGCCGGCGAGCCGCTTCGTGGCCGGCTTCGTCGGCGCGGCCAACCTGCTGGAAGGGGTTCTGGAGAGCCGGCTCGGCGGCTTCGCGCGTATCGTCCTTGCGGGCGGGGAGACCGTCGAGGCGGCGGCGCAGGCCGGAGAGCCGGGCGATGCCGTCGCCGTGATGGTGCGGCCCGAGCGCCTCGCCCTCGCCGCGCGCGACATCGAGGGGCCGAACCGCCTCGACGGCATCGTGACCGGCGCCTCTTATCTCGGCGGGCAGGTCGCGCTTCGCATCGCGCTGAGGGAAGGGCAGGAGGTGCGCGTCTCGGCGCCCGCCGGCTTCGCGGGCGAGGTTCCTGCGCCCGGCGAGCCGGCCAGGATCGCCTTCGCCGCCGCGGCCGCGCGGGTGCTGCCGTGAAGGCCGGTCGCACGACCTTCGGACGGGCGGTCGCCATCGCGATCCCGGCCCTCTGGCTCGGGCTCTTCGTGCTCGTGCCGCTGGCCATCGTCCTGCGCATGAGCGTCTCCGAGAAGGCGCTGGCGCGACCTCCCTACCGCCCGCACCTGCCCATGAGCCTCGACGGGGCCGCCTGGCGCGAGGCGCTGGGCGCGCTGACGCTCGACAACTACCGGGAATTCGCCGCGAGCAGCCTCTATGCGGAGGCGCTCCTCACCTCGCTCGTCCTCGCCCTCGCCGCGACCGCGCTCATCGTCGTGATCGGCTACGGCGTCGCCCTCGCCATCGCGCGGGCGCCCGAAAGCTGGCGCGGATTGCTGCTTGCGGCGGTCGTGCTGCCGTTCTGGACGAGCTTTCTCGTGCGCGTCTATGCCTGGATCGGCATCCTGAAGCAGGACGGATGGCTCAACCAGGGACTGATGGCGCTGGGCGTCATCCGCGAGCCGCTGGAACTGCTCAACACCAATGCCGGCGTGCTGGTCGGCCTCGTCTATGCCTATCTCCCCTTCATGATCCTGCCGGTCCATGCCTCGCTCGACCGGCAGGACCCGGCCCTGCTCGAAGCGGCGGCCGATCTCGGCGCCTCGCCGCTGCGGCGCTTCTGGAGCGTGACCGTGCCGCTCTCGCTGCCCGGAATCGCGGCGGGATCGCTGCTCTGCTTCATCCCCATGGTGGGCGAGTTCGTGGTGCCCGAACTGCTCGGCGGCTCGGACACGCTCATGCTCGGCCGCACGCTGTGGAGCGAGTTCTTCCAGAACCGCGACTGGCCACTCGCCGCCGCCATCGCCGTCGCACTCCTCGCGCTGCTCCTCGTGCCGATCCTCGCCCTGCGCGAGATCGAGACGCGGCGGCAGGAGGCGGCCCGATGAGACGGATCGGGGCGCTCACGCCTCTCAACCTCGCCGCCCTCGCGCTCGGCCTCGCCTTCCTCTACGGGCCGATCCTGCTGGTGGTGATCTTCTCCTTCAACGCCTCGCGCCTCGTCACTGTCTGGGCGGGGTTCTCGCTCGACGCCTATCGGGCGCTGCCCGCCAATGCGGCGCTGCTCTCGGCGCTGGGCACGTCGCTGAAGGTGGCCTTCGCCTCGGCGGTCGTCTCGACCGTGCTCGGCACCCTGGCGGCGCTCGCTTTGGTCCGGGCCGGGCGCTTCCTCGGCCGCGGCGTCTTCACGACCCTCGTCTATGTGCCGCTGGTGCTGCCCGAGGTCGTGACCGGGCTCGCGCTCCTCTTGCTCTTCGTCGCGCTCGATCTCGAGCGGGGCGCGACGACGGTCGCCATCGCCCATGTCACGCTGACCATGTCCTTCGTGACGCTGGTCGTGCAGGCCCGGCTCGCCGGCTTCGACTGGACGCTGGAAGATGCGGCGCGCGATCTCGGCGCCTCGCCGCTGCGCGCCTTCCTGACGGTGACGCTGCCCATCGTCGCCCCGGCCGTCCTCGCCGGCTTCCTCCTCGCCTTCACCCTGTCGCTGGACGACCTCGTGCTTGCGAGCTTCACCTCCGGGCCCGGCTCGACCACCCTGCCCATGTACGTGTTCGGCCAGGCGCGGCGCGGGGTGACGCCGGAGGTGAACGCGATCTCGACGCTTCTGATCGCGGCGGTCGCGGTCCTGCTGACGGTCTCGACCCTGGCTGCGAAGGCGCGCAGGGGGCGAGGCTGATCAGGGGCCGGCGACGGGGGGTGGCAGGGCCGCCGCATCGACGCTGACATTCAGGTGCCGGAGCGGGCCGCTGAGATCGAGGACCAGGGGAGGGCGCGCCGCTCCGGGCGCCGGGCCCGAGGCGGGCGCCGGACCCGAGGCGGGTGCGGGAGTCGAGAGCCGCAGCGAGGCATCCATGCTCCTGAGATCGACCCCGCCGCTGAGCTGCGAGCGCGTGCCGGCGGTCTCGACGACGGCTTCGCGCAGTTCCGCCCGTCCGTGGCCGAAATCGATCGTCGCCCGCGCCTCGCCGAAGCGCATCCGGCCGGTGCGCCAATCGGCGGGCGCGGTGCCGGGCGCGGCGCGCTTCGCCGCCTCGCCGAGGGTCGCCGCGGCGAATTCGCCGTCGCGAACCTGGACCATGCCCCGGCCGCGCATCTGGGGCACCGGATTCGCGCTCCGGTCTCCCGTGACGTCGAGCGCGAACTGGCAATTCGCCGTCCCGGACAGGCTGCGGAGGCCCGCGAGAACGGGGAGGACCTGCCCCAGATCGATCTCCTCCGCCCAGGCCAGCGCGCGGATCTCGCGGCCCTCTCCGTCGAGAACGGCGGAGACGCGGCCGCGCAGCGTGCCGCCGGCGAAGGAGGCGCGGCCGAGCGACACCTCGATCGCGCGCGCCGTGCTCTGGACGCTCACCGCCGCATCCGCGAGCCGCAACGGGCCGAGAGCGAGGGTGGAGGCCGAAAGCCTCACGTCGTAATCGGCGCCCAGGCGGTCAGTTCCGGCCGGGTCGAGGATCCGTCCCAGCCAGCCGAGATCGAGATCGTCCCCCGCGAGGGTGGCGCGAAGCTGCGGCTTCGGCGCGAACTGCATCGCCACGGTGCCGTCGAGGCGCCGGTCCGCGATCTCGATCGAGACGCGGGGGATCTGGACCGCCGCGAGATCGATCGAGCCGTTCCCGGAGACCGAGCCGGGCCGGTCGATCTCGGCGAGATCGGCCGCGAGGCCGGACCAGCGCGCGAGGGCGCCGAGCGACGTCGTCCGCCCCCGGATGGCGCCCTCGAAGCGGGGCTTTTCGGACCAGACCAGTTGCCCGGCGAGCGTCAGCCGCCCGAGGCGCCCGGTGACATCCGCCTCGACGGCTTGCGGTTGCCCGTCGCGGATCGCCTTGAGGTCGAGGCCGCTCAGTGAGGCAATGGCGCTCTCGCCGTTCCATTCGCCCGACGCGGTGAGGTCGATCTCGCCGTCCGGCTCGGGCGAGTTGAGGAACAGCGAAGCCTGCCGCACCTGCGCGAGGTCGCGCCCACTCCGGTCCCGGACGGCGATCTCCCCCTCCGTCAGCAGGAAGCGGTCGATGCGCGGCACCCAGCGTGAATCGGGCGCGGTGCCGATGCGCGCGCGCAGTTGCGCCAGCGTTCCCGCGAGGCTCGGGGAGGGCGTCTCCGGCAGGGTGATCGCGACGCGGCTTCTCGCCAGCCAGACCTTGTAGAGCCGCAGGCGCCCGCGCAGGAGCGGGAGCGGGCGAAGCTGCATTCTCAGCTCCTCGGCCTCCGCCTCGACCGCGCCGTCGGCGCCCGCGAGGCGCACCTGCGACAGCGTGAGCTGGGGCAGGGGCAGCAGGGTCAGGGTGAGGCTGCCGTTCGAGGACAGGACGATCCCGTAGCTCTCCTTGATCTGGCGGGCGAGCGTCGCGACCACGTGGTCGGAGCGCACCGTCCAGGGGACGAGAGCGGCGAGCAGCGCGCCGGCCAGAAGGCAGAGAATGGCTGTCCTGCGGCGGGTCATCGGCTCCGGGGCGGCGTGTCGCCAGGGGAAGGACGCTCGCGTCGGGATGCCCGTCCTAGCCGTTCGGCATCTATTTGTCCAAACGGGGCGGGAATGGGTTGCGCGGGTCCTGCCGGATATGTTGAAGGTCCCTACGGAACGCGACAGCCGGGCCACGGGGAGGGCGTTGATGAAGAAGGTTCACCAGGACGCAACATCGGCGCTGGCCGGGGTCTTGCGGGACGGAATGACCATCATGGCGGGAGGTTTCGGCCTCTGCGGCATCCCGGACGCGCTGATCGCCGCGATCAGGGAATCGGGCGTCAAGGGTCTCACGGTCATCTCCAATAATGCTGGCGTCGACGGGATCGGGCTCGGCGTGCTGCTCGAGACGCGGCAGGTGAAGAAGATGGTCTCGTCCTATGTCGGCGAGAACAAGCTCTTCGCGCAGCAATATCTCGCGGGCGAACTCGAGATCGAGTTCAACCCGCAGGGCACGCTGGCCGAGCGCATCCGCGCGGGCGGGGCGGGCATCCCGGCCTTCTTCACCAAGACCGGCTACGGCACGGCGATCGCCGAGGGCAAGGAGACGCGCGAATTCGGCGGCGAGCACTACGTGATGGAGAAGGGCCTCTGGGCCGATCTCTCCGTCGTCCACGCCTGGAAGGGCGATACGGAAGGCAACCTCGTCTATCGGAAGACCGCGCGGAACTTCAATCCGATGATGGCGACCGCGGCCACGATGACCGTCGCCCAGGTCGAGAACCTGGTTCCGGCAGGCGAGATCGATCCCGACCACATCATCACCCCCGGCATCTTCGTGAAGCGGATCGTGCACGTGCCGAACGCGGCCAAGCACATCGAGCAACGCACCGTGCGCAAGCGCGCCGCCTGAGGGAGGACGACATGGCCTGGACCCGTGATCAGATGGCGCAGCGCGCCGCGAAGGAGCTGGAGGACGGCTTCTACGTCAATCTCGGCATCGGCATCCCGACGCTGGTGTCGAACCACATCCCCGAGGGGATGACCGTGCAGCTCCAGTCCGAGAACGGCATGCTCGGCATGGGGCCCTTCCCCTTCGAGGGGGAGGAGGATCCCGACCTGATCAATGCCGGCAAGCAGACCATCACGGAACTGCCGACGACGAGCTATTTCTCCTCCTCCGACAGCTTCGGCATGATCCGCGGCGGCCATATCAACCTGTCGATCCTGGGCGCGATGCAGGTGGCCCAGAACGGCGACCTCGCCAACTGGATGATCCCCGGCAAGATGGTGAAGGGCATGGGCGGGGCCATGGACCTCGTTGCCGGCGTCAAGCGCGTCGTGGTGACGATGGAGCATGTGGCGAAGAACAAGGACGGCTCGATCGAGCCGAAGCTGCTCAAGACATGCGCCCTGCCGCTGACCGGCACGCGCGTCGTCGACCTCGTGATCACCGATCTCGGCGTCTTCAGCATCGACAAGAAGGGCGATGGCGGCCTCACCCTCATCGAGCTTGCCGACGGCGTCACGGTCGAGGAGGTCCGGGAGAAGACCGAGGCGGAGTTCAAGGTCGCCCTCGGCTGAACGGAGAGGGAGGCGAATCGGCTTCCCGCACCCCGTCGCCTTTCGGGAGCCCGGCTTTTGCCGAAGTCCGTCAGGGCTTCGGTTTTGCGCGTCGGGCGCCAAAACGCTGTCAAAAAGTGGTGCCGCGCGGGAAGCCCCTGTTGACGGCGCCCCCCGAGGCGCACAAGGCTCGCCGGTATTCGCACATTCGGACCAAGGAGAGCAGTGATGGCGAAGGAAACGAAGGCCGCGAAGCCCGCCGCCGCCCCCAAGAAAGTGAATCCGGCCCTCATGAAGCCGATGACCCCCTCCAAGGAGCTGGGTGCGATCGTGGGCACGGCGCCGCTGCCGCGGACGGAGGTGGTCTCGAAGATCTGGGAATACATCAAGAAGAACAAGCTCCAGAATCCGAAGAATGGCCGCGAGATCCTCGCCGACGACAAGCTCCAGAAGGTCTTCGGCACCGACAAGGTCACCATGTTCGAGATGAACAAGCACATCTCCAAGCATCTGAGCTGAGGCGAAGGGCCGGGGCGGGAGAGGAGCCCGCTCCGGCCTCGCCCCGCCGCATGTCCGATGACGCGCGGAGCGCGTGGGAGGCGCCATGAAGGTGGCCGGGCAGGTCGTCGTCGTCACGGGAGGCGCGTCGGGGATCGGCAGGGCGCTTGCGGAAGGATTCGCCCGGGAGGGCGCGGCGGCCGTCGTCGTGGCCGATCTCGACGGCGAGGGGGCCGAGGCGCTCGGCGCGCGCCTCGGGGGGGCCGGGTTCCGCTGCGACGTCTCCCGCGAGAGCGAGATTGTCCGTCTCATCGACGAGACGGAGCGGCGTTTTGGCCCGATCGGACTCTTCTGCTCCAATGCCGGCATCATGGCCGGGCTCGACCGCCGCGCGGAGCATCCGGCCGGCGTGCCGGACGAGGAATGGACCCGGTCCTGGACGGTCAACGTCATGGCCCATGTCTGGGCGGCACGGGCGCTCGTGCCGCGGATGAAGGCTCGCGGCGGGGGCTGGTTTCTCCACACCGCCTCGGCGGCCGGGCTCCTGTCGCAGGTCGGCAGCGCGGTCTATTCGACCACCAAGCATGCCTCGATCGGCTTCGCCGAGAATCTCGCCATTTCCCATCGCGAGGACGGCATCCGCGTCGCGGTCCTCTGTCCGCAGGGCGTCGATACGGCGATGCTGCGCGCCCTCGATGCGGGCCCGGCCTCCTTCGACGGCGTCCTGACTCCCGAGGCGGTGGCCGAGGCGGCGATCCGGGGGCTCGAGGCGGAGACCTTCCTGATCCTGCCGCATCCCGAGGTGCTCGGCTACATGCGCCGCAAGACCGAGGATTACGACCGCTGGCTCGGCGGGATGTGCAAGCTCCAGGCCCGGCTGCGCGCGATGTATCCGGGAGGGTAGGATGGTCCGGCCGGCGCCCGGCGGCCTCCGTTTCAGGTGGGGGCCGGTTCCGGCTGCCTGACCGCTGCGACCGCAACGCCCATCGCCTGCAACTCGGCTCGTCGCGCGACGAGGGCTGCCCGCGCGTGCGACGCCGCAAGGGCCACGGTGGGGCCCTTGTCCGCGATCCCGTGCGCGACCAGATAGGCGACGGCATCGTGCAGTTCGGTTTCCAATCGCGGAAGGTCGTCCGCCGCGGCTCGCCGCGCCTCCTCGGCGATGCCGACGAAGCGCGAGACATGGTCCAGGTCCCGCTTGGCTCGTTGGCGGCTGAAATAGCCGGTCAGCATCGCCCAGGCCGAGGCGAGCACGCTGAAAAGAACGGCAAGGCCGTAGCCGTAGCTCTGAAGCTCGCTGAGAAAGCTTTCCTCGCCCGAGGACAGGTAATCGGCGACGCCCGGATGGACGGGCAGGATTGTCGTCTTCTGGTCGGGATCGGGCGCCTCGATATAGGCCGCGAGGGGCGAGACCTCCGCGAGCTTCGACTTTGCAGCCAGCAGCGAGCGCAGGATCGCGCCCGCCTCGAGATTGGGCATGCTGAAGGGAGCGACGAGCCGATAGGTCACCGCGAGCGTGGTGACCGTGTCGTCCGGGATCTCGGGCCGCCCGCGCAGCCCCCCTTTGGGCACGTCGACGCTCTCGAAGCCGGGATTGCGGTCGGCGAAAGCGTCCACATCGTCGAATGCCAGGAGCGAGGGAGCCCCGACGGCTTTGGTGATGGTCGCCACGGCATCGGTGAGCTCGCCCGGGCCGATCGGGCCGATGGCCAGCACGGCGGCGACGTGATGGTCCCGGACCGCCTTCGAGAGATCGGCCATGGTCACCACGCGACGATGCACGGAGGCGGGGACGACGTTGTAATAGCCGAGCACCGTATCGAGGAGCGCCGCATTGTCGTCCTCGGTCCGTCCGGCGATGAGGAGCACGGTCCGCCCGCCCAGGCCGGCGATGGAATCGACCTTCGCCGCCGGCAGCAGGAGGAAGCCGACGGCATCGCGGCGCAGGATTGCGATGGTCTGGCCGTTGGCCGGTGGGGACACGTCGGCCCGCACGATCGCGAGATCGGCGCGGCGGGCTTCGATCTGCGCGCTGCTCTCCTTCAGCGTGTTGACGGTGACGGGTTCGAACCGCACGCGCGGATGCTGAATCTTCGAGACGGCGACGAGCGCGGCGACGAAACGCTCGACGGGGCCGCCCACCTGTCCGACCGTGATGCGGATGGTCGCGTGAGGCGACCACCAATAGGCGGCCGCGGCCAGCGCGGCGACCGCCAGGAACAGGGCGGCAAGCGCATATCCGATGCTGCGACCGACCATCCCGGCGCCTTCTTCCACGCGACGGCCGAATGCATGGCGGTTCCGCGGCGGACGATGGCCGCCTCGTTTCGCCGGAGCGTCTCTCCGCCGGTCCTGTCACGCGCCAGCATATCAGAATCCAGAGGCGCGGGCGACGAGTTGCGGCGGCGGGCGGCCTCGCGTAAGCCCCCCTCATGAGCACGCTCCGCCGCTCCATCCTCTATAGCGGCTCCTTCGATCCGCTGACCAATGGCCATCTCGACGTCTGCCGGCGGGCCTGCGCCATGGCGGATCGCCTCGTGGTCGCCATCGGGGTCCATTCCTCGAAGACGCCCGTCTTCCCGGCCGAGGATCGGGCCCAGATGATCCGCGAGGCCGTGGAGCCGCTCGCGCAAGAACGGGGAGCGGTCCTCGAGGTCGTGACCTTCGGCGATCTCGCCGTGGATGCCGCGCGCCGGCTCGGCTGCTCGCTCATCATCCGCGGCCTGCGCGACGGCACCGATCTCGACTACGAGATGCAGATGGCGGCCATGAACGAGGCCATGGCCCCCGATGTCGCGACCGTCTTCGTTCCCGCTTCGCCCGCGACCCGCCCCATCACCGCCACGCTGGTGCGCCAGATCGCCGGGATGGGCGGGGACGTGACCTCTTTCGTGCCCCCGGCCGTCGCCGGGCGCCTCGCGGCGCGCTTCGCCGCCGGGAAGGCCGCGGGCGCGTAGCTCGTCACGGCATCCCGCCATCCCCGGACGACAGGAGCACAGGATCCCATGCCCCATCCGACCCGCCGCATCTTCGTCGCCGGCGCAGCCTTGCTCGCGGCGGTGCCGGGCGCGGCCTGGGCCGCCGCCGATCCTGAGAATACGATCTATCTCGACACCAAGAACGGCCGCATCACGATCCGCCTGCGGCCCGATCTCGCGCCGAAGCATGTCGCGCAGATCAAGGCGCTGGTGCGGCGCGGCTTCTATGACGGGCTGACCTTCCATCGGGTCATCGACGGCTTCATGGCCCAGACGGGCGATCCGAACGGGAACGGCACGGGTGGCTCCGACCTGCCCGACCTTCCGGGCGAGTTCTCGAAGACCGAGAAATTCAAGCGCGGCACGGTCGGGATGGCGCGGGCCCGCTCTCCGAATTCGGCCAATTCCCAGTTCTTCATCACCTTCGACGCGGCGCCGAACCTCGACGGCGCCTATACGATCTGGGGCGAGGTCGTCTCCGGCATGGACGTCGTCGACAAGATCAAGAAGGGCGATCCGGGCCGCAACGGCACGGTGGACGCGCCCGACAAGATCGTCCGCATGCGGGTTGCCGCGGACGCGAAGTAGAATTCCAAGGAGATTCCAGATGTCAGATCCCGAGAACACCCTGGTCCTCGAGACCTCGAAGGGCCCCGTCACCATCCGCCTGCGCCCGGACCTCGCGCCGAAGCATGTCGAGCGCATCAAGACCCTCGTGCGCGAGGGCTTCTATGACGGCGTGGTCTTCCACCGCGTCATCGACGGCTTCATGGCGCAAGGCGGCGATCCGACCGGGACCGGCACGGGCGGCTCGAAATATCCGAACCTGCCCGCCGAGTTCAACGCGCAGTCCCACCAGCGCGGCGTCTGCTCCATGGCGCGCAGCTCGAACCCGAATTCCGCCAATTCGCAGTTCTTCATCTGCTTTGCGGATGCGAGCTTCCTCGACCGGCAATACACGGTCTGGGGCGAGGTGACGGACGGCATGGAGAATGTCGACAAATTCGCCCGCGGCGAGCCGGTGCGCAGCCCGGACAAGATCGTCAAGGCCCGCATCGCGGCCGACGCCTAGCGTCGGCACCGGCCTCTCTCCCACCGGGGAGAGGGGCTGGAGGGGTGGGCATGCGCGTCGATTTCTTCGATTTCGATCTTCCCGAGGATCGCATCGCGCTGCGGCCCGTGGAGCCGCGCGAGGCGGCGCGGCTCCTGGTCGTGCCGGCGGCCGGCGCATTCGGCCACCGTACGGTGGCCGACCTGCCGGATCTCCTGCGGCCCGGCGACGCGCTCGTCCTGAACGATACGCGCGTCGTCCCGGCGCGCCTGCGGGGCCTGCGGGTGAGGGGAGAGAACGCGGCCCGCGTCGAGATCATGCTGCATCGCCGGCTCGGACCGGATCGCTGGCTCGCCTTTGCGCGGCCGGCGAAGAAGCTCGCGCCCGGCGACCGCATCCGCTTCGGCGACGACCGGGAGAGCATGGTCTGCCTTCTCGCCAGCCTCGATGCCGAGGTCGAGGAGCGCGGGGAGGGGGGCGAGGTGCGCCTGCGCTTCGCCTTCCAGGGCCCGGCTTTGGACGATGCGATCGCGGCCCATGGCGAGGTGCCGCTGCCACCCTATATCGCCGGCCGGCGCCCCGCCGACGAGCGGGACCTCGTCGATTACCAGACCGTCTATGCGGCCGAGCCCGGCGCGGTGGCGGCGCCGACGGCGGGATTGCATCTCAGCCGCGACCTGATGCGGCGGCTGGAAGAGCGCGGCGTGACGCTGCATCGCCTGACGCTCCATGTCGGCGCGGGGACCTTCCTGCCCGTCTCGGCCGAGGACACGGAGGATCACCGCATGCATCCCGAACAGGGGATGCTCGATGCGGAGACGGCGGCGGCGCTCAACGCGGTGCGGGAAGCGGGCGGGCGGATCGTCGCCTTGGGCACGACTTCGCTCCGCCTTCTCGAAAGCGCCGCCGATCCCGACGGGACGATCCGGCCTTTCTGCGGCGAGACCTCGATCTTCATCACGCCGGGCTATCGTTTTCGCGCGGTCGATGTGCTGATGACGAATTTCCACCTGCCGCGCTCGACCCTGTTCATGCTCGTCGCGGCCTTCTCGGGGCTGGAGCGGATGCGCGCCGCCTATGCCGAGGCCGTCGCCTCCGGCTACCGCTTCTATTCCTACGGCGACGCCTGCCTCCTCGACCGCGCGCCGGCATGAGCGGATTCGCGTTCTCGGTACATGCCCGCGACGGGGCTGCGCGGACGGGCGTGATCGTGACGCCGCGCGGCGCGATTCGCACTCCGGCCTTCATGCCGGTCGGCACGGCGGGAACCGTGAAGGCGATGTATCCCGAGCAGGTGAAGGCGCTCGGCGCCGATATCGTGCTCGGCAACACCTATCACCTGATGCTGCGCCCCGGCGCGGAGCGCGTGGCGCGCCTCGGCGGATTGCACCGGATGATGCGCTGGGACGGGCCGATCCTGACCGATTCGGGCGGGTTCCAGGTCATGTCCCTGTCGGCGCTCCGCAAGCTCAGCGAGAAGGGCGTCGTCTTCCAGTCCCATATCGACGGCTCGCGCCACGAGATGACGCCGGAGCGCTCGATCGAGATCCAGACCCTGCTCGGGGCGGATATCCAGATGCAGCTCGACGAATGCGTGCGCCTGCCCGCGCCGCGCGAGGAGGTCGAGAAGGCGATGCGGCTCTCGCTCCGCTGGGCCGAGCGCTGCCGCGCCGCCTTCGGCAGCCAGCCGGGCCGGGCGCTGTTCGGCATCGTGCAGGGCGGGACGGACGAGGCGCTGCGGGCTGAGAGCGCGCGGGAACTGGTCGGGCTTGATCTCGGCGGCTATGCGGTTGGCGGCCTCGCGGTCGGCGAGCCCCAGGCCGAGATGTTGCGCGTCATCGAGGCCGTCGAGCCGCATCTGCCGGCCGGCAAGCCGCGCTACCTGATGGGGGTCGGCACGCCCGACGACATCGCCCAGGCCGTTCTGCGCGGCATCGACATGTTCGACTGCGTCATGCCGACCCGGGCCGGCCGCCACGGCATGGCCTATACCCGCTTCGGGCGCATGAACCTCAAGAACGCCCGCTTCGCCGAGGATACGCGCCCGCTCGACGAGGCGTCGTCCTGCCCGGCGGCGCGCGACTATTCGCGAGCCTATCTGCATCACCTCGTCCGCGCGGGCGAGATCCTCGGCATGATGCTGATGACCTGGGCCAATCTCGCCTATTACCAGGATCTCATGGCGGGCCTGCGCGCCGCCATCGCGGCCGGCCGGCTGGCCGACCACGTGGCGGAGATCCGCGAAGGCTGGGCCAGGGGCGAGGCGCAGAGGTAGACCCGCCACCCGTCATCCCGGCCGGAGGAGGGCTCGCCGCCCCCGCTTCAGAAGGCCAGATGTACTTTCATCGCGCGGCGGCGGTCGCCCGCCAGCTCGAAGGCGGCGATCGCCTGATCCACCGGGTAGGTGCCCGTAAGAAGCGGCGACAGGTCGAGCGCGCCCGAGCCGATCAGCTTGGCCGCGGTCGCGAATTCCTCATGGAAGCGGAAGGAGCCGAGCAAGGCCAGCTCCTTGGAGACGATGGTGTTCAGCGGCAGCGCCACGTCGCCCCCGGCGATGCCGAGCTGGACGATGGCGCCGCGCGGGCGCAGCGTCGGGATGGCGCCGCGGATGGCCTCCCCGTTGCCCGAGCATTCCACCAGGAGGTCGAAGGTGCCCTTGCCGGCCGCATAGGCGGCGAGCGCCTCGGGTTCGGCGGCGACGTCGATCGTGCGGTCGGCGCCGAGGCGCGTCGCGACGGAGGGGGGCTCGCCCGGGACATCCGTGGGCACGGCCCCGGCCGCGCCGCCATGGCGGAGGGGGGGGGCGGCGAGCCCGCCGATCGGCCCCGAGCCCGTCACGAGCACGCGCTTGCCGGCGAGCGGCGCCGCGCGGCCGATCCCGTGCAGGACGACCGAGAGCGGCTCGCACAGTGCGAGCAGCTCGAAGGAGATGCCCGGCGGCCCGATCTCGCATTGGCTCGCGTCGCAGACGAGCGTCTCGCGGAACGCGCCCTGGATATGGGGGAAGGGCATCGCGCTGCCGTAGAAGCGCATGTTCTCGCAATGATTGAAGAGACGCTCGGCGCAGTAGCGGCATCGGCCGCAGGGGCGGCTCGGATTGACGGCGACGCGGTCGCCCACCTTCACGCGCCCGACATCCGGCGCGACCGCCAGGACCTCGCCCGCCACCTCGTGGCCGAGCACCATGGGCTCCTTCACCCGCACCGCACCGAAGCCGCCATGGCGATAGTAATGCAGGTCGGAGCCGCAGATGCCGCCGGCCCTGATCGGCACCGCGGCCTGGCCGGGGCCGCACTCGCCCAGCGCCGTGTCCTCGACGCGCAGCTCATGCGGCGGATGAATGACGACGGCCTTCATGGCGGCTCCCCGTTGCGGCCGTTCGGCCTCGCCGCCACGGAACCAGCCTTTGGCGCCCGGATCAACCGTCTCGCGGCGATGCGGCGCTCCTGTCCTCAGGCGACCCGGCGGGCCTCGTCGGCGCTGCCGCGGTGGCGCAGCTCGGAAATCATGCCGACGATCTGCTGGGGCTGGTAGGGCGTACGGATCGAGGGGGCGCCCTTCACCTTCGCCGCCTCCGGGATGCGGAAAGGCATGCGGGACGTATAGATCACGTCGACCCGGGGATGGCGCAGCCTCGCGGCCTTGGCGACTTCGAGCCCGGGAATGTCCCCGCCGATATCGGCATCGACGACGAGGATGTCGATGCGCCCCCCGGCGGTGATCGCCCCCATCGCCTCCACGCCGTCCTTTGCCAGGAGGGTCTCGTAGCCGTACATGGCGAGTCCGTTCGCCGTGATTTGCCGCGTCAGTCCGTCGCTCGCGACAAGAAGGACTGTGAGCTGCCTGGCCACGATTCGACCTCCGAATTCCCGTTGATCGCTTCACCTCTCGAGGCCGGTCGGGTTGCCCCCGTTCCGGCTGGTAAACGATGTGTTGAGTGGACCACTCAAACTCTAACGGCGCGTTAACGGCGCGCAGCGGGCGCTGGCGCGATTCGGCACGACCGGGCGTCCCGCGAAGCGGGCGGGGTCTCTCAGAGGCGCAGGGCGTGGACCGAATGGTCGGCGCGCGCGGCCCGCTCCGCGGCCGCGACGATGTCCAGCGGCCGCCAGGGCTTGGGGATGAAGGTGGCGCGGGGGGGCAGGCCGCAGGCCGCGGCATCGACATCGCCCGAGGTGACGAGGACGCTCAGCGTCGGCCACAGGACGGCCACGCGCTCCGCAAGGGCGAGGCCGTCCATCTCCCCCTCCAGATGGATGTCGATCAGGACGACGCCGATCTCCTCGGACAGGTCGCACAGGCGGCCCAGCGCTTCTTCGGCCGAGGCGACCTGGATCACGCGCAGGTCGAATTCCTCGAGGAGGAGGGCGGCAAGCTCGCTCTGTCCGCGATCGTCCTCGACAATGAGCGCTGTCATCCGGCGCGTTCCGGTCATGCCTGCCTGGCCTCCAGACTGCGCCCCCGTGATACGCCACGGCCGGTCGTGGAAGCCGGCGACGGTGTGATGGACCGCTTTCGGACAGTCTTGTTCAAAGCTGGAAATGGATCAACCCCAAAGCGCGGCCGTTCCCCCGGCTTCGGCTTGACGTGCCGGAAGGGAGGCGGGAGACACGGCGCAGGAGGAGCCGCATGGCCGGGAAGCTTCACAACAAAATCGCGATCGTCACCGGCGCCGCGCAGGGCTTCGGCCTCGGCATCGCGCGGGCTTTCGTGCGCGAGGGCGCCCTGGTCGCCCTCTTCGACCTCAACGGGGAGGCCGCCGCGCGGGCGGCGGCGGAGCTGGGGCCGGCGGCCCTGGCGCTTCGCTGCGACGTCTCGAAGGCGGAGGAGGTCGCGGAGGCGTGCGAGAAGGCGATCCGGGGCCTCGGCGGCCTCGACATCCTCGTCAACAATGCCGGCACGACCCATCGCAACCGGCCGATGCTGGAGGTCGGGGAGGAGGAGTTCGACCGCGTCTTCGACGTGAACGTGAAGTCGATCTACCTCTTCGCCAAGGCCGTGGTGCCGCATTTCCGCGGCCATGGCGGAGGCTGCATTCTCAATATCGGCTCGACGGCGGGCATCCGGCCGCGGCCGGGCCTCGCCTGGTACAATGCGTCCAAGGGGGCGGTGAACCTGCTGTCGAAATCGATGGCGGTGGAACTCGCGCCCGACCGCATCCGCGTCAACTGCATCGCGCCGGTGGCCGGCGAGACGCCGCTCCTCGCCTCCTTCATGGGCGAGGACACGCCGGAGAAGCGCGCGGCCTTCAAGGCCACGATTCCCTGGGGACGCCTGTCGACGCCCGAGGACATCGCCCATGCCGCCCTCTTCCTCTGCTCGGACGAGGCGGAGATGGTGACCGGGACGGTTCTGCAGGTCGATGGCGGCCGCTGCATCTGAAGGATTGATCGTGAGCCAGCTTTTCTCGTCCATCCGGCTCGGGCCGCTCGACCTGCCGAACCGGATCACGATCGCTCCCATGTGCCAGTACAGCGCCATCCACGGCGACGCGACGGACTGGCATCTCGTCCATCTCGGATCGCTCGCGATGTCGGGCGCGGCGCTCCTGGTGGTGGAGGCGACCGGCGTCGAGGCGATCGGGCGGATCACCCATGGCTGCCTCGGCCTCTACAACGACGACAACGAGGCGGCGCTGACGCGCGTCCTCGGCTTCTGCCGCCGGCACGGCTCCGCGAAGCTCGGCATCCAGCTCGCCCATGCGGGGCGCAAGGCGTCCTCGCAGGCGCCCTGGGAGGGGGGGCGATCGCTCGGTCCGGACGGCGATCCCTGGCCGACCGTCTCCGCCTCCGCCGTGCCTTTCGCGCCGGACTGGCACGTGCCGGCCGCCGCGAGCGAGGCCGATCTCGACCGGATCGTGGCGGCCTTCGCGGCAGCGGCGCGGCGCGCGGTGCATCTCGGCTTCGACCTGATCGAGGTCCATGCGGCGCATGGCTATCTGCTCCACCAGTTCCTCTCGCCCGTCTCGAACCGGCGGCAGGACGAATATGGCGGCAGCCTGGAGAATCGCATGCGGTTCCCGCTGCGGGTCTTCGAGGCGGTCAGGGCGGCGGCGCCGGGCCTCGCGGTCGGCGCGCGCATCACCGGCTTCGACTGGATCGAGGGCGGCATCACCGTGGACGAGGCGGTCGCCTTCGCCTCGGAGCTGGAGGCGCGGGGTTGCGACTTCGTGGATGTCAGTTCCGGGGGCATCTCGCTCGAGGCGAAGATCGCGATCGGGCCGGGCTACCAGATCCCGTTCGCGGCGGAGGTCCGGCGGCGCACGGGCCTGCCCGTCATGGGCGTCGGGCTGATCGTGACGCCCGGGCAGGCCGAGGGAATCGTCGCCTCGGGCGAGGCCGACATGGTGGCACTGGCGCGCACGGCGCTCGACGATCCGCACTGGCCCTGGCACGCCGCCCAGGCGCTCGGCGCCGAGGTCTCGCGGCCGCCGCAATATGCCCGCGCCGCGCCCGCCCTGTGGCCCGGCGCCGCCTTCAGGTGAGGGCGGCGGGGCGCTTCGGCGGATCGTCCCGGCGAGGTGAAATCGGACGCTTGCGCCGTCCGGCGCAAGTCTCTATACGGCCGCTTCCGGCGGGGCTCGCCCCGCCGTCCGGGCGCGTAGCTCAGCGGGAGAGCACTACGTTGACATCGTAGGGGTCACAGGTTCAATCCCTGTCGCGCCCACCATGTCCCGGCCTCGCCCGCCGCCTTCCTTCGAAAGAATCGGTTTTCGCCACCGGCCCTGTCAGCGCCGGCTGTGGACGAGAAGCGCGAGCGCATAGCCGACGAGGCCGGCGATCAGCACCGCCGCGAGCGGGCTGTGGCTGACCGCCCGCCGGCTCTCCTCGACATAGTGCCGCGCATCCGGGAGCTGCTCCAGCCGCTCGTCGACATAGCGGCGTCCCTCATGGGCGTAGCGCCGCCCTTCCGCCAGGGTGCGCTCGGCGAGATCGCCCGCCTGGCCGGCATAGTCGCTCACGGTGTCCCTGGCCTGGCCATAGGCCGCCTTGGCCGCATCCCTGGTCCTGTCGACGGCATCCTGGGTGGCCTCCCGGGCGCGGTCGAGAGCATCCTGGGCGGCGTCCTTTGCCTGGACCGCGGCGTTCTGTGCTGCGTTCGAGGCATCGTCGAGCACCACCGTGGCCTTCGCCCCCGCCTGCTCCGCCATCTTCTTCGCCTCGCCGGCCGCCTGATCGATGTCCATGTCAATCTCCGTGTCGCCGCATCCAACGAATCGGGGGCCGGTAAGGTTTCGACCGGATTCAGTGCAGAACCGGACGCTTGAGCAGGAGAGCGCGATCGGTCGAGGCGATCTCGACCTCCAGGGGCTGTCCGTCCCGCAGCAATTGCAGGGGGACGGACGTGCCCGCGGGTCCGGCCTTCCAGACGGCGCGGAAGAACGCGGCGAGGCTCTTCGGCGCGACGCCGTTCGCGCCGACCACGAGATCGCCGGCTTCGAGCCCCGCCTTCTCGGAAGGCCCGCCGGGGATCACGCCGGCGATCGTCACCCGGCCGTTGATCTCCGCCGCGAAGAGGCCGAGCCAGGGACGGACGGGGCGCGCCGCGCGTCCCGTCCGCAGCATGTCGGCCAGGATCGGCTTCAGGAGGTCGATCGGCACCACCATGTTGACGGCCGAGCCGTGCCGGCTTTCCTCCTGCTGGAGTTGCAGCGAGCCGATGCCGAGCAATTCGCCCCGCTCCCCGATCAGGGCCGTGCCTCCCCAATGGGGATGGGAAGGGGCGACGAAGAGCGCCTCGTCGAGGACATATTCCCAGTAGCCCGCGAATTCCTGCTTCATCACGACCTGGGCTGCGACGGAGCGCCGCCGGCCGCCGGCCGCCGCGATCACCACCTCGTCGCCGACCGCGACCTGCGACGAATCGCCGAGGGGCAGGGCGGGCATGTCCAGCCGCCCGAGCGCCTGGACGAGGCCGAAGCCGGTCTCGCCGTCGAAGCCGATCACGGTCGCGGGGACGACGCGGCCGTCCTGGGTGGTGAGCCAGAGGCTGCTGGCCTCCGTGACCAGGTAGCCGATGGTGAGCGCGATTCCATCGTCGCGGATCAGCACCGCATGGCCGGCCCGCTCGCGCCCCAGCGTCTCGGCGGTGAAGGCGTCGGCCGGGATGCTGGCGGACAATCCGAGCACCGAGGCCAGGCTCCGCTCGAGATCGAAATCGTAATCCTGGGGGCGGGGCTGGATGCCGGGCGGAATCCTCCAGTCGCTCGACATCGCGTCTCCTTCTGCGGCCGTGGGACATGGCGACCCGCTCACTAGACCGGAAAGACGGCGCCCCTGTCGAGAGGCGAAATCCACGCCCCGCGGGGCGCGGGCGCGGGCTCCCGCTCCCCGCGCTTTTCCTCGTCCCCGATCGTCTCCGGCGAGCGCGGAACCGGCTCCTCGTCATGGAGTGCGGCGATGAGCGCGGGCAGGCTCGCCAGCATGCGGCGGGTCTGGGCGAGATCCTTCACCGAGCGGATCAGCGCGGCCACCGGGTCCTGGTCGGCAGCCGTGAGATAGGCGCGGGCGAGGGCGATCTCGGTTTCACTCATGACGGGCTCCCGTGTCGTGGCGAGAGAACAAATAGAGAACATTTCCTTGCCGATTCGTTAAGCGCAAAGCGGGAGGCCCGCGGGCTCGCCTGAGCGGGGCGTTTTTCGTGGATGCGGCGGCTCGCCTCGATCGCGCCGTTCCGCGATCGGAATGCGGATCGTCTCGGAGCGGCAGGAAGGCACTGGTTTCCCGCGAGCCGGCATGGTAGGGGCCGCTGCCCGCGGGATTCCCGCGGTGCAGGAGTGTAGCTCAGCTGGTTAGAGCACCGGTCTCCAAAACCGGGGGTCGTGGGTTCGAATCCCTCCACTCCTGCCAGGGGCCTCTCCTGCCGCTCCCCGTCGGATATTCCGCCTGCGCCGTTCTCGATCCCGGTGCCGTCCGTGGCGGCGAGGCGTTCTTCGCGGGCGGCTCGCTCGACACGCCCTTTCGTTTGCTGTATGGCGCCCCATCTTCCATGCGGGATTGAGGGATGTGCGCGGTCGGCCGCTGGTCGCCGCGCCCTCTCGGTTGGCCCGACGGTTCGAGAGACATGGCAAAGTCAGACGCGACCCCGCAGGCGGTCGTCCCCAAGAAGAAGCGGCGCGTGTCGCCCCTGGAATTCCTGGCCCAGGTGCGCTCCGAGGGCGAGAAGGTCACCTGGCCGACCCGCAAGGAGACCATGATCACGAGCGCCATGGTGATCGTGATGGCGATTCTCGCCTCCGTCTTCTTCCTGTTCGCGGATTTCATCATGCAGAAGGCCGTGGGCCTCGTGCTCGGCATCGGGAGCTGAGGCCATGGCCAAGCGCTGGTACATCGTGCACGCCTATTCGAATTTCGAAGGCAAGGTCGCGCAATCCATCAAGGACCAGGCCGCGCAGCGGGGGATCGAGGACAAGTTCGACGAGATCCTCGTGCCGATGGAGAAGGTGGTCGAGGTCCGCCGCGGCCGGAAGGTCGATACCGAGCGGAAGTTCTTCCCCGGCTACGTGCTGGTGAAATGCGACCTCACGGACGAGGTCTATCACCTCATCAAGAACACGCCGAAGGTCACCGGCTTCCTGGGCGCCGACAAGGCCAAGCCCGTGCCGATCCCCGATGCCGAGGCCGAGCGCATCAAGGGGCAGGTCGCCGAGGGAATCGAGCGGCCCAAGCCCTCGATCCATTTCGAGATCGGCGAGACGGTCCGCGTCGCCGACGGCCCCTTCGCCTCCTTCAACGGCACGGTCGAGGAGGTCGACGAGGCCCGCGCCCGCGTCAAGGTCGCGGTCTCGATCTTTGGTCGCGCGACGCCCGTCGAGCTGGAATACGGGCAGGTCGAGAAGCAGTAGCGCATATCCCCTTCTCCCCGCTTTGCGGGGTGAAGCCCTCCCCGGAGGGCAAATCCGCGGGAGATCCCGCCCGGCCGCCAGCCGGGCCTGCGAAGGGGATCGCACCGCGGCTTCTGAAGCGCCGCGAGCCGGGCCGGCAGCCCGGGGAGCGGCACAATCGGGAGTGTTCCCATGGCCAAGAAGGTTTCGGGCTACATCAAGCTCCAGGTCCCGGCCGGCGCCGCCAATCCGTCGCCGCCCATCGGTCCCGCGCTCGGTCAGCGCGGTCTCAACATCATGGAATTCTGCAAGGCCTTCAACGCGAAGACCCAGCAGATCGAGAAGGGCACGCCGATCCCGGTCGTGATCACGGCTTATCAGGATCGCTCCTTCACCTTCGAGATGAAGCAGCCGCCCGTCTCGTTCTTCCTCAAGCGCGCCGCCGGCCTCAAGATCGGCAAGAAGCCCGCTTCCGGCTCGAAGACGCCGGGCAAGGGCGCGCCGGCCGGCCGCGTGACCGAGGCGCAGCTCCGCGAGATCGCCGAGAAGAAGATGGTCGACATGAACTGCGATTCGATCGACGCGGCGGTCGCCATGATCCGGGGATCCGCCCGGGCCATGGGCCTCGAAGTCAAGGGCTGAGGAGGGGACGATGGCAAAGGCTGGAAAGCGCATCCGCGCCGCCCGCGAGGGCATCGACACCGCCAGGCTCTATCCGCTGGACGAGGCGGTGGCGCTCATCAAGTCGCGCGCCAGCGCGAAGTTCGACGAGACGCTCGAGATCGCGATGAATCTCGGCGTCGATCCGCGCCACGCCGACCAGATGGTCCGCGGCGTCTGCAACCTGCCGAACGGCACGGGCCGCACGGTCCGCGTCGCGGTCTTCGCGCGCGGCGCCAAGGCCGACGAGGCGAAGGCGGCAGGGGCCGACATCGTCGGCGCGGAGGACCTGCTCGAGACCGTCCAGGGCGGCACGATCGATTTCGATCGCTGCATCGCGACCCCGGACATGATGGGTCTCGTCGGGCGCCTCGGCAAGGTGCTGGGCCCGCGCGGCCTGATGCCGAATCCGCGCGTCGGCACGGTGACGATGAACGTCACCCAGGCGGTCAAGGACGCCAAGGGCGGCGCCGTGGAGTTCCGCGTCGAGAAGGCCGGCATCGTCCATGGCGGCATCGGCAAGGTCTCGTTCGGCGCGGACAAGCTCACGCAGAACCTGCGCGCCTTCGTCGAGGCGGTCGCCAAGGCGAAGCCGGCCGGCGCGAAGGGCACCTACATCAAGGGCATCGCGGTCTCCTCCACGATGGGTCCCGGCGTGAAGGTCGATCCGTCGAGCGTCTCGGCGGCCTGAGGCAGCCTGCCCTGAAGGCAGGGGATGTCTGCGTTGCATGCGCGATTCGCCGCTTGGCATCGCGCATGCAAGCCGTTAAGAGGCGATTCATGTCTTTCAATCTGAACGGTCGGCGGCTCCTTTCGGGCCGGTGATCGTTTTCGCATTCCAGCCGGGCGACCGGCTGGATGGACGGCCGGCCGATCCGGGATTCTCCCGGTCCGGTCCGGCCATGTCCTGTCCGAGACTGCAGGTGCCCGAGGGGCTTCGCGCCCCGACGGCTTAATCCTCCGCCTGCATAGACGGGGAAGCCGAATTCACCGCCGCGGCGACGCGGCGGAACGCAGACGGTTCGAACCATCTCGCCCGGGCGGCTCGCCGCCGGGGTGGACAGGGCTCTCACCGTCGGCCGGGCATCGTCCGGCCGGCATTCGTCACCGGCGGAGCCGATTTGGTTCCGTCTAACGGAGTGAGCCAGTGGATAGAGCAGCGAAACGCGAGCTCGTCACGACGCTCAACGGCGTCTTCAGCGAAAGCGCCGTCGTGGTCGTGGCCCACTACAAGGGCCTCACCGTCGCCGACATGCAGAAGCTGCGCGCGCAGATGAAGCAGGCCGGCGCCACGGTGAAGGTCGCCAAGAACAGGCTCGCCAAGATCGCCCTCGAAGGCACGGACGTCGCGTCCATCGGGCCCCTGATGAAGGGGCCCACCCTGATCGCCTATTCCGGCGATCCGGTCGCGGCGCCCAAGGTCGCCGTCGACTTCGCCAAGACCAACGACAAGCTGGTCATCCTCGGCGGAGCGATGGGCACGACCGCACTGGACCCGAACGGGGTGCGCGCGCTCGCGACGCTTCCCTCGCTCGACGAACTGCGCGCCAAGCTGGTCGGCCTCGTCAATGCGCCGGCCACCAAGCTCGCCCAGCTCGCCAACGCCCCCGCCGCGAAGCTCGCGCGGGTGTTCGGAGCCTATGCCGCGAAGGACGAGGCGGCCTGATCCCTCGGAGAGCCGCCGCGCATTTTGGCGCGGCCCCTTATCGAACCGTTCAAGGATACCCAAATCATGGCTGATCTTGCGAAAATCGTTGACGACCTGTCGTCGCTGACCGTGCTCGAGGCGGCTGAGCTCGCTAAGATGCTCGAAGAGAAGTGGGGCGTCTCGGCGGCCGCGGCCGTCTCGGTCGCCACGCCGGTCAACCAGGCTCCCGCGGCCGTCGAGGAGCAGACCGAGTTCACGGTCGTCCTCGCCGCCGCCGGCGACAAGAAGATCGAGGTCATCAAGGAGGTCCGCGCGATCACGGGCCTCGGCCTCAAGGAGGCCAAGGATCTGGTCGAGGGCGCTCCCAAGCCCGTCAAGGAAGGCGTGTCGAAGGACGATGCCGCCAAGCTCAAGGCCCAGCTCGAGAAGGCCGGCGCCAAGGTGGAACTCAAGTAAGCCGAAGGCGCGCTTGAGTTCCGTCCTCGGACGGGGCGGAGCCGAGATCCAAGGATCTCGGCGGCCCGCACGTCCCCCCATCGCGATGGCCGGGCCGAGTCCGGCCGTGGCGTGGGGACGGGAAGAATAGAAATCCGGCGGTCCCGGGCCTCGTGCCCGGGGCCGTTCGGCCGTTTCCGGGTTCCGGGAACGAAACGCAACCGAGGCGGGCTTCCGCCGACATCTGACCAGGCGCCCGTTGGGGGCGCGGACGCCCGGCCAGATGTTTCGCAAGGACGAGGGCCAAATGGGCAGCACGCTCGCTGGACGCAAGCGGATCCGCAAGTTCTTCGGCAAGATCGCCGAGGTGGCCGAGATGCCGAACCTGATCGAGGTTCAGAAGGCTTCCTACGACCAGTTCCTGATGGTGGACGAGCCCAGGGGCGGGCGGCCCGACGAGGGCCTGCAATCGGTCTTCAAGTCGGTCTTCCCGATCTCCGACTTCGCCTCGACCGCGCTCCTCGAATTCGTCAAGTACACCTTCGAGCCGCCGAAATACGACGTGGACGAATGCCGCCAGCGCGGCATGACCTTCTCGGCGCCCCTCAAGGTGACGCTCCGCCTCATCGTGTTCGACGTCGACCCGGACACGCAGGCGAAATCCGTCAAGGACATCAAGGAGCAGGACGTCTACATGGGCGAGATGCCGCTCATGACGGATAACGGCACCTTCATCGTCAACGGCACCGAGCG
>NZ_DAOLAJ010000018.1:0-52325 GCF_035325185.1 Enterovirga sp. | reverse complement strand
TGGGGAGGGCGGACTCGGCCGAAGGCCGAGCCGGGTGGGGGGCTCGACGCCTTCCGCCCGGCCAGGTGCTCGCCTCGAGACCCCCCACCCACCCCGGTCGCGCCTTCGGCGCGACTCGACCCTCCCCGCCGCTCCGCGGGGGGAGGGTTGGCCGAGGAGTTCTCACATGACCGACGACAGCAGCATCGGCACCGACGCCTTCTCGCCCCGGAACGATCTCGAAATCGAGCTGGTCCGGGCGGCGCACGAGCCGCATCTGCGCACCGCCTTCATGCGCGACCTGCTCGACCGCGAGGTCTATCTCGCCCTGCTTCTCGCCGACGGGGCGCGGGTCGAGACCGGCCCGGACGGCCGGGCCGTCATCCCGGAAGGCGTGCGGCTGGAGCTGGGGTCGGCGGAGCGGGGCGGCGTGACAGCCGTGCCCTTCTTCTCCGCGCCCGTGCGGGCGCAAGCCTTCTACCGTTGCGACCACGTCATCGCGCCCGACAAGGTGCGCGATCTCCTCACCCGCCATCCGGGCGCGCATTTCGTGCTCAA
This sequence comes from Enterovirga sp., assembly GCF_035325185.1. Taxonomy (GTDB): domain Bacteria; phylum Pseudomonadota; class Alphaproteobacteria; order Rhizobiales; family Beijerinckiaceae; genus Enterovirga. Next base: position 51,788 of record NZ_DAOLAJ010000018.1, on the reverse strand, counting down.
TCCCGGCTCGGACTACGCGCTCGACCTCGACCCGAACGACGCCGCCGCGCTGCTGCGCGGCGATTTCACCGCCCACTGACACGCGACTGTCACGGCCGCGACAAGCCCGGCCATGACAGTCGAGGAAATGACAAGGTTTCCGCGATGACCAAGCCCCGCGTCCTCATCTCCGACGCCCTCTCGCCTGCCGCCATCCAGATCTTCAAGGATCGCGGCGTCGAGGTCGATTTCCAGCCCGATCTCGGCAAGGACAAGGACAAGCTCGCCGCGATCATCGGCGATTACGACGGCCTCGCCATCCGCTCGGCCACCAAGGTCACTCCGAAGATCCTGGCCGAGGCGAGAAATCTGAAGGTGATCGGCCGTGCCGGCATCGGCGTCGACAACGTGGACATCCCGGCCGCGACCGCCCGCGGCGTAATCGTGATGAACACGCCCTTCGGCAACTCGATCACGACGGCCGAGCATGCCATCGCGATGATGTTCGCCCTCGCCCGCCAGATCCCTGCCGCCGACGCCTCGACCCAGGCCGGCAAGTGGGAGAAGAACCGCTTCATGGGCGTCGAGATCACGGCCAAGACGCTCGGCATCATCGGCTGCGGCAATATCGGGGCGATCGTGGCCGAGCGCGCCATCGGCCTCAGGATGCGCGTCATTGCCTTCGACCCCTTCCTCTCGCCCGAGCGCGCGCTCGACCTCGGCGTCGAGAAGGTGGAGCTGGAGGACCTTCTCGCCCGCGCCGACATCATCACCCTGCACACGCCGCTGACCGAGAAGACGAGGAACATCCTCTCGGCCGACAACCTCGCGAAGACCCGGAAGGGCGTGCGCATCGTCAATTGCGCGCGCGGCGGGCTCGTCGACGAGCAGGCGCTGCGCGCGGCGCTCGATTCGGGCCATGTGGCCGGGGCGGCCTTCGACGTCTTCGTGGCCGAGCCGGCCAAGGAGAACCCGCTCTTCGGCCATCCGAACGTCGTCTGCACGCCGCATCTGGGGGCCGCTACCTCCGAGGCGCAGGAGAACGTCGCGCTCCAGGTCGCCGAGCAGATGTCGGATTACCTGCTCAAGGGCGCGATCACGAACGCGGTGAACTTCCCCTCGATCACGGCCGAGGAGGCGCCGCGCCTCAAGCCCTTCATCGCGCTCGCCGAGAAGCTCGGCTCCTTCGCGGGCCAGCTCACCGAATCGGGCCTCGAGCGCGTGCGCATCACCTATGAGGGCGAGGTCGCGCAGATGAAGACCAAGGCGCTGACCAGCGCCGCCATTGCCGGGCTCCTGCGGCCCATGCTGGCCGATATCAACGTCGTCTCCGCCCCCTCGATCGCCAAGGAGCGCGGCATCGTGGTCGAGGAGATGGTGCGCGACGCGGCCGGCGACTACGATTCGCTCGTCACCGTCGCGGTCGAGACCGAGAACGGCGAGCGCGCCGTCTCCGGCACCGTCTTCGCGGACGGCAAGCCGCGCATCGTCGACATCAAGGGGCTCAAGGTCGAGGCCGAATTCGCGCCCTCGATGATCTACGTCTCGAACGAGGACAAGCCCGGCTTCATCGGCCGCTTCGCGACGACGCTCGGCGATGCGGGGGTCAATATCGCGACCTTCGCCCTCGGCCGCGACCGGCCCGGCGGCTCAGCCATCGCCCTCGTCGAGGTGGATGGCGGGCTGCCGGCGCAGGTGCTCGAGCGCGTCATGACCATTCCGGGCGTGAAGCAGGCCAAGCCCCTGGCCTTCTGAGGCGGAACGGCTTCCATGACGCTGGCCGCCGTCCAGGCCTTCGATCCGGGCGCGCTTCTCGACACGCTGATCAGCCTCGGCACGGCCTTCGTGCTCGGGACCCTGATCGGCGCCGAGCGCCAATACCGCCAGCGCACGGCGGGCCTGCGGACCACGGTCCTCGTCGCGGTGGGCGCCGCCGCCTTCGTGGATGTCGGCATGCTGCTGGCCGGCCGCGACGGCGCAGTCCGGGTCATCGCCTATGTGGTCTCGGGCGTCGGCTTCCTCGGCGCCGGCGTCATCATGAAGGACGGCACCCAGATCCGAGGCCTGAACACCGCCGCCACCCTCTGGGGCGCGGCGGCGGTCGGCGCCAGCGCGGGCGCGGACCTGATCGGCGAGGCTGTCCTCGTCGCCGCCTTCGTCCTCGCCGGCAACACGCTGCTGCGCCCCCTCGTCAACGCTATCAACCGCGCGCCGCTCGACGAGGCTTCCGCGGAAGCGACCTACGAGGTGCGCGCGACCGTCGCGGCGGAGAGGGTCGAGCCGCTGCGGGACCGGCTCGTCGAGACCATCGAGAGGGCAGATTACCCGATCCGCGAGGTTCGCATCGAGCGCGAGACGCCCGAGGATGCGGAGATCGTGGCGACGCTCGTCAGCACCTCTGTCGTCGCGAGCGAACTCGACACCGTCGCCCGGATCATGCGCCACGAGCCGGGCGTCATCCATGCGAGCTGGACATCGCGGACCCTGTCATAGGGCGAATTGCCTGCGGGATCGCGGCCGGTCATCCGGGGAGCCGGTCTCGCGAGAGCTGCGAAACGCGGTCCTTCACGAAGGATTCCATCATGTCGAGCGCGCTGGCGCCGAACATTCGGATGCGGCCCGTATGGAGCAGCAGCAGAAGCCCGGCCGCGTGCGCGAAACACTCGACCACCAGAAGGTTCGCCCGTTCCTGCGAGGCTCCCATCTCGATCGCGGCATCGGCGACCGGACGCAGGGCAGCCTCGAGCGCCGCGTTCAATGCGACATCGCGCATATGCCCGAGTCCGGCCGGCTTCATCCCGCCGCGGAAGAGATAGAAGCCGAGATCGAGATCGCGCGGATTGTCAGCATAGAACCGGAAGAACGCCATCGCGGCAGCCTCGAGCCTGAGCGCCGGAGATCGCGCCTGTTCCATCGCCCGGTTCACGGCAAGGCCGAGGGATTGCAGGGACGCCCTCAGCACCTCGGCGTAGATGTCCTCCTTGGATTCGAAATGGAAATAGAGCGCGGCGGGCGTGTACCCGGCTTGCATGGCGATGGCGCGAAGGCTCGCGCCTTCCAGCCCCTCCTCGGCGAAGACCTGCCGCGCGGCCTCCAGGATCAAGTCCCGCTTGTGGCCGCTGACCGCCTCCCTCCTGCTCTGCCGGTTCCTGGCCATGCCCCCGCCGCCCGCTTGACGCGAATTCAAACATCGATCAAGTTAATCTAACAATGTTAGATTTCTTGAACAAGCGGGGATAGAGCGCCATGCTCATGTCGGCTTCCGACTACCGAGAGTCGCTCAGGGCCTACAGGCCGCGGGTTTTCATCGATGGAAGCCCTGTCGAGAGCGTCGCCGACGAGCCGCGGCTCGCTCCGGGCATCGCCGGCGTCGGCGTCACCTACGACTTCGCGCTCCGCGAGGAGCATGCGCCGATCATGACGGCGCGGCAGGGAACGTCCGGCAAGACCGTCAACCGGATGCTCCATATCGACGAGACGTCGCAGGACCTCCTGTCCAAGCTCGAGGCCGTGCGGCTGGTCTGCCGGACCTCCGGCTGCGCACAGCGCTACCTGACCCATGACGCGCTCAACGGCATCTTCCAGGCGACCAAGCGGACGGACGACCGCCACGGCACGGATTACGGCCAGCGCTTCCTGGCCTATCTGCACGAGATCCAGGACAGGGACCTGACGCTCGGCGTCGCGATGACGGACGCGAAGGGCGACAGATCCGTCCGGCCCGGCCGGCAGGCCAATCCCGACGTCCATGTCCGCATCACGGAGCGGCGCCCGGACGGGATCGTCATCCGCGGCACGAAGGCCATCGTGACGGGCGCGCCCTACATGCACGAGTTCCTGGTCATGCCCTGCCGGACCCACCTGCCCGGAGACGAGGCTTTCGCGGTGTGCTGCGCAGTCCCCTGCGACGCCCCCGGCGTCACGATCGTCGCGCGGCCCGCGGGCCGCCCCGGCGAGGCGGCGGCGAAATTCTCGGCGAAATACGGCCAGTCGGTCGGCGTCGTGATCTTCGACGACGTGTTCGTGCCGCACGAGCGCGTCTTCCTCGCGGGCGAGACCGAGGAGGGCGGCTTCCTCACCACGTCCTACGCCACCCACCATCGCCATTCCTGCATCGGCGCGCGGGCGGGATTCGGCGACCTGCTGATCGGGGCCGGGGCGCTGATGATCGAGGCGAACGGGCTCGACCCCGAGCGCCACGCCCATATCCGCGAGCAGATGGTGGAGCTGATCACCATCACGGAGAGCTTCTACGCCTGCGGAGTGGCGGCCTCGGTCTATTGCACGAAGGATCCGGCGGGATCCGCGATGCCCGATCCCGTCTTCTCCAATATCGGCAAGCTGCTGCTCGCGACCAGGATCTACGACATGCACCGGGTCGCGCATTACGTCTCGGGCGGATTGATCGTCGCCCTGCCCGGCCCCGACGAGGATCACAACCCGGACACGAAGGCGTCGCTTGCCGCGGTGATGGGCGGCCGGGCGGACATTCCCGCCGAGCGCCGGGCCGAGGTGGCGCGCTTCATCGAGGACCTGACCATCTCGCACCAGGCGGGCTGGTATTCGGTCATCTCCCTGCACGGCGGGGGCTCGCCGGAGGCGATGAAGCGCGAGATCTGGCGCAACTATCCCGTCATGGAGAAGGTCGAGCTGGTGGAGACCCTTCTCGACCGCGGCCTCCTCGACGGCCCCCGCCGCGTCTCGAAGCAGCCGGGCCGCTGCTGCACGGCCGGCTGCCAGGTGCCGGAACCGGCCGGATAGTTCATCCTACTTCCTCGGATATTGCACGCCGGTCCCGATCGTCGAGAGCCGGATCTCGTCGATGATCATGCTCCTCAGGATCGCGCTCCCCAGTCCCAGGGGGCGGGCCTTGCGGTGGATGAGATAGCACCTGTTCGTCGTGCGCCCGCCCTCGACGCTGATTTCGCGAACGGCTCCCTTCTCGACCCAGTATCGGGCGAATTCGATGGGAACGATCCCGAGATATCGCGAGGACAGGATGAGAACCATCCGGGACAGGATGGTCGGCGCGAACGCCTTGATGTCGAGGCCGTGCATGAATTCGGAGAACTCCTCTTCCTGCGTCACCTCCGAGGCGACGAAGCTGTAGCGTCGCAATTCCTCGTAGCCGAGGGTGGCGTCGTCGCGCGGGAAGAGGGGGTGATGGCGGCCGCAGAAGATGCCCATGCGCTCGGAGCAGACCGCCAGCGCATCGAGCGCCGCGTTCGGCCGGATCAGGGTCGTGAAGCCGAGATCCGCCGATCCTTCGAGGACGGAGGCATAGATGTGATCCGGCGAGGTCATCCTGACGTTGAGCTTCACGTTCGGATAGAGATCGCTGACGCGGGCGATGGCGCGCGACAGCGGATCGGCGAACTCGAATGCGAAGCTGTCGTCGGCATGCAGCGTGATCTCGTCCTCGAGCCGCCGCGTCGCCGCCCCCACGAAATCGCTGAAGCGTCCGATCTCGTGGAGCAGCTGCACCGCGGCGGAATGGACGAGATGCCCCTGCTCCGTCAGCCGGAAGCCGGAACGGCCGCGCTCGCACAGGCGCAGGCCCAGGCGCTCCTCGAGGCTCGTGAGAGCCAGGCTGATGGCGGATTTCCCCTTGCCGAGGCGCGCCTGCGCGGCGGTGATGCCGCCAGCGGCGACGATCTCGACGAATTCCCGCAGCCGGGCGATGTCCGCGTCGGAGAGCTTTCCGCGAAAATGCTTGGGGGCCTTGGTCACGCTCGAACCCGTGCGGCCGCGAATGTTTCCAAATCGTCAAACCGAGGTCAAGACTTCCGATGTCGAAGAGAATCGGGGAGGCTTGTAGTGTTCGACATCCGCACGTGCAGCCGAGGTCGCAGCCAATGAGGCGAGGCAGGACGCGATTCCCGAAAGGCGCCCAGCCGCGCCGCGAATCGTCCTCGCCCGGGCATCCGCGATCCCGCCATCGGCGCCGGGCAGGAACAAGAGGACTTCCGCAGTGAACGATATGACGAATTTCGCACGCACGGCCGAGGCGCGCGACATTGCCTATCACTTCCACGGCTACACCAATGCCGAGCGCCATCGCGAAGTCGGCCCGATGATCATCGATCACGGCGAGGGGATCTACGTCCTCGACAGCGAGGGCCGCCGCTACATCGAGGGGCTCTCCGGGCTGTGGAGCGTCGGCGTCGGCTTCAACGAGCCGCGCCTGGTCGAGGCGATGACGAAGCAGGCGCGCAAGCTGCCCTTCTATCACAATTTCGGCCACAAGAGCCACGGGCCGATCATCGACCTCGCCGAGAAGCTGATCGCCCTCGCGCCCGTGCCGATGAGCAAGGTCTTCTTCACGAATTCCGGCTCGGAGGCCAACGATACCGTCCTGAAGATGATCTGGTATCGCTCGAACGCCATGGGCAAGCCGGACAAGAAGAAGGTCATCGCCCGCCAGCGCGGATATCACGGGGTGACCATCGCGGCGGCCAGCCTGACGGGACTGACGAACAACCACCGCTCCTTCGACCTGCCGATCGGCCGCGTGCTCCACACCTCCTCGCCGCATTACTGGCGGGAGGGACGCGAGGGCGAGAGCGAGGAGGCTTTCGCGACGCGCTGCGCGGAGGAGCTGGAGGCGCTGATCCAGGCCGAGGGCCCCGACACCATCGCCGCCTTCTTCGCCGAGCCGGTCATGGGCGCGGGGGGCGTCGTGACGCCGCCGGCGACCTATTTCGAGAAGATCCAGGCCGTGCTGGCGCGGCACGACATCCTCTTCGTGGCCGACGAGGTCATCTGCGGCTTCGGGCGGACCGGGCAAATGTTCGGCTCGCAGACCTACGACCTGCGCCCCGACATCATGGTGATGTCGAAGCAGATCACGTCGAGCTACGTCCCCTTCTCAGCCATCATGGTCAACGACCGGGTCTTCGACCCGATCGCGGAGGAAAGCGGCCGGATCGGCACCTTCGGACATGGCTTCACGGCCGGCGGGCATCCGGTCGGGGCGGCGGTGGCGCTCGAGAACCTCGCCATCATCGAGGAGCGCGACCTCGTCGCCAATGCCCGCGAGGTGGGCGCGCATTTCCGCGGCCGGCTGGCGCAGCTCGCCGACAGCCCGATCGTCGGCGAGGTGCGGGGCGTCGGCCTGATCGCCGCCCTCGAGCTGGTCGACGACAAGAAGGCGAAGTCCGTCGCCACGCCGGCCAGGCTGGGCGGGCTGATGAACGCCGCCATGCAGCGCAACGGGCTGATCTCCCGCAACATGATCGACGCGGTCGCCTTCTGCCCGCCGCTCATCATGACCCGGCGCCAGGCGGACGACATGTTCGAGATCATCGCCGCCTCCCTGCGGGAGGTCGAGGCGCAGGCCGCGGCGGGGTAACGCCACGAGCCCGACGAGACTATAGAGGCATATTCGCCGCCGCGGGCGGCGGCTGGGGAGGATTGGATGACCGACATGGCCGACAAGAGGAAGTTCTATATCGACGGCGCCTGGGTGAATCCCGCCAAGGCCCACGACCTTGAGGTCATCGATCCCGCGACGGAAGACGCGATCGCGGTCATCAGCCTCGGCGACCGGGCCGATACCGACCGCGCGGTGGCGGCCGCGAAGGCCGCCTTCCCGGCGTGGTCGCGCACCCCGCCGGCCGAGCGGCTGGCCTATGCCGAGAAGATCCTCGCCATCTACAAGCGCCGCGCCGCCGAGATGGCCGCCGCCATCACCGACGAGATGGGCGCGCCCCAGGACATGGCGCTCGCCGCCCAGACGGGCGTCGGCATCTACCACATCGAGAACTTCATCACCGCCTTCAAGGAGTTCGAGTTCGTCCGCCCCCTCGGCCCCCACGCCCCGACCAGCATGGTGTCCTGGGAGCCCATCGGCGTCGTCGGGCTGATCACGCCCTGGAACTGGCCGATGAACCAGGTCACGCTGAAGGTCCTCCCGGCCATCCTCGCGGGCAACACGGCGGTGCTGAAGCCCTCCGAGATCGCGCCCCTCTCCTCGATGCTGTTCGCCGAGATCGTCCACGAGGCGGGCGTGCCGAAGGGGGTGTTCAACCTCGTCAACGGCGACGGCGCCGGCGTCGGCACGCAGCTCTCGACCCATCCCGACGTCGAGATGATCAGCTTCACCGGCTCCACCCGCGCCGGCATCGCCATCACCAAGGCCGCGGCCGACTCGCTCAAGAAGGTCGCGCTGGAACTCGGCGGCAAGGGCGCCAACCTGATCTTCGCCGATGCGGATGCGAAGGCCGTGGAGCGCGGGACGCGCCACTGCTTCTACAACAGCGGCCAGTCCTGCAACGCCCCGACCCGCATGTTGGTCGAGCGCTCGGCCTATGACGCCGCCGTCGAGACCGCCGCCCGGGTCGCCCGCGAGACCGCCGTCGCCACGGGCCACCAGGCCGGCAACCATATCGGCCCGGTCGTCAGCAAGGTGCAGTGGGACAAGATCCAGGGCCTGATCCAGAAGGGGATCGACGAGGGCGCCCGCCTCGTCGCCGGCGGGACGGGCCTGCCCGAGGGCGTCAACCGGGGGTATTTCGTCCGCCCGACCGTCTTCGCCGACGTCACCAACGAGATGACCGTCGCCCGGCAGGAGATCTTCGGGCCCGTCCTGTCGATCATTCCCTTCGACACGGAGGAGGAGGCGGTCGCGATCGCCAACGACACCGTCTACGGCCTGACGAACTACGTTCAGTCCCAGAACGGGGAGCGCCGCAATCGGCTGGCCCGGCAGTTGCGTGCGGGCATGATCGAGATGAACGGCGAGGCGCTCGGCCGGGGCTCGCCCTTCGGCGGCGTCAAGGCGTCCGGCCGCGCCCGCGAGGGCGGCGTCTGCGGGCTGGAGGAATTCATGGATTCCAAGCAGATCTCCGCCTGGAGCGTCTGAACTCCGTCACCCGTTCCGCACAAGAACAGTCCAACCAGGGGAAGTGATACGACCATGCTGCGCAAGACAATCGGAATTTTTGCGGCCGCCGCATTGAGTTGCGTCTCCGTTGTCGGCGCGGCCATGGGCCAGACCGGCGATTCCGCCCAGCCTACGCGGGGCGGAGCGCTCAACATGATCGTGCAGCCAGAGCCGCCGATGCTGATCGTCGGCCTGAACACGCAGGGGCCCACCCTCTACGTCGCCGGCCAGATCTATCAGAGCCTGCTCACCTACGACGCCAAGCTCAATCCGATCCCCCAGCTCGCCAAGAGCTGGAAGGTCTCCGATGACGGCCTGACCTATACGTTCACGCTCCAGGACGGCGTGAAATGGCACGATGGCAAGCCCTTCACCGCCGCGGACGTCGTCTTCACGGCGACCGAGTTCCTCGTCGACACCCATCCGCGCTGGCGCCTGATCTCCGAATCCTATGTCGAGAAGGTCACCGCTCCCGACGACCTGACCGTCGTCTTCCGGCTGAAGAAGCCGTTCTCGGCCTTCATCTACGGATTCGAGCTGAGCTCGTTCCCCATCATGCCGCGGCACATCTACCAGGGCACGGATTTCCGCCGGAACCCCGCCAACGCTACGCCGATCGGGACCGGCCCCTTCAAGTTCAAGGAATGGCAGCGGGGCAGCTACGTCCACCTGGTGCGCAACGAGAACTACTGGAAGGAAGGCAAGCCCTATCTGGACGAGCTTTATTTCCGCGTGATCCCGGACGCGGCCTCGCGCAGCATCGCCTTCGAGCGCGGCACCGTGGACGTGCTGAGAGGGGGCGACGTGGAAGGCTTCGCCGTCCGCACCCTGAAGGCCAAGCCCGGGGTGGAGAGCACGACGGCGGGCTGGGAATTCTTCTCGCCCCAGGCGTTCCTTCAGCCGAACCTTCGCCTCGAAGTCTTCGCCAACCGGGACATCCGCAAGGCGATCTATCACGCGCTCGACCGCAACTTCATCGTGAACACGATCTTCTTCGGCCAGGGCGCCGTGGCCAAGGGGCCCTTCGCCGCGACGGAGCTGTTCCGGGACCCCAATATCCAGCAGTACAATTTCGACATGGCGCTGGCGAAGAAGCTCGTGGCCCAGTCGGGCATCGACCTCAAGAAGCATCCGATCCGCCTCATGGGCCTGCCCTACGGCGCGACCTGGGACCGCCTCACCGAATATGTGAAGCAGCAGCTCGAGGCTCTCGGCTTCGTCGTCACGATCCAGGCGGTGGATGCCGGCGGCTGGCTCCAGAACATCGGCAGCTTCAATTTCGACCTGACCTTCAACTTCCTCTACCAGTTCGGCCATCCGGCGCAGGGCGTGTCGCGCAACTACCTGAGCAACAACATCGTCAAGGGCACGCATGCCGGAAACAACGAGGGCTACGTCAACCCGGCGCTGGACGAGCTGCTGAACAAGGCGGCCGACGCGCGGACGCAGGAGGAAGCCGCCGCCGCCTTCAGCGCCGCGCAGAAGGTCCTGGCCGAAGACGTGCCGCTGATCTGGCTCTTCGACATGCAGAACACGACGATCTACCGCAGCAAGGTGAAGAACCTCGTCCGCACGGGCATCGGCCTGAACGAGCCCATGGACGACGTCTGGATCGCGAAGTAGCCCGCCCTCCCGCCTGATCCCACCCACGGTCCGGGCCCCGGCCCGGACCGTCCCCCTCGCCGCTCGACGTGAGGCCGGTCGTCCATGTTCGCATTCACCTTGCAACGGCTGGGCAAGGCCGCCGTGGTGGTCATCGGCGTGATCATCCTGAACTTCCTGCTGATCAAGCTCGCGCCCGGCGATCCCGCGGCCATCCTGGCCGGCGAGGCGGGCTCCGGCGATCCACAATATCTGGAGACCCTGCGCAAGCAGTTCGGCCTCGACCTGCCGCTGCCGATGCAGCTCTGGCGCTATCTCGCCGGCGTGCTCACGGGCGATCTCGGATATTCCTACCGCAACCAGGTCTCCGTGCTGCACCTGATCCTGGAGCGCCTGCCCGCGACCCTGCTCCTGACGGGCGCCGCCTTCGTCTTCTCGCTCGCGAGCGGCGTGCTGCTCGGGGTCCTGGCAGCGAAGAACCGCGGGCGCGTGCTGGACAGCGTCATCACCACCCTCGCGCTGCTGTTCTATGCGACGCCGCTGTTCTGGATCGCGCTGATGTCGGTGCTCCTGTTCTCGATCCAGCTCGACATCCTGCCGCCCTTCGACATGGAAACCATCGGCGCCAACTATACCGGCTTCCGGCGCGCCCTGGATATCGCCCACCACCTCGTCCTGCCCGCCGTGACGCTCGGCCTCTTCTACATGGCCGTCTATGCGCGCCTGACGCGGGCCTCGATGCTGGAGGTGATGGGGCTCGACTTCGTCAAGACGGCGCGGGCGAAGGGCGTGCCGGAGACCCGCATCGTCCGGCGCCACGTGCTGCGCAACGCGGTGCTGCCCGTCTTCACCTTCGCCAGCATGCAGGCGGGCCAGCTGGTCGGGGGGGCGATCCTCACCGAGACCGTCTTCGCCTGGCCCGGCATCGGCCGGCTCATGTTCGATGCGCTGATGCAGCGGGACTATCCCGTTCTCCTCGGCATCTTCCTCGTCACCGCGATCGTCGTGGTCATCGTCAACTTCGTCGCCGACCTCGCCTACCGGATCGTCGATCCGCGCATCGCCGCCGCCTGAGGAACGCCGCATGCAGAACCTCAAACGCTTCTCGCGCAATTACGGGGCGGTCCTCGGAGCGCTCATTCTCGCGCTCATCGTCGCCATGGCGATCCTGGCCCCGGTCCTGTTCCCGGGCAATCCGTGGAACAGCGTCGGCCCGCCGATGCTGCCGCCCTTCGAGGAATCCGCCTTCCCGCTCGGCACCGACATGCTCGGCCGGGACATCGCGACCGGCATCGCGCACGGCGCGAAGGTGTCGCTCCTGATCGGGGTCATCTCGACGCTGGTCGCCGTCCTCATCGGCGTCGGCATCGGGGCCGTGGCCGGCTTCCACGGCGGGCGCATCGACGACCTCCTGATGCGCTTCACCGAGTTCTTCCAGATCATCCCGGCCTTCGCGATGGCGGTGGTCCTGGTCGCGATCTTCAGCCCGAGCCTCGTCTCGATCACGCTGGCCATCGCGGCCGTGTCCTGGCCGAGCGTGGCCCGCCTCGTGCGGGCGGAGTTCCTGAGCCTGCGCGAGCGCGAATTCGTGAAGGCGGCCGTCGTGATCGGGCAGAAGCCCTCGCGCATCATCCTGACCCAGATCCTTCCGAACGCCGTCTCCCCCATCATCGTGACCGCCTCGCTGATGGTCGCGACCGCGATCCTCACCGAAAGCGCGCTCTCGTTCCTGGGCCTCGGCGACCGCAACATGATGAGCTGGGGCTTCATGATCGGCGCCGCGCGCACGATGCTGCGCGAGGCGTGGTGGATGAGCTTCTTCCCCGGGATCGCGATCCTGCTCGCGGTCCTGTCGATCAACCTGATCGGCGAGGGCATCAACGACGTGATGAACCCCCATCTGCGCGGGAGGCGACATTGACCTCGGCGGCCGAGCCCCTCCTGAGCGTCAGGGGCCTCTCCATCCCCCTGCCCGTCGAATCCGACCGGCCCTATGCCGTGCGGGATATCAGCTACGACCTCGCGCGGGGCGAAATCCTCTGCGTCGTCGGCGAATCCGGCTCCGGCAAATCCATGACGGCCAATGCCATCATGGGCTTGCTGCCGCCCTACCTGAAGCCCTCGGCGGGCAACATCGTCTATGGCGGCCGGGACCTGCTCGCCCGCCCGCAGGAGGAGCTGCGCGAGTTGCGCGGGCGCGAGATCGCGATGATCTTCCAGGAGCCGCTCTCGGCCCTGAACCCGCTGATGACCGTCGGCGAGCAGATCGACGAGGTCATGCTCGTCCACGGCGAGAAGGATGCCGCGAAGCGGACGGCGCGGGTCCTCGAATTGCTCGACTATGTCGGATTGCCCGATCCTCCGACGCTGCGGAACACCTATCCCTTCCGCCTGTCCGGCGGGCAGAGGCAGCGGGTCGTCATCGCCATGGCCCTGGCGCTCGAGCCGTCCATCCTGATCGCGGACGAGCCGACCACGGCCCTCGACGTCACGACCCAGGCCCAGATCATCGAGCTGATCAAGCGCATCCAGCGGGCGAAGGGGATGGGCGTGATGTTCGTCACGCATGATTTCGGCGTGGTCGCCGACATCGCGGACCGCGTCGTGGTGATGGAGAAGGGGCTGGTGGTGGAAGCCGGCCCGGCCGGCCAGGTCCTGAACGCCCCGCGCCACCCCTATACGCGCCGCCTGATCGCGGCCGTGCCGCATCGCAGGGGAGAAGAGAGCGATGTCCCGGAAGAGGGCGCGGAGGAGAAGCTGCTCCTCGAAATCCGCAGCCTGAGCAAGACCTATCATCGCGGGGGCGGCCTGTTCTCCAAGGCCCGCGACATCCCGGCGCTCCGCGACGTCAGCCTGAAGCTCGCGGCCGGGCAGACGCTCGGGGTCGTCGGCGAATCCGGCTCCGGCAAGTCGACGCTCGGCCGCGCGATCCTGAAGCTCATCGAGAGCGATTCCGGCCAGATCCTGTATCGCGGCCAGGACATCGCCGGGCTCTCGCCCTCGGCCTTCCGTCCGCTGCGGCGCAAGCTCCAGATGATCTTCCAGGACCCCTTCGCCTCGCTCAATCCCCGCCAGACGATCGGCCGGATCCTGATCGACGGCCCGCTCGCGAACGGGGTCGGCCTCGAGGAGGCCCGCGGCCGCGCCGAGCAACTGCTCGCCCGCGTGGGCCTCGATCCCTCCGCCTATGACCGCTATCCGCACGAATTCTCCGGCGGCCAGCGTCAGCGGGTCGGCATCGCGCGGGCCCTCGCGCTCGATCCCGAGGTGCTGATCGCCGACGAGAGCGTCTCCGCCCTCGACGTGTCGGTGCAGGAGCAGGTCCTGAAGCTCCTCAAGGAGGTCCAGGACAATCTGAAGCTCGGCATGATCTTCATCACGCACGACCTGCGTGTCGCCGCGCAGATCTGCGACAGCATCATGGTGATGCGCCGGGGCGAGGTGGTCGAGGCCGGGCCGCCCTCGCAGATCTTCGACGCCCCCCGGCACGAATACACCCAGCGCCTGATCGCCGCCATTCCGGGCCAGGGCTGGGACCCGCAGAAAGCCGTTCATCCGGAACGCGAGGAAATTCTCTGATGTCTTCGGCGCAAGCTTCTCCCGTCGACGCCCATGGCGGCGAGATCCTCGTGCGGCAGCTCGAGCTGCACGGGGTGGACACGGTCTTCATGGTGCCGGGCGAGAGCTACCTCCCCTGCATCGAGGCGCTGCGCACGCGGGCGGACCGCATCCGCACGGTGGCCTTCCGGCAGGAAGGCGGCGCCGCCTATGCGGCGGAAGCCTATGGCAAGCTGACGGGCCGGCCCGGCATCTGCTTCGTGACGCGCGGACCGGGCGCCACCAACGCCTCGATCGGGCTTCATGTGGGCCGCCAGGACGGAACCCCGATGATCCTGTTCATCGGCCAGATCGGCTCCGACACGACGGAGAGGGCCTGCTTCCAGGAGATCGACTATCGCCAGATGTTCGGGCCGGTGGCGAAATGGGTCGCCCAGATCGACCGGATCGACCGCATCCCCGAATTCGTGGCCCGCGCCTTCTCGGAGAGCCGCAGCGGGCGTCCGGGGCCGGTGGTCCTGGCGCTGCCCGAGGACACCCTGCTCGCGCGCGCGGCGGTGGCCGATCTCGCGCCCTTCGCGCCGGCGCATCCCATCCCGCATCCGCAGGAGATGGCCGCTCTCGCGCGCCTCCTGGGCGAGGCCCGGCGGCCCTTCGTCGTCGCCGGGGGCACCGGCTGGACGGAAGAGGCACAGGCCGGGCTCGCGGCCTTCGCCGAGCGTTTCGACCTGCCGGTCGGCGTGTCCTGGCGGCGCCAGGAGGTCTTCGACAACCGCCATCCGAATTTCGCGGGCCATGTCGGCTACGGCACCGACCGCGCCCTCGCCGAGCGCGTGGCGGAGGCCGATCTCCTGATCTCGGTCTGCTCGCGCCTCGACGAGCCGACCACCGAAGGCTACCGGCTCGTGCAGAGCCCGCAGCCGCGCCAGAAGCTGGTCCATATCCACCCCGACGCCGCCGAGCTGGGCAAGGTCTATCGGCCCGCCCTCGCCATCAATGCCGATCCCGTGGGCATCGCGGCCGCGCTCGCGGAGCTGCGGCCGGACGGCCCCCTGAACTGGTCGGGAGCCGCGAAGGCGGCCAACGAGGATTACCGCCGCTCGCGCGAGGCACCGCCCTCCGATTCGGGCTTCGACCTGTCCACGGCCTGCCTGCACATGGCCGAGGTGCTGCCGCAGGATGCGTTCGTCTCGGTCGGGGCGGGCAATTTCGCCCTCTTTCCGCACCGCTTCCTGCAATTCTCGCATCTCGGCACACAGGCCTCGCCCATCTGCGGCTCGATGGGCTACGGCCTGCCGGCTGCGATCGCGGCCAAGCTCGCCTTTCCCGAGCGGGAAGCCTTCGCCTTCGCGGGAGACGGCTGCTTCCAGATGACGATGCAGGAGGTCGGAACCGCCATGCAGCACCGGCTCGGGATCGTCATCCTCGTCTGCAACAACCGCGCCTGGGGAACGATCCGCGCCCACCAGGAGCGGGACTATCCCGCCCAGCCCTTCTCGCTGAACCTCGACAATCCCGACTTCGCCGCCCTCGCCCGCAGCTACGGCGCCTCCGGCGAGGTCGTGGAGCGCACCGCGGACTTCCCCGCCGCCCTGGCGCGCGCCCGCGAGGCCGCCCGCACCCTCCGGCAGCCCGCGCTCATCGAACTGCGCTACGATGTCGAATACATCACCCCCGACACGCGGCTGAGCGCGATCACTGCGGCGGCCCAAGCCGCAAAAGCCGTTTGAGAGATCGCGGAACACGAAGATGCGCGCATTCTATCATCCCGACCAGGCCCTCCATTCCCCGCGCCAGTTCATGCGCTTCGGACGCCTCGCCGATCCCACCGACATCCCCGTCCGAACGGAAAAGCTGCTCGGCGCCCTGGGCAGGCTCGGCGTCGAGCCCGAGGCGCCGCCCGATCTCGGACGTAGGCCGGCGAGCACCATCCATCCGGCCCATTACCTGGACTACCTGGAGACGGCCTATCGGCGCTGGCTCGAATTGCCGGATCACGGGCCCGAGGTGCTGCCCAATACCTTCCCCTATTGGAACGGGGATCCCTCGCGGGAGGCGCGCCCGCCCTGCCCCACCCATCAGCTCCTGGCGCAGACGGGCTATTATCTCGGCGACCTCGCCGTTCCGATCAGCGAGTTCACCTACCGCTCCGCCCTTCGCTCCACCCATACGGCGGCGGCGGCGGCGGATGCCGTCCTCGCGGGCGAGCCCCTCGCCTATGCTTTGTGCCGGCCCTCCGGCCACCATTGCCGCGCCGACCGGGCGAGCGGCTTCTGCTACATGAACAACGCCGCGATCGCCGCGCAGCGCCTCCGCGGCAGGTTCGCAAAGGTAGCCGTGCTGGACATCGACGCGCATCATGGCGACGGGACGCAGGAAATCTTCTACCGCCGCAGCGACGTGATGACAGTGTCGGTTCACGTGGATACGGATTTCTACAATCCCTTCTTCACCGGGCGTCCGCATGAAACCGGATACGGCCCCGGCGAGGGGTACAACCTCAATATCCCGCTGGCGCCCGCGAGCGGCGACGACGCCTTCCTGGCCGCCGTGCGCAGAGGCGCCGAAGCCGTGGCGGCCTTCGGCGCGGAGGCGGTGGTGATCGCCCTCGGCTACGATACCCATGTCGAGGACCCGTTGAGCATGGTCGAAGTGACGACGGAGGCGTTCGAGAAGGCGGGACGGGCGATCGGCTCCCTGCGCCTGCCGACCGCGGTCGTTCAGGAAGGCGGCTACCAGATCTCCGTCATCGGCGACTGCCTCGAAGGCTTCATCAGGGGCATGCGAGCTTAGAGCCTGCTTGAATATGCAAGCAGCGGCCGCGCCTCGATCGCCCGGACTTCCTTTTTCCCGTCTTCTCCTGACGGGAGGGAACGGCTTCGTCGGCACCCATCTGGCCCCGATGCTGTCCGCCGCCGCACCCGGCCTGTCCCGGCTGATGCTGGTGCGGCCGGGCTCGCCCGCGCCCGGCGCAGACTGGGCGGTCGCCGAGGCGGAGATCGACGACCGGGAATCGGTCGCCGCGATCGTGCGGGACTTTGCACCCGACTGCATCCTTCACCTCGCCGCCCAGGCTTCCGTCGGCGCGAGCCAGGCGCAGGCCGAGGCGACGTGGCGCGTCAATTTCGACGGCACCTTCGCGCTCGCCGCCGCCTGCGCCCGCCTCGCGCCGCGGGCGACATTCCTGTTCACCAGCTCGGGCGAAACCTACGGCGCGAGCTTCCGGGACGGCGAGGCCTCGGAGGGCACGCCCCTGCGCCCGCAGAACGCCTATGCCCGCTCGAAAGCCGCCGCCGAGGAGATGCTCCGCGACGTGCTCGGCCCCGAGAACCGCCTGATCGTCACGCGCGCTTTCAACCATACGGGCCGAGGCCAGGACGAGCGCTTCGTCCTCCCTGCCTTCGCCGCCCAGATCGCCCGGATCGAGAGAGGCGCGCAGCCGCCCGTGATGATGGTGGGCAATCTCGATGCCGTGCGGGATTTCCTGGACGTGCGCGACGTTTGCGCAGCCTATCTCGCCCTTCTCGCCCGAGCGCCGTCGCTGAAGATGCGCAGCGTTTTCAACGTCTCGTCGGGGACCGGCTGGCGGATCGCCGACCTTCTCACCTTGCTGAAGGCGCAGGCCGGGGCTCCTTTCGAGATCCGGCCCGACGAGGCGAGGCTGCGGCCCTCCGACATTCCTGTCGCCATCGGCCGCAGCGACCTGCTTCGGGAGGTGGCGGGCTGGCGGCCGGCGCATCCGATCGAGGAGACGCTGCGCGACATCCTGGCCCATGCGCGGCAGGCCGCGGCCCGGGTGTAGAACAGGGCGAAGACGACGTCCGTCGAACATGAAGGCATGAGCGATGTCAAAGAGGCGCGCCCTCATCACCGGCATTTCCGGCCAGGACGGGACCTATCTCGCGCAGCTTCTGCTGGAAAAGGGCTACGAGGTGTTCGGCGTCGTGCGGCGCTCGAGCCATGCCGGCATCTTCGATCATCGCCTGAAATGGCTCGGAATCCGCGATGCCGTGACGCTGTTCGACGGCAACCTGCTCGATCTCTCCAGCCTGTGCCGGATCGTGCAGGAGACGCAGCCGGACGAAGTCTACAATCTCGCCGCGCAATCCTTCGTGATGTCGTCCTGGCAGCAGCCGATCCTGACCGCCGAGGTGACGGGCATCGGAGCGCTGAACGTGCTGGAGGCGCTGCGCCTGACGAGGCCGAAGGCGCGGTTCTACCAGGCGTCCTCCTCGGAGATGTTCGGGCTGGCCCAGGAGACGGTCCAGAGCGAATCGACGCCCTTCTATCCCCGCTCGCCCTACGGGGTCGCCAAGCTCTTCGCCCATTGGTCGACGGTGAATTATCGCGAGAGCTTCGGCATGCACGCCTCCAGCGGCATCCTGTTCAACCATGAATCGCCTTTGCGCGGCATCGAGTTCGTGACCCGCAAGGTCACGGACGGCGCGGCCCGGATCAAGCTCGGCCTGGAGACGGAGCTGCGCCTCGGCAACATCGACGCCAGGCGCGACTGGGGCCATGCCCGGGACTATGTCCGGGCGATGTGGATGATGCTCCAGCAGGACCAGCCGGACGACTACGTGGTCGCGACCGGCCGCACCAGCACCGTGCGGGAGATGTGCGAGATCGCCTTCGAGGCGGTGGGCCTCAGGGCCGACGACCACGTCGTCGTCGACCCTGCCTTTTTCCGGCCGGCCGAGGTGGATGTCCTGCTCGGCAATCCCGCCAAGGCCCGGCGCGTCCTGGGCTGGAAGCCGGAGATCTCACTCGACCAGCTCATTCGCGAGATGGTCGAGGCCGACCTCGCGAGGCTCCGGGCCGCCCGCCCGATGTCCCCGGCGGGGACTCAGGGCAGCTTCTAGAGCATGATCCTGAGAAGTGGATGCCGGCTTTCAGAAAAGATCATGCTCAAACAAAAGGATAGATCGTGATGACGATTCAACGAAGCGTCATCGCGATCTAGGACGGGACCCTCGCCGGGCTCCCTCAGAGGAACCCGATCGAGATCCACGGCACGGCGGCGACGATGACGAGGCCGATGAAGAGGGCGATCATGTAGCCGACGATCGGCTTCATGCCCTCGTCGGGATGGATGCGGCTGATCGCGCAGGCGGCATAGTAGCCGACGCCGAAGGGCGGGGCGAAGAGGCCGATGCCCATCGCCAGGACCACCACCATGGCATAATGCACCTCGTGCACGCCCACGTCCCGCGCGATGGGGAAAAGGAGCGGGCCGAAGAGCACGATGGCCGGGATGCCCTCCAGCACCGAGCCGAGCACGATGAAGGCGAAGATCGAGACGGCGAGGAAGGTCGGGATGCCGCCGGGCAGATGCTTCATGAAATCGGCGAGCGCCGTCGAGAAGCCGGACTGCGTGAGCGCCCAGGCCATGCCGGTCGCCGCGCCGATGATCAGCAGGATCGCGCCCGAGAGCGAGGCCGTGTCGACCAGCATCGGATAGAGCCGCCTCCAGTCGAACTGGCGGTAGATCAGGAGCCCGGCCACGACGGCATAGGCGATGCCGATGGTGGAGACCTCCGTCGCCGTGGCGACGCCCTCGATGACGGCCGCCCGGATGATGAAGGGCAGCGCGATGGCGGGCAGCGAGATCAGGAAGGCCTTGCCGATCTCGCCCCAGGTGGCGCGGCGCACGTTGGACAGGTCCTCGTCCCGGTAGCGCCACCAGACGAGGCCCATGAGGGTGAGGCCAAGGACGACGGCCGGCAGCATGCCCCCGGTGAAGAGGGCCGCGATGGACACGCCCGTCACCGAGCCGATCGTGATGAGGACGATCGAGGGCGGGATGGTCTCGGTCTGTGCGCCGGTGGCCGAGAGCAGCGCGAGGAGGTCGCCGGGCTTGGCGCCGCGCGCCTTCATCTCCGGGAAGAGGACCGGGGCGACCGCCGCCATGTCGGCCGCCTTCGAGCCCGAGATGCCGGAGACGAGATACATCGCGCCGATCAGCACGTAGGACAGGCCGCCCTTCACATGGCCGAGCAGGCTCGCCAGGAACCCGACCATGGCGCGGGCCATGCCGGTCATCTCAATCAGAAGGCCGAGGAAGACGAAGAGCGGGACGGCGAGCAGGATGAGGTGGCTCATGCCCTCGTCCATGCGCCCGACCACGACGACGGTCGGGGTGGTGGTGGTGAGCGACAGATAGGCGAAGGTGGCAAGGCCGAAGGAGAAGGCGATCGGCACGCCCGCGAGCACCATGATCCCGACGCCGCCGACGAAGAAGATCAGGAGGTTCCAGTTGCCGAACGCCTTGAAGGACGGCCCGATCAGGCTGACGAGGCCGGCCACCACGGCGACTGTCCCCAGGGCGATCGCGACGTCCCGCACGCGCCCGTAGCGGAAGAGCTGGATCACGGCCGTGATGATCATCAGGGCGATCCCGATCGGCAGCGCCGCGGCGCGCCAGGAATTGGCGATTTCGAGGGCGGGCGTGGTGACGAAGACCTCGTCCTCGGCGAATTCGATCGCCGGATGCAGCACCAGGGCCAGGAAGGCGAGAGCCGCCGCGATGGCGATCAGGTCGAGGAAGGCGCGGGCTCGCGGCTTCATCATGCCGACGATCGCGGTCATGCGCATGTGCTCGCCGCGCCGCAGCGCGACCACCGAGCCCAGCATCGCGAGCCAGAGGAAGAGGATGGAGGCCAGCTCGTCCGACCAGATCAGCGGCTTGTGCAGCACGTAGCGCCAGATCACTCCCATGAGGAGGACGACGACCTCGGCCAGGACGAGCGCCGCGGCGGGCAGCTCGACGAGAGGGCCGAAGAAGCGGTCGAGCGTCGCCGGCCAGCCCCTATGGGGATCGCGCAAAGGTCCAGCAGCACCGGCTCCCTCGCCGTCGGTCGCAAAGCTCGCCATGTCGCAATCCCTCCCTGGTCTCTGTTTTATTCGCCCCACCACACCGGGAGCCGCCACCTCCCGGATGAGATCGGGATATTCTCGGCGCCGGCCCCTCATAGTCTCTAGGCGGCCCGGAACCCGGGTGAAACCCCGGGCCCCACATTGCCCCCAGCATGGGAGCATCGCCGCCCGAATCGGGCGGCGTTTCGCGGGAAGGCAGATCTCCCTCTCCCGCAAGCGACGCGCGGCGGCAGCGGCCTGAAGCGTGCTGCCGCCTCCTTGGGGAACCGGCGCGGCCTAGCCGAGCTTGCCGGAGACCTTTTCCAGCATCTCCCAGGCGGCCGGCCCGTATTTCTGCTTCCACTCGGCATAGAAGGTCGTGGCGGCGAGCGCCTTGCGGAAATCGTCCTGCTGCACCTCGATGAAAGTGAGCCCCTTCTCCTTCAGGTCGGTCTTCAGGCTCTCGTTGAGCTTGGCGACGTCGGCCCGCTGATCGAGGGCCGACTTGTCGATCTCGCGGCTGACGACGGCCTGGAGATCGGCCGGGAGCCGGTTGAAGGCGCGCTTGTTGCCGAGCACCCAATAGCCGTCCCAGACATGGCCGGTCAGGCTGCACGTCTTCTGCACCTCGTAGAGGCGCGTCGTCGCGATGATCGCGAGCGGGTTCTCCTGGCCTTCGACGACCTTGGTCTGGAGCGAGGTATAGACCTCGTTGAAGTTGATGGGCGACGGCGCCGCGCCGAGCGCCTTGAAGAGCGAGGTGAGCGGCGGGGCGAGGGGCACGCGGATCTTGAAGCTCTTGAGATCCTCCGCCGTCCTGATCTCGCGGGTGGAGGAGGTGATGTGGCGGAAGCCGTTGTCCCAGATCCGGGACACGGCGAAGATCGGGGTCTTCGCGATCTCGGCCCGGACGTGGTTGCCGAGATCGCCGTCCATCGCCTGCCAGACCTCGTCGTAGTTCTTGAAGGCGAAGCCGAGGCTCGCGATGCCCGACAGCGGCACGAAGGTCGCCAGGATCATCGAGGAGAGGTTGAAGAACTCCACCGAGCCGTTGCGGACCTGGGTCAGGAGATCGCTGTCGGAGCCGAGCTGGTTGGCCGGGAAGAGCTTGATGTCGACGCGGCCGGAGGTCGCCTCGCGGATGCGGTTCAGCGCTTCCTGCGCGCGGGTATTGACCGGATGGGTCGGGTCCTGGCCGGTGGCGTATTTCATCTCGAACTCGGCCGCGCTCGCCGGCCATTTCAGGATCGTGACCAGCGGCACGGCGGCCGCGCCGGCCAGCACCGTGCGGCGGCTCGGGGTGAAGCGGGATGTCGTCATCGTTTCCTCCTTTGTGATTTGGGAATGCGGGCCGTCAGGCCGTGCCGTTGAGGGCACGGTAGGCGCGGATGACCTGGCTGTCGTCGGCGGCGCCCGCGCCGCGGCCGGAGGTCGAGTTGAAGAGCTGGAAGGCGAGAGCCGTCATCGGCAGCGCCGCCTTGGTCTCGCGCCCCGCCTCGAGCACGATGCCGAGGTCCTTCACGAAGATATCGACCGCGCTCGTCACCTCGGGATCGGATTCGAGCATGCGCGGCCCGCGATCCTTCAGCATCCAGCTTCCCGCCGAGGTGCCGACCAGGATGCCGAGCATGGTGCGGGTATCGACCCCGATCTTCTCGGCGAGCGAGAGCGCCTCGGCCGCAACCGCGATATGGACGCCGCAGAGGAGCTGGTTGACGGTCTTCACCGTCGCGCCCTGGCCGGGCTTGTCGCCGACATGGAGCGTGCGGCTGCCCATCGCTTCGAGGACCGGCCGGGCCGCCTCGAAGACGTCCGCGGGCGCGGCCGCCATGATGGTGAGGCTCGCGGCCTCGGCGCCGACCACCCCGCCCGAGACGGGAGAATCGACGAAGCGGCGGCCGGTCGCCGCGACGCGGCCGGCGATCTTTTGCACCTGCTGGGGAGGGCAAGTCGCCATGAGGCAGATGACGGCATGCGCCGGAGCGGCGGCAAGGGCGTCGTCGGTGAAGAGCACCGCCTCGGCCTGGGCGGCGTTGACCACCATCAGCACGATGGCGTCAGCCCCCGCGAAGGCTTGCGCGGCCGAGGCGCAGGAGATGCCGCCCGCCGCCTCGAGATCGGCGAGGCCGGCGGGGTTCACGTCGCAGCCGCGGACGGTGAAGCCGGCTTTCAGGAGGTTGCGGGCCATGGGCCGCCCCATGGCGCCGAGCCCGGCGAAGGCGATGGTCTTCACGTGTTCCTCCCCGGCTGCGGCGCACCTCGCGCCGAGACCTTCGGCCCATCGTTCCGGGCGCGCCTGCGGCGACCCGGAACGATCATTTTTCTGCCCGTCACAGCCAGCCCTTGACGGCGGCCGCGACCGTGCTGGTCGAGAGCCCGTACTGGTCGTGCAGCGTCGGCAGCGCGCCCGCCTCCAGGAAGGCGTCGGGCAGGGCGATCTGGCGGAAGGCTGCCGGCCGCACGTTCGAGCGCATCAGCGTGCCCGCCACCGCCTCGCCGAGGCCGCCGATCACGGTGTGGTTCTCGGCCACGACCACGAGGCGCCCGCCCTTGCCGCATTCGGCGAGGATCGTCGCCTCGTCGAGCGGCTTGATGGTCGGCACGTGGAGCACGGCCGCATCGACCCCGTCCTTCCGCAGCTCCTTGGCAGCCTCCAGGGCCCGCATGGTCATGAGGCCCGAGGAGATGATGAGGGTATCCTTGCCGTCGCGCAGGAGCTTCGCCTTCCCGAGTTCGAACTTGTAGCCGTATTCGTCGAGGACGACGGGCACGTTGCCGCGCAGGAGGCGCATATAGACCGGCCCCTTGTGGGCAGACATGGCCGGCACCGCCTGCTCGATCTCCAGCGCGTCGCAGGGATCGATGATGGTCAGGTTCGGCATGCCGCGGAACATCGCGACGTCCTCGGTCGCCTGGTGGCTCGGGCCGTAGCCGGTCGTGAGGCCAGGAAGGGCGCAGACGATCTTCACGTCCAGCATCTCCTCGGCGATGGCGAGGCAGATGAAGTCATAGGCGCGGCGCGAGGCGAAGACGGCATAGGTCGTCGCCCATGCCTGGAAGCCTTCCCGCGCCATGCCGGCCGCCGCCATCATGAGAAGCTGCTCGGCCATGCCCATCTGGTAGAAGCGGTCCGGGTAGGCGTCCCGGAAAACGTGCAGGTCCGTGTACTTGGCGAGATCCGCCGTCAGGCCCACGATGCGCTCGTTCGTCCCGGCGAGCTTCGCCAGGGCATGGCCGAAAGGAGCCGGCTTCGTCTTCTGGTCCGCGCCCGCGATCGAGGCGATCATGGCCGAGGTCGTGAGCCGCGGCCGGTCGGAGGCGCCACCGCTGAGATGAGCCGGGCGGATGTATTTCGAGCGTCTCATGGGGCCACTCCCGCGTCGATGATCTTGAGGGCTTCGGTCCATTCGTGCGGCTCGACGCGCAGGAAGTGATTGCGCTCACGCGCCTCGAGGAAGGGGACGCCCTTCGCCATCTTGGTGTCGCAGATGATGATGCGGGGCCGGGCTCCCTCGTGATTCCGAGCGGCGTCGAAAGCCTTGACCAGCGCCTCGATGTCGTTGCCGTCGACCCTCTGCGTGAACCAGCCGAAGGCCTCGAATTTCGGCGCCAGGGGCTCGAAGTTCATGATCGAGGTGGACGGGCCATCGGCCTGCATCTGGTTCACGTCGACGATGCCGATGAGGTTGTCGAGCTTGTGGGAGCCTGCCGACATTGCCGCCTCCCAGGTCGAGCCCTCGTCCAGCTCCCCGTCCGAGAACAGGTTGTAGACAAAGCTCTTCGACTTCTTGCGCTTCAGCGCGAGGCACATGCCGACGCAGATGCCGAGCCCGTGGCCGAGCGAGCCGCCGGTGATCTCCATGCCGGGCGTATAGGCGGCCATGCCCGACATCGGCAGGCGGCTGTCGTCGGTGCCGTAGGTCTCCAGCTCGTCCTCGGGGATGATCTTGGCCTCGATCAGCGCCGCGTAGAGCGCGATGGCGTAGTGGCCGATCGAGAGGCAGAAGCGGTCCCGCTCCTCCCATTCGGGATCCTCGGGCCGGTAGTTGGTCGCGTGGAAATAGGACACGGCGAGCACGTCGGCGACGCCGAGCGCCTGCGCGATATAGCCCTGTCCCTGGACCTCGCCCATGCGGAGCGCATGGCGCCGGATGCGCCGGGCTCGCTCGGCCAGGGTCACGTTGTGACCGATCTGGGTCATCTGTGGGTATCTCCCTTCGTATTTCGCTTCGGCCCACTGTCTCCTCTCCCCGCTGGCGGGGAGAGGTCGAGAGCGCGGCAGCGCTCCGGGTGAGGGGTGGGCATCCGATAGCGGCTCGTTTCGAGGACCCCTCATCCGGTTTCGCTGACGCTCAACTCGGCTTCTCCCCGCGAGCGGGGAGAAGCGGGGGCTGGGTGAATTCTAGTGGATCAACATGCCGCCGTTCACGTCAATCGTGGCGCCGGTGACGTAAGACGAAAGATCGGAGGCGAGAAACAGGCAGATGCGCGCAACGTCGATCGCATCACCGAGCCGGTTCAGCGGGATGCCCTTGAGGATCTCCGCCTTCATCTCGGGGGAGAGCTTGCCCTGGGTGATGTCGGTCTGGATGAGGCCGGGCGTGATCGAGTTCACGCGGATGCCGGAGGGGCCGAGTTCGCGGGCCATGGCGCGGGCGAGGCCGAGGACGCCCGCCTTCGCGGCGCTGTAATGGGGTCCGCCGAAGACCCCGCCGCCGCGCTGGGCTGAAACCGAGGACATGCAGACGATCGCCCCGCCGCCCGCCTTCTGCATGGCCGGGATCGCCGCCTGGCTCATGTAGAGCGTGCCGCGCAGGCTCACATCGGTCACCGCCTCGTAATTCTCGGGCGTGATGTCGAGCGTCTTGATCGGCTGGGTGATGCCGGCATTGTTCACCAGGACATCGATGCGTCCGAAATCGGCGAGGATGCGTTCGGCGGCGGCAAGGCAGGCGGCCTTGTCGGTGACGTTGCAGGCATATCCCCGGTGCTCCGGGCCGATCGCGGCGGCGGCGGCCTTCGCGGCATTCTCGTCGAGATCGAGGATGGCGACCTTCGCGCCGTGCTCGGCGAAGAGCCTGGCCGTCGCCCGGCCGAGGCCCCGCTCGGACGCGGCACCCGTGACCGCGCAAATCCTGCCCTGAAGCAGCATGCCATTTCCTCCTGTCCGCTCGCACCGTCCATGCGGCCCGATCCGTTCGTCAAGAGGTGCCCGATTGCGATCGAGAGTTCAAACGAATAAACTTCCGACATAGATGAGGTGAATTCATCTGACTATGCGCAAGCTGCCACCGCTCAAGGCCATCCAATGTTTCGAAGCCGCCTCGCGGCTGGGCTCCTTCGCCGCCGCGGCGGAGGAGCTCCTGGTCACGCCCTCGGCGGTGAGCCACCAGATCAGGGCCCTCGAGCGCGAGGTCGGGCTGCCGCTCTTCCACCGCGTGCATCGCTCGATCCTGCTGACGGATGCGGGCCGCCGCTATGCGGAGCAGATCGCCGAGGCTTTCGGGATGATGGAGGCAGCCACCCGCAGCATCGACCGGACCGGCAAGGCCGACATCCTCACCATCAATTCCGTGCCGAGCTACGCCACCCAGTGGCTGATGCCGCGGCTGTCGCGCTACAGCGCCCTCCATCCCGATGTCGACGTACGCCTGAACGCCTCGGTCGATCGCGTCGATCTCGCCGCGGGGCAGGCTGATTTCGCCATCCGCTACGGCACGGTCTTTCCCGATCCCGGCGTCGAGGTGGTGCCCTTTCCGCTCGAGACCATCGTCGTCCTGTGCTCGCCGGCCCTCGTGCGGGACAAGCCGATCCGCACGCTGGACGACCTGCGCAGCCACACGCTGATCTTCTCGGAGGTCAATCTCGTCTCCTGGCGCCGCTGGCTCGACGAGATGGGCGGCCGCGACATCCCGACCGGCCGCGGCCCGCGATTCGACCGCTCCTTCATGGCGATCAGCGCGGCGGTGGACGGGGACGGGGTGGGGCTCGAAAGCCGCCTCCTCATCCAGCGCGAGCTGGATTCGGGGCGCCTCGTCCTGCCCTTCGGCATGATGGGGCCGCGCCTCGTCTGCCACCGTCTCCTCTTCCTGAAATCCAAGGCGGGCGTGCCGAAGATCAAGGCGTTTCGCCAATGGCTGGAGGGGCAGCTCGCCGAAACGGCGATGTAGAGGATGAGGGCCCTGGACATTCCGCCCCGGCGCCGCCGAGATGAGTCCGAACGGAACCGGGAGAACGCGCCGTGGAGCTGAAACACAATGCCTTCAAGGCCGCCATCGCGCGCGGCGAGCGGCAGATCGGCCTCTGGTCGAGCCTGTGCAGCCCGCTCGTCGCCGAGATCATCGGCGGGGCGGGGTTCGATTGGATCCTGATCGACACCGAGCATTCGCCGAACGAATTGCCGGACGTGGTCGCCCAGCTCCAGGCCCTCGCAACGAGCCCCTCGACGCCCATCGTGAGGCCGGCCTGGAACGATCCGGTCCTCGTCAAGCGCATCCTGGACGGGGGCGCGCAATCCCTGCTTCTTCCCTTCGTGCAGAACGCCGCGGAAGCGAAGGCGGCGGTCGCCGCGACCCGCTATCCGCCGCACGGGATCCGCGGCCTGGCGGCGGCCGCGCGCGGGAGCGCCTTCGGGCGGATCAAGGACTATCATGCGCGCGCCGCGACGGAGATCTGCGTCCTGGTCCAGATCGAGACGCAGGAGGCGCTCGACAATCTCGAGGAGATCGCCTCGGTGGACGGAGTGGACGGCGTCTTTATCGGGCCGGCCGATCTTTCGGCTTCCCTCGGCCATCTCGGCGACCAGGCGCATCCGCGGGTGCAGGAGGCGATCCGGGATGCGGCGGCGCGGCTGGCGAAAACCGGCAAGCCGGCCGGCATCCTGACCGGCAACGAGGAACAGGCCCGCCGCTATATCGAATGGGGTTATGTTTTCGTGGCGGTGGGGGCCGATCTCGGCCTCCTCGCCCGCAACGCCGAGGCGCTCGCAGCGCGGTTCAAGGGATAGGCCGTCTCAGAGGGCGAGGCGTCCCCTCCACCGCCCGTCGGACGGCCTCCCTCCCCGCGAAATGGGAAAGGGAGGCCATGCGGAGCACGGTGACGGGGGCTGCCCGTCAGGCCGGTTCCTTCGTTCGGTTCTGGCGGTTCTCGATCAGGTCGTCGACGACGGCCGGCTCGGCGAGGGTGGAGGTGTCGCCGAGATTGCCGAACTCGTCCTCGGCGATCTTGCGCAGGATGCGGCGCATGATCTTGCCCGAGCGCGTCTTGGGCAGGCCCGGCGCGAACTGGATGAGGTCGGGCGTGGCGATCGGCCCGATCTCCTTGCGCACCCACACGACGAGTTCCTTGCGCAGCGCGTCGGAATGCTCCTCGCCTGCCATCAGGGTGACATAGGCATAGATGCCCTGGCCCTTGATGTCGTGCGGATAGCCGACCACCGCCGCCTCCGACACCTTCGGATGGGCGACGAGGGCCGATTCGACCTCGGCGGTGCCCATGCGGTGGCCGGAGACGTTGATGACGTCGTCGACGCGCCCGGTGATCCAGTAATAGCCGTCCTCGTCGCGGCGGCAGCCGTCGCCGGTGAAGTACTTCCCGGGATAGGGCGAGAAATAGGTGTCGATGAAGCGCTGGTGATCGCGGAACACCGTGCGCATCTGGCCCGGCCAGCTATCGGCGATCACGAGGTTGCCCTCGCAGGCGCCTTCCAGCACGTGCCCC
Organism: Enterovirga sp.; assembly: GCF_035325185.1. Lineage (GTDB taxonomy): Bacteria > Pseudomonadota > Alphaproteobacteria > Rhizobiales > Beijerinckiaceae > Enterovirga. Next base: position 23,191 of record NZ_DAOLAJ010000018.1, on the reverse strand, counting down.
TCGGCATTCACCACCTGGGGCTGGACGCCGAAGAAGGGCTTGGTGGCCGAGCCCGGCTTCTGGGCGATCGCGCCCGGAAGCGGCGAGATCAGGATGCCGCCGGTCTCCGTCTGCCACCAGGTGTCGACGATCGGGCAGCGGCTGTCGCCGACGACCCGATAATACCATTCCCAGGCTTCCGGGTTGATCGGCTCGCCGACCGAGCCGAGGAGGCGCAGCGAGGCGCGGGAGGATTTCTTCACCAGCTCCTCGCCCGAGCCCATCAGGGCGCGGATGGCGGTCGGGGCGGTGTAGAAGATGTTGACCTTGTGCTTGTCGATCACTTCCCAGAACCGCGAGGCGGAGGGATAGGTCGGCACGCCCTCGAACATCAGCGTCGTCGCCCCGTTCGCGAGGGGGCCGTAGACGATGTAGGAATGGCCCGTGACCCAGCCCACATCGGCCGTGCACCAGTAGATGTCGCCTTCCTGGTAGTCGAAGATGTATTCGTGCGTCATCGAGACATAGACGAGATAGCCGCCGGTCGTGTGCACGACGCCCTTCGGCTTGCCGGTCGAGCCCGAGGTGAAGAGGATGAAGAGCGGATCCTCCGCATTCATCTTCTCGCAGGGGCATTCGGTCGTGACCAGCTTGGCGGCCTCGTCGTAATAGACGTCCCGGCCGGGATCCATGTCGATCTTGCCGCCCGTGTGGCGCACCACGACGACATGGTCGACGTTGCCGACCTGGGCGATGGCGGCGTCGACATTGGCCTTGAGCGCCACCGCGCGGCCGCCGCGCAGGCCCTCGTCGGCCGTGATCACCATCCTCGATTCGCAGCCCGAGATGCGGTCCGCGAGGCTGTCGGGCGAGAAGCCGCCGAACACGATCGAATGGATGGCGCCGAGCCGGGCGCAGGCCAGCATCGCATAGGCGGCCTCGGGAATCATGGGCAGGTAGATCGTGACCGTGTCGCCCTTCTTCACCCCGCGGTTGCGCAGCACGTTCGCCATGCGGCAGACTTCGTCGTGCAGCTCGCGATAGGTGATGTGCTTCGACTTGTTCGGGTCGTCCCCTTCCCAGATGATCGCGACCTGGTCGCCCCTCTTTTCGAGATGACGGTCGATGCAATTATAGGCGACGTTGGTGACGCCGTCCTCGAACCAGCGGATCGAGACGTCGCCCGGGCCGAAATTGGTGTTCTTCACCTTCGAATAGGGGGTGAACCAGTCGATTCGATTGCCCTGCTCGAACCAGAAGCTGTCCGGATCCCGGATCGAGTGCTCGTACATCGACCTGTATTTCGCCTCGTCGACGTGAGCGCGCTTCGCCCATTCGGCGGAAACGGGATAGGTCTTGGCGTTCATCGAGCGCACTCCCCTTCACGGCCCGCCCTTGCAGTTCCAGGGCGGGTATTGGCTTCTTTGACGGTCTTCTAACTCGCCTCCGGCGCCCGCGCCAAGCGCCAGTTGCGGACTTCCTGTCCGAACCCGGCGGAAGGGGCGGGAAAGCGGCTTGCCAGGGCGTTGCGCGCGCGCTCATCTGGCGCCGCCACCGAGACGAACAGCATGGCCCAGATCGATTCCGACCGCGTTCTCGCCGATCTCCGGCACCTCGCAACCTTCGGAGCGTACAAGACGGGCGTGCATCGCCCGACCTTCTCCGAGGAGGACATCGCGGCGCGGCGCTGGTTCCGGGGACGGCTCGCGGAAGCCGGCCTCGAAGCGGAAATCGACGGCATCGGAAACGTCTACGGCCGCACCCCGGGCGGCGGCCCGAAGGTGCTGACCGGCTCCCATCTGGAGAGCCAGAACCATGCCGGCTGGCTCGATGGGGCACTCGGCATGGTCTACGGCCTCGAAGCCGCCCGCGCGATCGGCGGGGGCGTCGAGGTCGCCGCCTTCTGCGACGAGGAGGGGCATTTCGGCTCCTTCATCGGCAGCCGCTCCTTCACCGGGCTCCTGGAGGAAGAGGAGATCGACCGCCTGGCGAATCGCTACGACGCCACGCCGCTCCGCGACGCCCTGGCGCGGGCGGGCCTTGCGGGCGTCGAGCGGCGACGCGTGGAGCCGGGCCGGCACCGGGCCTTCTTCGAGGCCCATATCGAGCAGGGCGACACGCTGGAGAGCGGGGAGTTGAAGATCGGCGTCGTCAGCGCCATCGTCGCCATCTGGCAATACCGAATCGTCGCCCTGGGCGAGCAGAATCACGCCGGCACGACCTCCATGGCGCGCCGCCGCGACGCGGGGCTCGCGATCACGCGCCTCCTCGGAGAGATCGACCGCCGTTTCCCGGGCCTCGCCGGACCGCGCACGGTCTGGACGACGGGCCGCATCACTCTCGAGCCGGGCGCGCCGTCCATCATTCCGGGGCGGGCGGAATGCCTGTTCCAGTTCCGCGACGCCGATCCGGCGGTGCTCGACCGCCTCGACGGCGAACTGCGCCGCCTCGTCGCGGAGGGCGGCCGGGGCCGGTGCGAGATGACGCTCGACGTCATGGGCCAGAGCCGCCCGGCCAAAATGGACGAGCGGCTTCAGGAGGTGCTGGCAACCGCGGCGGAGAGGCGGGCGCCCGGGCGCTGGCTCGTCATGCCGAGCGGCGCGGGCCACGATGCCCAATATCTCGCGCGCGTGATGCCGGCGGCCATGATGTTCGTGCCCTCCATCGGCGGCATCAGCCATCACTGGACCGAGAACACCTCAGACGAGGACATCGTCCTCGGCGCGCAGGTCTATTGCGACGCCGTCGAGGCGGTGCTGAAGGGCTGAGTCGCCCGGCTCCGAGCCGCGGGCGGGTTCGACCGGACTCCCGGCCCCTCCGTCAGGCCGGCCGCTCGAATCCCCGCACCGTGGCGCGGACCAGCGTCTCGACCATGGCCGGGATGTCCTGCGGGCCGACCGGCCCGAGGCCGCCGGTCTCGCCGAGATAGACCATGCCGTGGACGCTCGACCAGAGCGCCTTGGCGAGGACGGGGATCGACGCCGGCTCGACCCCCGGAAGCTCTGCCAGCACGGATTCGATGAGGGCGAAGAGGGCTGCGATATCCGCCGCGATGGCGGGAGGCGCCTCGATGCTCCGGCGATCGAAGAGCGCCGCCCAGGCGTGATGATGCGCGCGGGCAAAGCCGAGATAGGCATCGGCCAGGCACAGGAGCCGCTCGGCGGCGCCCGTCGCGGGGCAGGCGGCGAGCGCGCCGCTCAGATGGTCGCGCAGGAGGCGCATCGTGACCGCATTGGCCTCGAATTTCAGCGTCTCGAGATTGTCGAAGGCGCCATAGACCGAGCCGATGGCGGCGCCTGAGCGCTCGCTCACGGCGCGCGCCGTGAGCGCCGCCGAGCCGCCTTCCCGCAAGAGGTCGAGGGCGGCCTCGATCATCGCCTGCCGGCTCGCGATCCGCGCCGCCTCCTCTTTCGGCGGACGGCCTCGCGTTTTTTTATGAACGATGCTCATTTTAATCTTGCATCCCGCCCCGAAGGCTGTATGAGTGTTTTTATAGAACGTCGTTCATAATAAGTTCCGGCAATCCGGCGACGGCGTTCGGGAGGTCGCACATGATGATGAAGACCATCCAGATCCTGCTGCGCGGAGCGGTTGCCGACAGCGCCCAGGCTTTCCACGACGCGAACGCGGTCGCGATCCTGCGCCAGCAGGTCCGCGACGCGGCGGCGGCTCTCGGCAATGCCCGCCGCGAACTCGCCGTCGCCATGGCCTACCAGGCGGCGGAGCAGCGGGCGCTCGACGCCCTCGCGAGCCGCATCGAGACGCTGGCCGCCAGCGCGCGCAAGGCGCTGGCCGACGGACGCGAGGATCTCGGGCGCGAGGCCGCCTCCCTGATTGCGGCGCTCCAGGACGAGCGCGCCGATCGCGGGGCGGCGGTCGAAGGCTTCGGGTCGGAGGTCGCGCGGCTCAGGCGCCTGATCGGGCAGGGGGAGACGCGCCTGCGCGATCTCGACCGCGGCCTGCAGACCGCGCGGGCGGCCGAGGCCGTGAGGCGAGCGGGCATCAACGGCCGGGGGGTGGTTTCCCTGTCCGGCGGCGCGCGCGGGGAGGCGGAGGAGACGCTGGCGCGGCTGCGCGAGCGGCGGCATCGGGACGACGACGTCGCCGACGCGCTGGCCGCGCTCGATGCGGCGGCCCAAGGCGATGTCGAGTCCCGCCTGGAAGCGGGCGGCTATGGCCGCAGGCGCACCGATCCGGAGGCCGTGCTCGAAAGCCTGAAGGCGGCCCCCGGCGCATCGAATCGCATGTGAGTTGGAAAGGACACGGTCATGACGCCCCAGATGCCTCATACTCCCGCTTGGAAAACGTTCACCTATGTGAGCTTCATGCTCTCCGTCGGCATGATGGCCGTCGGCGTCTTTTTCCTGCCGGCCGATATCTGGATCAAGGGTTATCTCGCAATGGCGACGGTCTTCATGGTCGGCACGACCTTCACCCTGGCGAAGACGCTGCGCGACGAGCACGAGGCCAGCCGCCTGATCAACAAGATCGAGGATGCGGCGGCCGAGCGCGTGCTGCGCGAGGCGACCCCCGGCCGGATCTGAGATCCCGCCCCCAGGCGCCGCCCTCCGGCGGCGCCTCCGCTCCATGACGCCTCGGGAGGCCAGCTTGGCCCAATCGTCCCCCAGCCTTCTGCGCAGCCGCCGCTTCGCCCCCCTGTTCTGGACGCAGGCTTGCGGCGCCTTCAACGACAACCTGTTCAAGCAGGCGATGCTGCTGCTCATCGCCTTCGGCGCGGTGTCCTCGCGGCTCGACGGGCTCGGCACGGCCTCCCTGACCGCCATTGCGGGGGCGACCTTCGTCGCGCCCTCCATCGTGCTCTCGGCCTATGCAGGCTATCTCGCCGACACGATGGACAAGGCGGTGCTCGCCCGGCGACTCAAGATCGCCGAGATCGTCATCATGCTCCTCGGCGCCGCCGCGTTCTGGACGCAGAACGCCTACGGCCTCTTCGGGGTCCTCCTGCTCCTCGGCATCCAGGCCGCCCTGTTCGGGCCGGTCAAGTACAGCCTCCTGCCCTCCCATCTGCGCGACGACGAGCTGGTCCAGGGCAATGCCTATGTCGAGGGCGCGACCTTCCTCGCGATCCTCCTCGGCACGATCCTCGGCGGCCTCATCATCGGCATGATGGGCGGCAGGCAGGTCATGGCCGTCCTCGTCGTCGCGATGGCGGGACTCGGCGCCGCCGCCGCCTGGCTGATCCCGCCGGCGCCGCCGGCCGCGGGGGCCGCATCGAGCCGCGAAGGCGCGGGCACGCTCGCCATCCTGCGCGAGGCGAAGTCGCGGCGCCCCGTCTGGCTCTCGATCCTCGGCATCTCCTGGTTCTGGGCGGTCGGGGCGACGCTCATGTCCTTCGTCACGCCGCTCGGCAAGGAGCTTCTCGGCGGCGACCAGGCCGTGGTCAGCTTCCTGCTCGGCACCTTCTCGGTCGGCATCGGGGCGGGCTCGCTGCTCTGCGCGCGCAGCCTGAAAGGCGAGATCACCCCGCGCCCGGTGCCCTTCGCGGCCCTGGCCATGAGCGCGCTTCTCGTGATCTTCGCCCTCGCGGTCGCCGCCCTCCCCGCGCCGCCCGCGGCGGGGCGCCTTCTCGGCGAGGTCCTCGGCTCGCCGGGCGCGCTCGTCGTCTGCGCCACGATGTTCGGCCTCGCAGTGGCCTCGGGCTTCTACGTCGTTCCCCTCTACGCCATCCTCCAGCACGAGGCGCCGGAAGGCGCCAAGGCGCGGATGATCGGGGCCAACAACATCGTCAATTCGCTGATGATGGTGGCGGCGGCCATCGTCCTCTTCCTCCTCTCCACCCATCTCGGCTTCTCGATCCCGGCCATGGCGCTCGTGCTGGCGGCGCTGAACCTCGTCGCCGCGGCGATCATGCTGAAGCTGCTCTCGCGCCTCGTGCTGAAGGCGGTGCTGGGAACGATCCTGCGCTTCCTCTACGGCGTCGAGATGCGCGGGGCGGAGAACATCGCCGCGGCGGGCAAGCGGCGGATCATCGTCGCCAACCACCAGTCCTTCCTGGACGGGCTCGTGCTCGGCGCCTTCCTGCCCGGCGACCCGGTCTTCGCGGTCGATACCCGGATCGCCCAGCACTGGTGGTCGCGCCCCTTCCTGTCCCTCGTCGACTACGCCACGATCGACCCGACCAACCCGATGGCGCTGAAATCGCTGACGCGCGAGGTCGAGCAGGGCCGCATGCTCGTCATCTTCCCCGAGGGACGGCTCACGGTCACGGGCTCCTTGATGAAGGTCTATGACGGGCCGGGCCTCGTCGCCGACCGGACCGGCGCGGACCTGATCCCGGTGCGGATCGACGGCGTCCAGCATACGATCTTCACGCGCCTCACCGACCAGGTGGCCCGCAAGGTGGCGCCCAAGGTGACGATGACCATCCTGCCCCCGCGCAAGCTGCTCGTCGATCCGGCGGTCAAGGGCCGCGCGCGCCGCAAGCTCGCCGGCCAGCTCCTCTACGACGTCATGTCGGAGACGATGTTCCGCACCTCGAATCTCGACCGCCCACTCTTCCGCGCCCTGATCGAGGCGGCCGCGCTGAACGGGCGCGGACGTCCGATCGTCGAGGATATCGACTTCGCGCCGCTTTCCTACGGCCGCCTGATCGCCGGCTCCTTCGTGCTCGGCGCGAAGCTTCGGCGCTTCACCGTCGAGGGCGAGGTGGTCGGCGTCATGCTGCCGAACTCGGCCGGCGCCGTCGCGACCTTCTTTGCGCTCCAGGCGACGCGCGGGGGGTCCTCGCGGGTGCCCGCCATGCTGAACCTCTCGTCGGGAGCCGCGGGCATGTCCGCCGCCTGCCGGATCGCGCGGGTCGGCACCGTCCTCACCTCGCGCCGCTTCATCGAGAAGGCGAAGCTCCAGGCCGTGGCCGCGGAACTCGGGCGCGCCGTCCACCTCGTCTATCTGGAGGACGTGCGCGAGAGCATCGACCTCTTCGACAAGCTCGCGGGCCTCGCGAAATCCTGGCTTCCCGCCTTCGGCTATCGCGATGCGGAGGCGGACGATCCGGCGGTGGTCCTCTTCACCTCCGGGTCCGAGGGTGCGCCGAAAGGCGTCGTCCTGACCCATCGCAATCTCAATGCGAACCGCTACCAGGTCGGCGCCCGCATCGCCTTCAACTCGCGCGACATCGTCTTCAACGCGCTGCCGATGTTCCATTCCTTCGGGCTGACGGTCGGCACGCTGCTGCCGATCCTGGCCGGGATCAAGACCTTCCTCTATCCCTCGCCGCTCCATTACCGGATCGTGCCGGAGCTGATCTACCAGACCAACGCAACGGTCTTCTTCGCGACCGACACCTTTTTGCGCGGCTATGCCCGCATGGCGAACCCTTACGACTTCCATTCCATCCGCATCATCGGAGCGGGGGCGGAGCGCGTGTCGGAAGAGACGCGGCGGGTCTGGTCGGAGCGCTTCGGCATCCGCATCCTGGAGGGCTACGGGGCGACCGAGACGGGGCCGGTCATCGCCTTCAACACCCCGATGCATTTCAAGGCCGGCACGGTCGGCCGGCTGATGCCGGGGCTCGAGGCGAAGCTCGAACCGATCGCCGGGATCGAGGGTGGCGGACGCCTCCTCGTCAGGGGCCCGAACGTGATGGCCGGCTATTTCCGCGACACCGCCCCCGGCATCCTCGAGCCGGTGGACGGGGGCTGGTACGATACCGGCGACATCGTCGGGATCGACGCGGAGGGCTTCGTCTCGATCAAGGGCCGCGCCAAGCGCTTCGCCAAGGTCGCGGGCGAGATGGTGTCGCTCGGCGCGGTCGAGGACCTCGCCGCCAAGGCGTCGCCCGGTTTCCGCCATGCGGCGGTCGCGCGGCCCGATGCCCGCAAGGGCGAGGCCGTGGTCCTGCTGAGCGAGGATCCGGCCCTGACGCGCGAGGCGGTCGCGAAGGCCGCCTCCGCGGCCGGGGTCCCGGAGATCATGCTGCCGCGCGAGGTGATCGCAGGCGCGACGATTCCCGTCCTCGGCACCGGCAAGACCGACTACGTCACCCTCGCCGCGCAGGCGCAGACGAGGGCGGCGGCCTGATCGCGCCTTCGGGTTGACATCGGTTCCCGTCCCTTCGATGCAGGCGGCCAAGAGCCGGGGAGGACGTGATGGGGCGACTGGTGCTGTCGAGCGAGTCGACGCTGCCGAAAGATGCGGGCGAGGCGAGCCTTGTCGGGCGCGCCTGGCGGCCGGGCCTCGGGCCTTCGGTCGTGCGGCTGCGCGAGGGGCGGCTCGAGGACGTGACCGCCGCCTTCCCGACAATCCGCGACCTCTGCGAGGAGGCGGACCCCGCCGCGGCCCTCGCGGCGGCGAAGGGAGAAGCTTTCGCCGACCTCGCCGCGGTCCTCGCCAACACGCCCGAGGAGGGGCGCGACGCGGCGAAGCCCTGGCTCCTCGCCCCGATCGACCTCCAGGCGGTGAAAGCGGCCGGGGTCACCTTCGCCGTCTCGATGCTGGAGCGGGTGATCGAGGAGCGGGCGCGCGGCAATGCCGATGCCGCCGCCGCCATCCGCGCCGAGATTGTCGCCATGGTGGGGGACGATTTCGCCAAGCTGAAGCCCGGCTCGCCCCAGGCGATGAAGCTCAAGGAGACGCTGATCGCGCAGGGCGCCTGGAGCCAGTATCTCGAAGTCGGCATCGGGCCCGACGCGGAGATCTTCTCCAAATGCCAGTGCATGGCGGCGGTCGGCACCGGCGCCGATGCGGGCCTGCATCCCGGCTCGAGCTGGAACAATCCCGAGCCCGAGGTCGTGCTCGCGGTCTCGTCGGCGGGGAAGATCGTCGGCGCGACGCTCGGCAACGACGTGAACCTGCGCGATTTCGAGGGCCGCTCGGCGCTGCTCCTCTCGAAGGCGAAGGACAACAACGCCTCCTGCGCCATCGGGCCTTTCCTGCGCCTCTTCGATTCGCGCTTCACCCTCGACGACGTGCGGAAGATGCGTGTCGACCTCGTGGTGGAAGGCGAGGACGGGTTCCGCCTGGAGGGCTTCTCGACCCTCTCCCGGATCAGCCGCGACCCGGCCGACCTCGTCGGGCAGATGATCGGCCCGAACCATCAATACCCGGACGGCGCGGTGCTCTTCCTCGGGACCCTGTTCGCGCCGACCGAGGACCGCGACACGCCCGGCGGCGGCTTCACCCACAAGACGGACGACATCGTCACCATCAGCGCACCGCAGCTCGGCGCGCTCGTCAACCGCATGCGCTCCTCCGACCAGTGCGCCCCCTGGACCTTCGGCGTCTCCCATCTCCTGCGCAACCTCGCGGGACGGGGATTGCTGCGGGCCTGAGGGGGAGCCGGGCCCGCGAAAGTCCGGCATAATGGGGCCGGACAGCGGAGCGGGGGCGAATGCAGGCTCTCTTCATCGGCCAGACCTATATCGACGTCACCTTCCTGACCGGCGACGAGCCGCTGCCGGTCGGGGACGAGAAGGTGGTGGCCCATGACTACGCCATCTCCTTCGGCGGCAATGCGGTCACGGCCGCCTTCTGCTGCGCCAAGCTCGGCATCGCGCCCGACCTCCTGACCTCCGTCGCCGACGACTGGCTCGGGCGCATGTTCGTGGACATGGCGGCGAAATACGCGATCCCGGTGCATCACCGGAAGGTGAGGGAATCGTCGCTCTCCTTCATCATGCCGCGCGGAGGACGGCGCGCCATCGTGCGCTGCCGCGACGACGACTATCTCCATCCCCTGCCGCCGCTGCGGCTCGACGGCTGCCGCGGGCTCCATCTCGACGGCCACCAGCCGGACGCGGCCATGCATTATGCCCGGACCTGCCGGGAGGCCGCCATCCTCACCTCGCTGGACGGCGGCAGCCTGCGCTCCAACACGCACGACCTCCTGGCCTTCATCGACGTCGCCGTCGTCGCCGAGCGGCTCTGCGAGCAGATGGAGCTGACCCCCAACGAGATGCTCGACTACCTGGATTCCCGCGGCTGCCGCATCGGCGCCGTGACGCTCGGCGCCGAGGGCATGCTCTGGTACGACGAGACGGGATCGCGCCATCGCCTGCCCGCCCTCGACGTGCCGCCCGAGCGCGTCATCGACACCAACGGCGCGGGCGACATCTTCCACGGCGCCTACATGTATTCGGCGATGGCCCGGCCGGAACTGCCCTGGTCGCGGCATTTCACCTTCGCGCGCGCCGCCTCCACCCACGCCATCCAGCATCTCGGCAACGAGGCGAGCCTGCCGAGCCTCGCCGAGATCGAGGAAACCGGCCGCCTCTTCTCCGAAAGGGGCTGAGCGAGATCTCGCGCAAGGGCGGTGGCGGCAGGCCGATCGGGACAGGGAACCGCAGCGGGCCGTCGGCGACGAGCGTCGAGGCTTGTCTGGGCCCCGAGATGTCGGCTCTCGCGCGCGGCCTGTGATATCCTCCCTTCCTTTCCCTTCCAGCACCACGAGACAGAAATGGCGAATTCCCACCCCAGGAAAGTGACCGTCGTCGGGGCCGGCCTCATGGGCCACGCCCTGGCGCTGGTCTTCGCCCTCGGCGGCCACCGGGTCAGGCTGACGGACCGGAGCGGGGCGATCCTCGCCGAGGCCACGTCCCTGATCGAGGCCGCCGCGGCGACCCTGGCCGAGGCCGGCGAGATCGACAGCTCGTGGTCGCCCTCCCGGCTCGCCGAGGCGGTCACGCTCCACGAGGACCTGGGCGATGCCCTCCTGGAGGCCGATCTCGTCATCGAGGCGATCACCGAGCGGGTGGACGCCAAGACCGCTCTCTTCGAGCAGCTCGACCGCCTCGCGCCGCCGGCCGCGATCATCGCCAGCAACACCAGCAACCTGGACGTCTTCCCGCTCATTCCGCGGCGGCGCTGGAAGCGGGCCCTCATCACGCATTGGTACACGCCTCCCTATCTGGTCGACCTCGTCGACGTGGTCCCGACCGAGGAGACCGATCCCGCGGTGACGGAGGAGGTCACGGGGATGCTGGAGGCGATGGGCAAGGTGCCGGTCGTCTTCCCGCGCTTCGTGACCGGCTATGTCGCCAACCGGCTCCAGGAAGCGATCGCCCTCGAAGTGTTCCGCCTTCTCGACGAGGGCATCGTCACGGCCCGCGAGATCGACCTTTCGGTGATCCACGGCCTCGCCTTGCGGATGCCGATCGTCGGGGTCATGGGCAAGGCGGATTTCACCGGGCTCGGCCTGATCCGCCAGAACATGGCCAACGCCACCTACCAGCCTCCGAAGGTCACGGGCCGCTCCCGCACCCTCGACGCGATCGTGGAGCAGGGCGCCGACGGCGTGAGAACGGGCGGCGGCTTCTACGATTGGAGCGAAAGCACCCCCGCCGACCTCTTCCGCGAGCGCGACAGCCGTCTCCTGTCGCTCAAAAGGGCTCTCCGCCAGATCCGCCCCATGGTGCCGCGGTAGGCGGCAATCCACCCGTGGAGAGACGGGCCGGCGTCATCGCGGCGAACAGCGCCCCGCCCGTTCCGTGCTATGGGCTTCCCGATGACCGCGCTCATTCACCCGCTTCTTCTGTCCGGCGGCTCCGGCACCCGGCTCTGGCCGCTGTCGCGCAAGAGCTTTCCCAAGCAGTTCGCACTGGTCACCGGGACGGAAAGCCTGTTCCAGGCCGCGGCTCGGCGGCTCTCGGGGCCGGGCTTCGCGGCGCCGCTGGTCGTCACCGGCAACGATTTCCGCTTCATCGTGGCCGAGCAGCTCGCGACGCTCGGGATCGCGCCGCAGGCGGTTCTGATCGAGCCCGAGGGCCGCAACACCGCGCCTGCCGTTCTGGCCGCCGCGCTGACGCTTGCCAAGGACGATCCCGACGCGTTGCTGCTGGTTGCGCCTTCGGACCACGTGATTTCCGGAGCCGCAGCGTTCCGGGAGGCGGCGCAGGCGGCGGCGGCGCGGGCGCAGGCAGGAGACCTGGTGACCTTCGGCATCCCCCCGACCCGGCCGGAAACCGGCTACGGCTATCTGGAGCTGGCCCCGGATGCGGATGCGGGAGCCGGCGTGCCCCAGCCCCTGGCGCGGTTCGTCGAGAAGCCCGACGCCGCCCGCGCGGCCGAGATGCTCGCCTCGGGACAATATCTGTGGAATGCCGGGATCTTCCTGTTCACCGCCGCCGGGCTGATCCGCGCCTTCGAGACGCACGCCCCCGAGGTTCTGGAGCCGGTCCGCCGGGCGGTCGAGGGGGCGGCGGCGGATCTCGGCTTCATGCGGCTGGCCGCCGGGCCCTGGGATGCGGTGCCCAACATTTCCATCGACTACGCGATCATGGAGAAGGCGCCGAACCTCGCGGTCATGGTCTATGCGGACGGCTGGTCGGATCTGGGCGGCTGGGACGCGGTGTGGCAGGAAAGCGGCCCCGACGCGCAGGGCAACGTCACCTCGGAACATGCCACGGCCATCGGCTGCGAGAGGTCGCTGCTGCGCTCGGAATCAGGGCGGGTGGAGCTGGTGGGCATCGGCCTGAAGGACCTGATCGCGGTGGCGACCTGCGACGCGGTGCTGGTGGCGCACCGCTCCGAAGCACAGAAGGTCAAGGAGGCGGTGGAGGCGCTGAAGGCCAAGGGAGCCAGCCAGGCCACGCAGTTTCCGCATGCCCATCGCCCCTGGGGCATGTTCGAGAGCCTGGTCACCGGGCCGCGGTTCCAGGTGAAACGGATCGTGGTCAAGCCCGGCGCGGTGCTGTCGCTGCAAAGCCATCACCACCGTTCGGAGCATTGGATCGTGGTGGAGGGGACGGCAAAGGTCACGATCGACGGAGAGGTGCGGCTGGTGACCGAGAACCAGTCGGTCTATATCCCGCTGGGCGCGGTCCACAGGATGGAAAATCCCGGCAAGGTGCCGATGGTGCTGATCGAGGTCCAGACCGGCTCGTATCTGGGCGAGGACGACATCATTCGCTACGAGGACGTCTATGCCCGCGGCCAGGGCGCGAAGGGCTGATCCGAGGCGCTGGAAAAGGCGGGGGTTGTCCTGACCCCCGCCGGGGGCTTTAGCCTGGGCGCCCGACCCAGAGTCCACGCGTATCGACGAGTTGTATCGATCGATTTGCCGGCAACGGATTGACCTTGAAGGCGTCGTGGTCGACCAGCAGGACCGCGACATCGGCCTCGGCCAACGCCGCCGTGGAGGATATCAAGCAAGCCTTGCCTTTCAGGCTCGCGGGGAGAGTGTCGATATGAGGCTCCACCACGTCCACCAGCCCGGGATAGGCGCCGGCCAATCGTGTGACGATCGTCAGCGCGGGGCTTTCACGTAGATCGTCAATATTCGGCTTGAAGGCCAAGCCGAAACAGGCAATGCGCGGAGACTTGCCTGTTTTGGCGGTGTGTTCGGCGACGGCCTGATGCACCTTCGCCAGCACCCATTCCGGCTTGCCGTCATTCACCTCCCGAGCGGTACGGATCAGGCGCGCCTCTTCCGGGGCCTGGCTGACGATGAACCAGGGGTCCACAGCGATGCAGTGACCGCCGACGCCCGGGCCCGGTTGAAGGATGTTGACCCTTGGATGACGGTTGGCAAGCCGGATCAGCTCCCAGACGTTGATTCTCAGCCGCTCGCAGATCAACGACAACTCGTTGGCAAAGGCGATGTTGACGTCCCGGAAGCTGTTCTCGGTCAGCTTGGCCATTTCCGCCGTGCGGCAGTCGGTCTCGATGCAATCGCCCTCCACCACGAGCTTGTACAGCTTGCGCGCCTTGGTGGCACATGCATCGGTCATGCCCCCGATGATGCGGTCGTTCGACACCAGCTCGGCCAGCGCATGACCGGGAAGGATGCGCTCGGGGCAGTGGGCGATGCGGATATCGGCTTCCTCGCCGTGGGTTTGCGGGAAGGTCAGATCCGGACGCTCTTGCGCCAGCCAGGCCGCCATCTGCTCGGTGGCGCCAACCGGGCTGGTGGATTCCAGCACCACCAGATCCCCCTTCTTCAACACTCCCGCGATCGAGCGGGTTGCCGCTTCGACATAGGACAAGTCTGGATCATGCCCTTCACTATTCGAAAGAAACGGCGTCGGCACGGCGATGAGAAAAGCATCGGCTTGTTCGGGGACGGCCGTGGCGCGCAGATGGCCAGCCGCCACGGTACGCCGCACCGCGTCCTCCAGCCCGGGCTCGACGATATGAGTCTCGCCGCGATTGACCGTCTCGACAATGGCACGATCCACGTCCAGGCCGACGACATGAATGCCGCGCAGCGCGAAGACTACCGCAGTTGGAAGACCGATATAACCAAGTCCAACAAGACAAACGGTACCGAAAGGGCTGTTCATTAAATCGTTCCAAATTTCACCAATGCGTCCAGGATCTTCTGGACCGCCTGGCCGTCACCGTAGGGGTTATGGGCGCGGCTCATTTCGTTATAGGCCGCCTGATCCGTCAACAATCTCGCGGTCCAGTCGAAAATGGCGTCGGCGTCGGTACCGACCAGACGTACGGTCCCGGCTTCGACTGCTTCGGGGCGCTCGGTATTGTCCCGCATGACGAGAACGGGCTTGCCTAGCGACGGAGCCTCCTCCTGCACTCCCCCGGAATCCGTCACGATGACATGCGATCGATTCATAAGCCAAACAAATGGCAGGTAATCTTGAGGCTCGATCAAATGGATATTCGACACGCCCTGCAACAGACGACCGACAGGCTCGCGCACGTTCGGATTCAGATGCACGGGATAGACCACGTCCACATCCGGGAACTGTTCGGAAATACGTCGAATCGCCACACAGATACGCTCGAATCCGCCGCCAAAATTCTCGCGTCGATGCCCCGTCACCAAGACCATGCGCCGGCCGGAAGCCAGGAAATCAAATCGCTGCGCCATTGCAGCGTCGAGCGCCGTGTCACGGCGAATACGGTCCACGACCTGCAGGAGGGCGTCAATCACCGTATTGCCGGTCACTACGATACGCTCGTCCGGGACGTTTTCACGGCGGAGACTTTGGCGCGACGCTTCGGTCGGGGCGAAATGCAGGTGCGCGAGCGCCCCGGTCACCCGCCGGTTCCCTTCCTCGGGCCACGGTGAATATAAGTTGCCGGTTCGCAGGCCGGCTTCAATGTGGCCCACCGGAATGCGAGCGTAGTACGATGCCAGAGTAGCGGCCAACGTCGTTGCGGTGTCTCCGTGGACCAAGACCATATCCGGCCGCACGGTTTCGAGAACCGGCTTTACACCAGTCAGAATGGCGGAAGTGACCCCGTAGAGATCCTGTCGAGCCGTCATCACGTCAAGATCGAAATCGGGGACGATTCCGAATAGCTCGATAACCTGATCGAGCATTTCCCGGTGCTGGGCCGTAATGCAGACTTGGCTTTCGAACCTGGAATCACCAGACAAACCCAGAACGAGCGGCGCCATCTTTATGGCCTCCGGCCTCGTTCCGAAAATTGTTAGCACCTTCATGATAGACTTCTTCATATATTCTACGTAAATTTCATAGCTATTTTTATTCCAGCATAAGGCTTAGAGTGACGTTGAGCTTTGGCCGCACCAATAACGGTTGCGGCCATCGAGCGCAAGTCCGTACTCTTGTCAGATAGTGCCATCGCCATGCGCCGCCACTTGAGTCCCTGAGCGGGTACTGAGCTTACGCTACCGCGCGCCATCGGCGTTTGAGGAGCCGGGGCGCCGATTCCATGATGCGGATCTCGCCCTCCGCAACCTCGATACGGCGGGCCGGCCCGCGCGCGGGTGCGACGCCAACGCACGACGCCGTGGATGGCATGGCCGGGACGCCGGGGCATGCAGGGCGCCGTCATGTGGGCCGCCATTCTTATGCTCGGTGCGCATGTGATCGCGCATGGACCAGCCGACGATCCTGCACGCTGCCGAATCGAGGCCGGCAGCCGGGCCGAGCCGCCCTCGGCGGTCGGCAGATCCACGGTGCCTGCCGGCCGGATGCGATGAAGCGCCGAGGCCGTGGATCCCCGCTCGAGGAAGTTCGGTGCAATCGGCAGATCGCGACGGCTTTCGATCGTGCATGGACGGAGCCGCCGGCCGGCCCGGGCCCGGATGACGTGAAGGCGCATGAGCCGCCCGACGCGCCTGCGGCCGGTCGAGCGGCCGTCAGTTGCTCCTTGAAAGGCGCCCCTATCGTCGAAGCTGACCCGGTCCCTTTCCCGTCCAGCGCTTCAACGCTCTTCGGAAGCTGGCGGCGTCGCTGAAGCCCAGAAGCATTGCGATGTCGAGCGTGCTCAATTTCGTGGTTTTCAAATACTCGATCGCCAACGAGGATCGAACGTCGTCGAGGATGGTGTGAAACGACGTTCCCTCCGCCTCGAGCTGGCGCCGCAGCGTTCGGCTGGTCATGTGCAGGATGACCGCGACCGCCTCCATTGTGGGAAAGTGGCCCGGGCGTTCCATCAATATCCGATAGACATGCCCGGAGACCCCGGCAGACGTCTTGGTCTGTCCGATCAGCCGGTCGCAGGTTTCCTGCAGCAGCGCGGCGGTCAGCCGGTGCGCCATCTGAGGCTTCTGGTCGAGCATCGCGGCATCGTAGGCGAGTTCAAATCGCGGCTGGTCGAAGAAGCAGGGACAGCCGAGATACTTGCCGTAAAGATCGGCATGCGGCGGCGCCGCATAGGAAAAGCAGGCTCTCAAGGGCGGGCAGCTTCTGCCGGCGACATCCTGAAGATGGGTGACGTGCAAGCTGAATTGCTGCTCGATCAGGAACTGCCTCAGCTCCCGGGACGGCGGAGAGACAAAAATTTCTGGAAACGTCCACACGACGCAATCGGAATATTCCGCCCATTCGATCAGGATCGGAGGGGTCGCCAGCCGTCGATACTTCACGGCCAGCTTGAAGTAATCGCGCAGAGACAGGCACGACAGCAGCGCATAGCCATACATTCCATACGCCGACACGTGCAGACGGGCGCCGACCTCGAAAGGCGTGGCCGGGTCGCGGGACAGCGAAACGGCATTCATGCAGACCATCATGTACTGTCGCACCGACGTCAAAGCGAACGGATCGTCGAGCTTGTCGACGTCGATACCGGTGCCGCGCAAGCTGTCCGCCGCCGGAATACCCTGCTCCGCGAGAACCTCGACCAGAGCCCCGATCTTGTACGGCGCATAAATCCGCTCATCCGGCAACGGCAGCATCGAGCGCATGGCGGCTCCCACAATGTCCTCCCGAGACGTCCTCGTGTCCGAAAATGCCCTTACGGGTGGGAACGTACCCCGCTAACGTCGGAATCACAACAATTGCGGCCACGTAATTATCGGCCTGCATCCATGTCGTCCAGGGGAGGTCAATGTGGTCGCCACCGTTTAACCTTCCAAATCCGCTTACAGATTCGTGCCTGCGAAAAAAATATCGAGGCAGTTGTATCTTAACTACAGTCGCGAGCTCCTCACAATCTGAGAGAGACGCGGGATGCGTCGTTATTATTTTAAACCGCCGCCGGGGAATACATAAAAACGATCCAATCCTGAGAGGGAAGGAAAATGGTCCAAATAGCGCAAGGTGAAGGCGACAATACGGGGCGCGGGCCGGCGTCGGCGAGTGACCCCTCGGCCCGCCGCAGCATCGCCGACAAGTTCACCGAGTGGAGTCTCAACTGGATCCCGGAGCCGATGGTCTTCGTCGTCTCGCTGACGATGATCGTCTACCTGGCGGCGCTGCTCCTGACCGACCATGGCCCCCTCCAGCTCATCGACGACTACGCCAAAGGCTTCTGGGTTCTCCTGACCTTCGCGATGCAGCTGACGGTGATGATGATCACCGGCTTCGTCGTGGCCGATTCGAAATCGGTCAGGAAGATCATCGACAAGGTCGTCGGCCTCACCTCGGGGCCGAAGGCGACGCTCATGGTCTTCTGCCTGATCGTCGGGATCGCGAGCTGGCTGCATTGGGCCGCCGGCATGATGATCGCCATCGTCATGGGCAAGGAAGTCGCGGTGCGCAAGCGCGGGATCGGGCTGCATTATCCGATCCTGGTAGCGGCGTCCTATTCGATGATGCTCATCATGGCCAACGGGCCGTCGCAGTCGGCGCCGCTGCTCTCGGCGACCCCGGGCAACTTCCTCGAGAAGACTCTCGGCGGGCTCATTCCGCTGACGCAGACGGCTTTGTCGCCCTTCCTCCTCATTCTGGTGTTGTTCGAGCTCGTCACGATTCCCCTCATCCTGATCTACATGATGCCGGGCAAGGAGAACGCGGTCGAGATCAGCGAAGAGCACTATCGGGAGTTCAGCCACGTCACGGTGGACGAGCGCGCGGAGAACCTGAGGCCCGCCGAACGGTGGGAGCGCTCGCGGGTCCTGCTGACGCTTCTGGGCGCCGGAATGCTGATCTGGGTCCTCCGGTTCCTCGTCACCCAAGGTCCCTCCAAGCTCGATCTCAACGTCATCAACTTCATCCTGTTCGGTCTCGGGATGGTGCTGCACGGCTCGCCCTACAGCTTCATCCGTGCCGTCAGGAGCGGGATCGGCACGACCTACGGCGTCATCATCCAGTTTCCGTTGTATGCTGGCATCTTCGGAATCATCGTCCATTCCGGTCTGTCGGAAGTCATCACCCACTGGTTCCTGTCGATTTCGACGCCGCGGACCTATTCGTGGATCGTGATGGTCTACACGGCGATCATGGACTTCTTCGTTCCGTCGGGCGGATCCAAATTCGCGATCGAAGCTCCCTTCATCATTCCGGCCGGCCAGCAACTGGGAATTCCCACGGCGCATCTCATCAATGCCTACAGCACCGGCGGCCAGCTGGCGAACCTGATCCAGCCGTTCTGGGCGCTGCCCTTCATCGCGGCCTATAAGATCCGCTTCCAGGCCATCCTGCCCTATACCTTCGTCATCTTCATCTATACCTTCGTCATGGGAAGCATCGCTTTCCTCCTGCTCCCGCAGGGTCTGTGACCAGGGCAACCTGGATCAGCGGGACTGGATTTTCATCTCACGCAAGGAGCGGAGCATGCGAGCAGCTATCGTCGGCGTCGGATCTCTCGGCACCATCATCGGCGCCCTCATCAATCAGGCTGGAAAACCGATCGATCTGGTGGACGCCTACAAGGATCATGTCGATGCGCTGAACAAGTTCGGCGCGACGGTCACCGGCACCCTCGACATCAATGTTCCCGTGAAAGCCTATACGCCGGACCAGCTGACCGGCATCTACGACCTCGTGTTCCTGCTGACGAAGCAGACGACCAACCGCGAGACCCTGTCGAACCTTCTGCCGCATCTCGGGCCGGACAGCTCGGTCTGCACGCTCCAGAACGGCATTCCCGAGCATTCGGTCGCGGCCATCATCGGCCGCGACCGGACCCTGGGCGGCGCGGTCGGATTCGGCGCGACCTGGCTTCGGCCAGGCGTGTCGTCCCTGACATCCAGCTATGAGACGCTGAAGAACTTCGCCTTCGAGATCGGCGAGATCGACGGCGCGATCCGTCCCCGGCTGAAGGTGGCACAAGACTACCTGGAATGCGTCGGAACGACCGAGATCCGCACCAACCTGATGGGCATCCGGTTCACGAAAGTCCTCATGAACGCGACGTTCAGCGGCATGTCGGCCGCGTTGAACTGCACGTTCGGCGACGTGCTGAAAGACCCGAAGGCCATGACCTGCCTGGCTTTCATCGCCGACGAATGCATCAAGGTGGCTCATGCGCACGGGGTCGACCTCGTCATCATGCAGGGCGAAAATCTGGAAGCCTTCGAATTGAAGAGCGCCGCCGATATTCCGTCGAAAATGCCGCTCTATCGCAAAATCTGGGGCGGTCATGTCGGTCTGAAGGCCAGCATGCTCCAGGATCTGGAAAAGGGGCGCGACACGGAAATCAACTATATCAACGGCCTCATCTGCGAGCAGGGGCGGGAGCGCGGCGTGCCGACGCCGTTCAACGACAAGGTCGTCGAGCTTGTGACGGAAGCACAGGGCAGGCGCGGCGTGAACGATTTCAGCTATCTGAGCCGGTTCGATCCTCTCCTGGCGACTTACGCGAAGGATCTTCCAGGCTGGGCGGCGTGGTAGGCCCCGCCCCGGCGCGACCTCCAGAACTCTGAATACTCACTGTCGCAACGCGCGAAATCGTTCTGCAAGGAGAGGAAAATGGCTCGCAAGAAGCAACGCACCGTCATCACCTGCGCGATCACCGGGGCGATCCACACGCCGACGATGTCGGATGCCTTGCCCTACACGCCCGACGACATCTCAGGCCAAGCGATCGCCGCGGCCGAGGCCGGGGCTTCGATCCTCCACCTGCATGCACGGCGCCCGCAGGACGGCGGCGTCACCATCGATCCCGAGGCTTTCGCCGCCTTCCTGCCCCGGATCAAGCAGTCGACCGAGGCGGTGATCAATATTTCGACCGGCGGCAGCCTGAAGAACACCATCGAGGAGCGCATCGCGCCCGCCCTGCGCTTCTCGCCCGAGATGTGCTCGATGAACATGGGCAGCATGAACTTCTCGTTCCATCCGCTGGCCAAGCGCTACGACACCTGGAAATTCGACTGGGAGCGCGATTACGTCGCCAAATCGGACGGCTATATCTTCCGCAACACTTTCGCGGATATCGAAAGCGCCGCGAAGCAGCTCGCCCCGCACGAGATCAAGTTCGAGCACGAATGCTACGACGTGGGCCATCTCTACAATCTGCGCTTCTGCATGGATATCGGCCTGTTCAAGGCGCCGGTCTTCATCCAGTTCATCTTCGGCATTCTGGGCGGAATCGGCCCGGAGGTCGACAACCTGATCTTCATGAAGAGGACCGCGGATCGTCTTTTCGGCGACGACTATCGCTGGTCGGTCCTGGGAGCGGGCGGCGCGCAGATGAGCCTCGCGACGACCGCCAGCCAGATGGGCGGCAATGTGCGGGTCGGGCTCGAGGATTCGCTGTTCATCAGCCGCGGCAAGCTGGCGGACAGCAACGCCCAGCAGGTCGGCAAGATCCGGCGCATCATCGAGGATCTCGGCTGCGAGGTCGCCTCGCCGGACGAGGCACGCGAGATTCTCGGCCTGAAAGGCGGAGACCGCGTCAGCTTCTGAAGCGAGGCACCGGGACGGGAAACCAGGGCACGACCTGTAGCCTCGGCGCTCGAGGCCACCGGGGCGGCGCCCTGCCCTTCGTCGGGTTCCGTCACCGCCGGGCGGCGCGTGACGAAGCTCCCGGCAACCGCATGATGACGAGGACGGGACGATGACGGCTTTCTCTCCGGCTGCGGCTGCGGCGCTGGTTCCGGACGGCGCCGTCGTGATGATCGGCGGCTTCATGGGCGTCGGCTCGCCGCACAGGATCATCGCCGCGCTGGTCGCGCGCAAGGCGCGGGGCCTGACCGTCATCGCAAACGATACGGCGCGGCCCGGCATCGGCATCGGGCAACTGATCGGCGCCGGCTGCGTGGCCAAGGCGATCACCTCGCATATCGGCACGAACCCCGAAACCCAGCGCCTGATGCTCGCGGGACAACTCGCCGTCGAACTGGTTCCGCAAGGGACCCTGGCGGAGCGCATCCGGGCCGGCGGGGCGGGGCTGGGCGGCGTGCTGACGGCCACCGGGATCGGCACGCTCGCCGCCGAAGGGCGGCAAGTCGTGACGGTCGACGGACGGGATTTTCTCGTCGAGCCGGCGCTGAAGGCGGATGTCGCGCTGGTTGCGGCGCGCAGCGCCGACTATGCGGGAAACCTCGTCTATTCGCTGACCGCGCGCAATTTCAACCCGCTGATGGCGATGGCGGCGACCATGGTCGTCGCCGAGCCGAACGAGATCGTGCCGCTCGGCGTGCTCCCTCCGGATGCCGTGCATACGCCGGGCATCCTGATCGATCATCTGGTGGAGCGGCCGCAGGTCGCGTGACATGCCGCAGGGGGGACATCATGGATGCGAGAGAGCTGATCGCCCGCCGCGTCGCGCGCGAGCTGCATGACAACACGCTGGTCAATCTCGGCATCGGCCTGCCGACGACCGTCGCGCAGTTCGTGCCGCCCGGAATGCACGTCTATTTCCAATCCGAGAACGGGATCATCGGCTTCGGCGCCCGGCCGCCGGAGGGCATGGAGGACGTGCACCTGACCGATGCGGGAGGGGCTTTCGTCTCGGCCCTGCCGGGAGCCGTCGCCTTCGATTCCGCGATGTCGTTCGCGCTGATCCGCGGCGGCCATCTCGACATGACGGTGCTCGGCGGGCTGCAGGTGGACCGGCACGGCCACCTCGCCAACTGGTTCATTCCGGGAGTGCTCGTTCCCGGCATGGGCGGCGCGATGGACCTCGTCAGCGGCGCGCGCCGCGTGATCGTCGCGATGAACCACACGCAAAAGGGCGTGCCGAAGATCGTCGACGAACTGAGTCTTCCAGCGACATCGCTGCGCCCCGTCACCCTGATCGTGACGGAACTCGCCGTGATCGAGCCGACGCCGGAGGGCCTTGTGCTCCGCGAGCGGGCGCCCGGTGTGTCGCAGGAGACGATCCAAGCCGCGACAGGCACGAAGCTCCTGGTTCCTGCGGCGCCCCCCGAGATGGATTTGTAGAAGACGGCTCTCCTGAACTCGACTTGAGCTTGAGCCGGGTCGTGACAGGTGCCGTAGGGGATCGCCATGACGATGCTGCGCGAAACCTGATCGGCCGACGAGGAGAACCTGCAGCATTCCGGGCGGCGCGCCCTCTTCGCGGGCTCGCCGCGGCCGCTCCCGCTGTCCTGACCTCCGATCAAGCTCCTCTTTGACGCCCTGTTTGCGGCTGAAGTATTCACCTCGCTCGAGACGGCGGCGCGGAATGAGGGAGCGTTGGTGCGAACCAAGCTGGCGGACGTGGCGCGGCTGGCGGGGGTCGACGTCTCGACGGCGTCGCGCGTGCTGCGCGGCGAGGCGACCCAGCGCATCCGCGAGGAAACGCGCGAGCGCGTGCTGCAAAGCGCCCGCACGCTCAACTACGCGCCGAACCAGCTTGCACGCGGCCTGCGCATGGCGCGCTCGGCGACCTTCGGCATCGTCGTGCCGCAACTCGACAACCCGGTTTTCGCCTCGGCCATCTTCGGCGCGGAGAAAGCCACCCTGCGCCATGGCTATTCGCTGCTGATCGCTCATCGCGGCTCGGAGGCGACCGACTCGGTCTATCAGCGGATGTCGCACGGCAACCGGGTCGACGGCCTGCTGGTCGCGAGTCTCGACGACGACAAGCTGCTGCGCGACGAACTGGAAGCGGCGCGGGTGCCGTTCGTGCTGCTCAATCGCCAGCTCGCCGGCGCGCCGCACGCGGTGGTGCTGGACAGCCGCGCCGCCGCCGAAATCGCCGTCGATCACCT